>NZ_JAMYQP010000002.1:0-325549 GCF_040320945.1 Mesorhizobium sp. M0587
CCCCGCCTCACGACGACGCCCTTGCGCTTCGCTAACCCTTCGCCGCCATCAGGCTGGGTAGAGGACTTACACCTCCGAGCTGTCGATCATGCTCGGCACACAAGAAAAAGCCGACCTTGCGGTCGGCTTGGAGTAGGACGGGCCGAGGGGTTTGGGGGGACTTGGGGTGGCCCGTCGCACTAACAATGCCCGACCCCGATGATGGTTCCATGACTGTGTCACTTTTTTAAGAAATATTTTATGCCGTGCGTTGAGACCGGGCTGCCAGCCAGTCGCGTCCGGCATGGGCAAACACCGCGGCGAGCACGATGGTGCCGCCGATCATGCTGGCCATTGGCGGTATCTCGGCGAGGAACAGGAAGGCAAACAGGATCGCAAACGGCACTTCCGCCGAGCCAAGCAGGCCGGATTCAGGCGCCGGGATGAGCCGCGAGCCTTCCGTCCACAGGATGGAAGCCAGCGCGAAGGATGCGCCGAAGGTGGCGAGCAGAACGGCGTCCCTTGACGACACCGCCAGCGGATCGGTGACGAACCAGCCGAGCACGAACAACAGGAAGGCCGAAACCGCGCCGGCCCACACCACCGGCGTGTCGCGGAAGGCGCGCACCATGATCATGTAGAGCGCGCTGCCGATCGTCATAAGCAGCGCCAGTCCGTCGCCGAACAGATTGCCGGTGCCGAAACCGGACCGGACCATCACCGCCACGCCGCATAGCGATACAGCCGCGGCCGCCATCGTCTGCAGGCGGAAAGGTTCGCGCACCAGCACCCAGGCCAGCAAGGCGGCGATGAAGGGCGACGTTGCATAGATGACCGCGACATTGGCGACGAAGGTGAATTTGAAGGCAGAGATGAAGGCGATGCTGGCCAGCGCCCCTTCCACCGCCAGCAGCCAGCCGCGCCAGCCAAGCCGCAACGTTTCGCGATTGCCGGAGCGGTGGCGGCGCCACAGCACATAGAGCGTGATCAGGATCGAACCGACGAAGCCGCGCCAGCAGGTGATGGTCAGCGGATCGGCGTGGATCGACTTGGTCAGCACGCCGGTCAGCCCGAACACGGCCGCCGAGGACGACACCAGGATGATGCCAAGTGTCCGTTCTGCGGTGTCGGTGGCGGCTGCAACATCGGTCATGAAAGCCAATTTACGCGGTTCTGTCCTGACATCGTAGTGTCAGCAGTCTGGCCATGCCCATCACTGCCGTTTGCGAAATGCTCGCTCCGGCCCCTGTCGGCTGCGCGCCTGCCAGCTATAGGGGCGAAACTTTGCATGGCGCAGCTCCAGCGCCATGCTTGCGTTGGGGCAGGGTGGTCCCGGATGCGACTTCTGGCGTGGCGCGGCTGATTGGTTTAGCATTGTCTCACAAAAGCCGGCGCGTGACGCTGGGGCGGCGCGCAGAACGCCAAGGAACGGTGCGGACCAGGAAACCAACGCTCGCATGAGAGGTGCCGTTCGCATCGTGCGCGGCGGGCCCTGAAACCTGGCACTTCTAGTGTCGAGACACCGACATGGCAGGGGAGAACGCAATGCAGAAACTGCAATCGCAAGGCGTCCATCACATCACGCTGGTCGGCGCCGGTCGCCAGACGTCGATCGATTTCTGGGAAGGCGTGCTGGGCATGCCTTTCATTTTCGAGCAGCCCAACCTCGACAAGGCAACCGAAAGCCATCTCTACTTCGATCCAGGCGACGGGCGGCTGATCACCATCTTCACCGACGAAACCCGCACGCCGGTAAAGCGCCGCACCCCGACCGACACCGGCTGCGTACATCACATCGCCTTTGCCGTGTCGCGCGTTACCTTCCTGCAGGCGGTCGCCCGGCTCGACGAGCGCGCCATCAAGCACAGCGGCGTCAAGGACCGCGGTTTCATGGATTCGATCTATTTCGAGGATCCGCTCGGTCTGCTGATCGAACTTGCTTCCTACCGTTTCGATCCGCCGGCGGGCTTTACCCATGCCGACGTGCTGATGGAAGCACACAAGCTCCGCGTCGGGCGCGGCGACTACAACATCGCCGAGGTGCATCTGGCCGACGCCATCCAGGCACTGGTTGAGCGCTCGCGCGCGACATTGTCGGCGGACCGGGGGCCAAGGAACCCATATTGATTTTTGCCAAACATAAGGGAGGAACACATGGCAAGCACAGGGACGAAGAGCGGGAAGAAGCCGGCGGCTAAGGCGGCACCAAAAGCTGCCGTAAAAGTTTCAGCCAAGCCGGCGGCAAAAGCGTCGGCGGGGCCGGCGACTAAGGCATCGGCAAAGCCTGCCGCCAAGGCGGCGTCAAAGGCAGCCGCAGGCACGACCATGGCCAAGGCCAAGGGGAAATCGGCGAAGAAGCCCGCCCTGATGATCAGCATGCTGAAGCCGAGCGTCAACAACATGACAGTTCGGGTGTTTGCCCGTGCCGCCGGGCTGGACCATGCCGAGGCCGACGCCTGGGGCAGCACGCGCTCGCCCGAATTCATGGCGCGCAACCCGGCCCATCTGACCCCGATGATCGAGGACAAGAGCTTGCCGCGGGGAGTGCTTTGGGAGAGCTGCGCCATCATGCAGTATCTCGCCAACAAGCACGGGCTGGAGAAATTCTACCCCAAGGCGCCTGCCAAGCGGGCGATGATCGACAGCGCCATGTTCTACCTGATCGGCACGCTCTATCCCTATGTGGCGCGCGCCACCTATCCGGTGCTCGGCTTCCCGCAATATGCCGGCGAGGTCGGCCATAGCGACGCTCATCCCGACAGAAAGTCGGAGGCGCAGAAGGCGGCGATCGCCGCCATCTCCGAACCGCTGGAGGTGTTCCACTCCTTCTTCAGGGATGGCAAGCCCTTCATCGGAGGCAAAAACCCGTCGATCGCCGATATCCGCCTGGCGGCGACACTCGAATTCCTGGCCGTCATCGACTACGCCCTGCCCAAATGGGCCAGCGACTACATGGCGGCGATGGAGAAGAAGCTCGGCAATGCCTATGCAGGCCCGGCCGGCGACGTACGCGGCTACATCGCCCATGTGAAGTCGCAAGCCAAGGCCTGAGACTTCTCGCTCACTCGCCGCCGGCTGGATCGCCCCGCCGGCGGGCGGTGTTGATGCGCATGCGCCAAGCCGCGTTTTTCACACCTCTGTCCGGGCACGCACAAGGGCGCGCGGCCCTCATTGCGTTGCCTGGTAGAGCTCTGAAGCCGCCTCCTTCAGCGCACGCCGGCCGTCCGGCCTTAAATACATCATGTGCCCGCCCTCGATGACATCGAGGCGGATGGGTTTTGCCCCGGCGAGCGAGGGTATCTGGTTCACCAGATAGCGCGAGGCCAGATAAGGCGTGACCAGGTCGGTGTAGCCGTTGACGATGACCACGCCGAGCGCAGGATTGAGCGAGCGCGCCCGCTGCAGATCGTTCATCACGCCGGCATAACCTTGCCGCGAAGTGCCGTAGTCCCAATTGCCGCTGATCTCGCCATTGAGCAGCCGATAGCTGACATCGGTGTGGTAGTTCAGCTCGTCGCGGGCATAGCCGACGAAGGCAGAGGTCAATGCTGGTACGCTGCGGTCGAGCACCGGATCGGGTCCAGCGATGCGAGCGCTTTCAGGAGCGATGTCGGCCGTACCGATCGTGCCGTCATATGGGCTGAGCACCTTGCCGCCGGCGCGGGCGAACTCCCTTGCGAACAGGCCGGTGGGGATGCGGGCGAAGTTCCGCTGGACGAGGTCGAGCGGCAGCCCGGTGATGTCGGCCACATGCTGGCTCGCCGTCCGGCCGCCTTGCTCCAGCCCGCTGGCGATAGCCGTGAGGTAGTCGCCGAGCGCATAATGCTCGACCTCGGCGAGCTTCTCGCGCAGCGCATCGCCGCCGACGCCTTCGGCCCGCAGCCGCACCGCCGCCAGTGAGGGGAGTTCGAGCGCCCAATGCAGCGGCTCGAATTCGTCGGGCTGGACAAGCATGAACTCCAGCGCCGGCGAGATCAGCACGATGCCGTTCGGACTGATGCCGATATCCTCTTGCAGCGTCCTGGCCAGCAGCGCCGCGCGGAACCCGCCATAGCTTTCCCCGGCAAGGAAGAGCGGAGATCCGGTGCGGCCGTTCTGCGCAAGGTAGAGCCGGATGAAGGCTCCCATCGAACTGGCATCCTGGTTGACGCCCCAGAAGTCATGCGTGTTCTGGCCTGATGCCTCGCGGCTGTAGCCGGTCCCGACCGGATCGACGAAGACCAGGTCGGTCATGTCGAGCCAACTGTCCGGATTGTCGACAAGTTTTTGCGGCGAAGGCAGGAATTCCCCGTCGGTTCCCGTGGTGATTATGCGCGGGCCGAGGGCGCCGAGATGCAGATAGGCGGATGCCGCTCCCGGTCCGCCGTTGAAGACGAAGGTGATGGGGCGCCGCGAGCCTTCCGCGGCGTCCGCCGGCGCCCGTTGCGTGTAGGCGACATAGAAGATCTCCGCCGTGACCTCGGCCTTGCCCGAAAGCAGCGACAGCGTGCCGGCCTTTGCCTGATAGTCCAGCTTGCGCCCGGCGAGCTGGATAGAATGGCTGGTGGTCTGCGGTTCCGGCAGCAGCGACAGCACGCCGCCCGTTGGTGCCGGCCGCTCCGCTGTTTGGGACAGGCCAGGCTGCGCGAAGACGGCAAGCATCAGGAGGATGAAGCAGATCAGTTTCAACTTAAACGGCATGACGCCTCCGCGAGAACGCTTGTCGCATAGCTATAGCCGATGCGATCGAAGTCAAAGGAAAGGCTTGTCTGGTTGAAGATGGATCGCTTGGCATCAGGGCAACGAATCCGGATCAGCGGGTTCCTTCGGAGCCTTCGCCGGCGCGCTGTTGACGGAACATTGAACGGAAAACCCCGCCCGCGCGGCGAGTCCCTGGCGCAACTCAGCACCATAACCAAATATCTACCATAGCTGCACTCACCTGTCAAGAAAAAATTCCTATCGCGAGAAGCTGCCGCACAGCCCGGCTGGCCGTCGCCAGCCCTCGTTAACGCCACGTGTCGGGACGCTCCGGCCAGGTCAGCCAACAGCCCGATTTCGGCTCGAATTCGCCAGGCGCTCGAAACCAATCCTGTTTCGGCTTCGTCGGCAGGGTGCGTGACATTGCGAAATCACCGGAAATGGAACGATTGCATTTGCCGGATCAGACGGTTTTGGGAACCCGTCCGTCAATGTCCCATTTGGGACATCGGCGTTTGCCAGCCAGCAGCGGCTGGCCTGTATCTTGGCGGAAATGAATATCGTTTGCTTTCCCGTATGATCGGGCCACTCTTGGCGAGTGGCACATGCGAACAGAGACAGTCGACGAAAGGGGCAGCGAAATGGATGCGACCGAACTGAAGGCGATGCAGGCGCCGCTGAAGCAAGCCTATCGCGACGACGCCTCGCGCGCGCTGATCACGCTAAAGGCGAAGGGCTCGATCGACGACCAGTCGGTGGCCTGTAAGGTGGATACGGGCAGGGCGCTGGCGGTTGCCGGGCTGCATCCGGCAACCGGCGGCTCAGGTATGGAGCTCTGCTCCGGCGACATGCTGCTTGAGGCATTGGTGGCTTGCGCCGGCGTGACGCTGAAGGCCGTGGCGACGGCGCTCGAATTCAAGCTCGGCGCCGCCACGGTGGAAGCCGAGGGCGACCTCGATTTTCGCGGCACGCTCGGCGTCGCCAAGGATGCGCCGGTCGGCTTTCGCGCCATTCGGCTCAACTTCGATCTCGACACGGATGAGCCGCAGGAGCGCATAGACTCGCTGCTGAAGCTGACCGAGCGCTATTGCGTGGTGTTCCAGACCATCAACAGCAAGCCGGAGCTGACGGTTTCAGCGCGGCGCTGACGTGGCCAATCTCCTCCCTTGAGGGGGAGATCACGCTCGTTACTGCGCCGCCGGCTCTTCGGCGTCACCCTCGTCGGTAAAGGGCGAGGCGCTCGGCACGCATTGCACCGACCAGCCGGCCGGAGTCGGCTGCTTCTGATATTCGGTGATGGCGGCGGTGCATTGTTCGCGCTTGTCGAAGGTGCTGGGCAGCACGACCATGCCGCCTTGCGGGCCGGCGATTACCAGATACCAGACCAACGCTGCGGTCGTAGCCATGAGTATTTCCCTATTCTGCCCGGACGGGCGCTTGTTGCGGGAGTCGGTACGATCCTACCAACTCCGCGGAAATGACGAAAGCATGACCGCGGCGCAGCCTTTCGCCTTTGATCACGGCCGCGTGATGATAGGGCTGTTTATCCGGGCCACTCAGTTCGGCGAAAGCATGCAGCTATTCGGGCTGGCGGTAGGCGACGAAGCGATTGTGCTTGGCCTGGAAGATCAGCCCTGTCTCTTTCAGGTCGGGGCTGGCCAGAGGCAAGATGCGCTTGGCGATTTCCGACGGGTGCGGCAGCGTTGCCGGATCCTCGCCGGGAACGGCTTGCGCCCGCATGGCCGTGCGGGTAGCGCCCGGATCGGCCGCGTTGACGCGCAGCGGCAGACTTTGCGTCTCATGCGCCCAGGACCGCATCATGGTTTCGACCGCCGCCTTCGACGCAGCGTAAGGTGCCCAGAAGGCGCGCGCCGAATGCGCTGCGTTGGAGGACAGGATGATGGCCCGGCCCGCATCCGAAAGCCGGAGCAGCGGGTCGACCGAGCGGATCATCCGCCAGGTCGAGGTGACGTTGATGGTCATCACCTTCTCGAAGGTTTTCGCTTCGACATGGCCGATCGGCGAGATGACGCCGAGCACGCCGGCATTGGCGACGAGAATGTCGAGCTTGCCCCAGCGCTCATGGATGGCGCCACCCAACCGGTCGATGCCGGGCATGTCGGCGAGATCGAGCGGCACCAGCGTTGCTTCGCCCTTGCCGGTTTTGGCGTGTTCGGCCTTGATCTGGTCGTCGAGTTCCTCCAGCCCGCCGACGGTGCGGGCGACGGCGATGACATGCGCGCCGGCGGCGGCCAGTTCCTTGGCGATGAAATAGCCGATACCGCGCGAGGCGCCGGTGACGACCGCGACGCGGCCGGCAAGGTCGAGGGGAGGGGCGGGGATCATGCGATAGCTTCCATGAGTGCGCGCGAAAACGCCCCCTCTGGCGAAGGCAAATGCTGGTCCGGCAATCCTAAGCCCCGCTCGTCGCCAGCAGCGACAGCGTGCGCACATTGTCGTGGCCTTCGAAGTCGAGCAGGCGGGTCGGATACTGGCCGGTGAAGCAGGCGTCGCAGAATTGGGGCTGATCGTTGTCGCGGCTGGCCTCGCCGACGGCGCGGTAAAGCCCGTCGATGGTCAGGAACCCGAGCGAATCGACACGAATGAACTCGGCCATCTCTTCCACCGACATGCGCGACGCCAGCAGCTTCGACTTTTCAGGCGTGTCGACGCCGTAGAAGCAGGAGGCGCGTGTCGGCGGCGAGGCGATGCGCATGTGCACTTCCTTGGCGCCGGCGTCGCGCACCATCTGCACGATTTTCTGGCTGGTGGTGCCGCGCACGATGCTGTCGTCGACCAGCACCACGCGCTTGCCCTCGATCATGCGGCGGTTGGCATTGTGCTTCAGCTTGACGCCCATGTGGCGGATCGAATCGCCCGGCTGGATGAAGGTGCGGCCGACATAGTGGTTGCGGATGATGCCGAGCTCGAAGGGAATGCCGGCGGCTTGCGAGAAGCCGATCGCCGCCGGCGTGCCGGAATCCGGCACCGGCACGACGATGTCGGCATCGACCGGATTTTCCTGCGCCAGTTCCGCACCGATGCGCTTGCGCACCTCATAGACGTTGCGGCCTTCGACCGAAGAGTCCGGGCGTGCGAAATAGACATATTCGAAGATGCAGAAGCGGGTCTTCTGCGGCTCGAACGGGAACAGGCTTTCAATGCCCTTCGAGGTGACGACGACCATCTCGCCGGGCTTCAGGTCGCGCACGAAGCGCGCGCCGATAATGTCGAGCGCGCAGGTCTCTGAAGCAAGGATCCAGGCGCCGTCGAGATCGCCGAGCACCAGCGGGCGGATGCCGAGCGGATCGCGGCAGCCGATCATCTTCTTGGCCGTCATCGCCACCAGCGAAAAGGCGCCCTCGACCTGCCGCACCGCGTCGATGAAGCGCGAGTTCAGATCGCGCTCCTTGCTGGTCGCGACGAGGTGCAGGAGCGTCTCGGTATCGGAGGTGGACGAGAAGATCGCGCCTTGCTTCTGCAGCGCGCGCTGTACGGTCATAGCGTTGGTGAGATTGCCGTTGTGGGCAACCGCAAAGCCGCCGTCCGCCAGTTCGGCGAAGAAGGGCTGTATGTTGCGCATACCGGCGCCGCCAGTCGTGGCGTAGCGGGTATGGCCGATGGCGCGATTGCCTTGCAGGCTGTCGATGACGCGCTGCTTGGTGAAAGTGTCGCCGATCAGGCCGACATGGCGTTCGACATGGAACTGGGTGCCGTCATAGGAAACGATGCCTGCCGCTTCCTGGCCGCGATGCTGCAGCGCGTGCAGGCCCAGCGTGACGATGGCTGCCGCGTCCTGCCGGCCGAAAATGCCGAACACACCGCATTCGTCGTGGAAGTGATCGTCAGCCTCGGCGGAAAGCACGTCGTCTGCGTCTGCCATCTTAAGCTCCGCTAAAATCGCCATATAAGGCCGGTTCGCACCGAAAGCAACGCGTTCCGCGCAGCCGTTCACACCACCGGCGTTTTCCGGCGTCCGATTCCGGCGTCAATTCGCCGGGGCTGCCGGCGCCGGAGTGGCCGGCGCGTTGTCCGCGGGCGGTGTCTCGGTGTCATTGTCGTCTGGCGCCGGCGCATTGGCGTCGTCGCCGCCGGCAGGGGCATCCGTAGCCGGTGCGCCCGGCGCCAAGGGCGTCTCGGTGGCCGGCTGATTCGGATTGAGCTTCTTGAGGATGGCGTTTTCCGGATCCTCCGGCAGCAGGCTTTCGAGCTTGGCGCCGATCTGTTCCAGCAGCGGCCGCGACTTGGCTTCCGTGACCCAGGCTGGGGCCTTGGCGCCGGCCAGCCAGTTGAAGAACAGCAGTGCGACCGCGACGACCAGGACGCCGCGCGCCGCGCCGTAAAGGAAACCGAGCGTGCGGTCGAGTGCGCCGATCCTGGAATCGATGATCCAGTCGGCGAGTTTCATAGTGATGACCGAGACGACGATCAGCGCGACGATGAAGACGACGCCGGCCGAGGCCGCCATGGCGATCTTCTCATTGTCGATATACGGCGCAAGATAAGGCAGGACCGGCTTGTAGAAGAAAAAGGCCGCTGCCGCTGCCGCGGCCCAGGACACGACCGAGAGAACCTCGCGCGAAAAACCGCGAACCATGGCGAGCATCGCCGAGACCAGGGTGAAGCCGACGAGGATTCCGTCAAGCAGCGTAATCGGCATGTCTTTCGCCCCACTCCGATTTCTTTTTCACGACCCGGCGGGCCGCGTCACTCTTCATCGTTGGCGCGGCTGCGCCGCGATCCGGCTATACGCGCCACGAGGTCGGCAAGCTCGGTGGGCTGGAAAGCGCCGGCCCCTATCCCCCCGGCCCCATTGCCACCAGCAAGGTCCCCACTGCCCGAGGGCAGAACCGCACTTCCGAAACCCAGCTTTTCGGCTTCCTTGAGGCGCTGCTGCGCATGCGCAACCGGCCTCACCGCGCCCGAAAGGCTGATTTCGCCGAAATAGACGCAATCGGCGGGAAGGGCAAGACCGGTGAGCGAGGAAACCAGTGCGGCGGCAACCGCGAGATCGGCCGCGGGCTCGCTGATGCGATAGCCGCCGGCGACATTGAGATAGACGTCATGCTGGCCGAAGCGAACGCCGCAATGCGCCTCCAGCACCGCCAGGATCATCGACAGCCGGGCGCCGTCCCAGCCGACCACGGCCCGGCGCGGCGTGCCGAGCGAGGATTGCGCGACCAGCGCCTGGATCTCGACCAGCACTGGCCTTGTCCCCTCCATGCCGGCGAAAACCGCGGCACCCGGTGATTTCGCATGGCGTTCGCCAAGGAAAAGCTCGGACGGATTGGCGACCTCACGCAAGCCCTTGTCCGACATTTCGAAGACGCCGATCTCGTCCGTCGGCCCGAAGCGGTTCTTCACCGTGCGCAGGATGCGGTAATGATGGCCGCCTTCGCCCTCGAAATAGAGCACGGCGTCGACCATGTGCTCGACGACGCGCGGGCCGGCGATCTGGCCTTCCTTCGTGACGTGGCCGACGAGAACGATCGCCGCCCCTGTGGATTTCGCATAGCGGATCATCGCCTGGGCGGCGGCGCGAACCTGGGTGACCGTGCCCGGGGCCGAATCGGCGAGATCGGTCCACAGCGTCTGGATGGAATCGAGGATGACCAGATCCGGGCGCTTGCCGTCGGCTATGGTCGCCAGGATGTCCTCGACATTGGTCTCGGCCGCCAGTTCCACCGGCGACGAGGCGACGCCGAGCCGCTGGGCGCGCAGCCTGATCTGCGCGACGGCCTCTTCGCCGGAGACGTAGACGATGCGGTGGCCCCTGGAGGCAAGGGCGGCCGCCGCCTGGGTGAGCAGCGTCGACTTGCCGATGCCGGGATCGCCGCCGACCAAAAGCGCCGAGCCGCGCACGAAGCCGCCGCCGGTGGCACGGTCGAGTTCACCGATGCCCGAGACGATGCGCGGTGCATCCTCGATGTCGCCGGAAAGCGTGGTCAGCACGACCGCGCGGCCCTTGCGGGCGTTGCGCGTGTTGGCCGGGCCCGAACCGATGCCGCCGGACGTGCCTTCCTCGACCAGCGTGTTCCACTCACCGCAGCCATCGCATTTGCCGGCCCATCGCTGATGCACCGAACCGCAATTCTGGCAGATGAACTGGACGCGCGATTTAGCCACGCTGTTACCTTCTCGCCCGCTGGCGGGCGCCGCGATCCTTCGCGCCCCCCTCTGTCCTGCCGGACATCTCCCCCACGAGGGGGGAGATTGGCCGTCGCCCACGCCGATGCTCTTTTTTGCAATGCTGAAAATTGGCGAAATCCGACGCGCAGTCCGATCTCCCCCCTCGTGGGGGAGATGTCCGGCAGGACAGAAGGGGGCGCCGTAAAGCGTTGTCCGGCATCTTTGCTGGAAAGTCGGACAAGCGGCTACTCAAACCTCTCCGCGATGTGGTGTTCCTCCGCAAGATCGGAGAAGCGGGTGAATTCGCCGTGGAAGGCCAGCGTGACCGAGCCTGTCGGGCCGTGGCGCTGCTTGGCGACGATCACCTCGGCCTTGCCGCGCATCTCGTTCATCTCGTTTTCCCACTTGACGTATTCTTCCGTGCCAAGCTTCGGCTCCCGGTTCTTGAGGTAATATTCCTCGCGGTAGACGAACATCACGACGTCGGCGTCCTGCTCGATCGACCCGGATTCACGCAGGTCGGAGAGCTGCGGGCGCTTGTCCTCGCGGCTTTCGACCTGGCGCGACAGCTGCGACAGCGCGATGATCGGCACGGCGAGTTCCTTGGCCAGTGCCTTGAGGCCGGTGGTGATCTCGGTGATTTCCTGTACGCGATTCTGCGAAGACTTGGCGCTCGAACCCTGCATCAGCTGGATATAGTCGATGACGATCAGGTCGAGGCCGCGCTGGCGCTTCAGGCGACGGGCGCGGGCCGAGAGCTGGGCGATCGAGATACCGCCGGTCTGGTCGATGAACAGCGGGATCTTCTGCATGGTCTGCGAACAGGCGACCAGCTTTTCGAAATCCATTTCGGTGATTTCGCCGCGGCGGATTTTCGAAGACGAGATTTCGGTCTGTTCGGAAATGATGCGGGTGGCGAGCTGTTCGGACGACATTTCGAGCGAGAAGAAGCCGACGACACCGCCATTGGCCGCCTTGAACGAGCCGTCGGCCTGCTGGGCCGGCTCGTACATCTCGGCAATGTTGAAGGCGATGTTGGTGGCGAGCGATGTCTTGCCCATGCCTGGACGGCCGGCGATGATGATCAGATCGGACGACTGCAGGCCGCCCATGCGGCGGTCGAGATCGCGCATGCCGGTGGCGAGACCCGACAGATGGCCGTCACGCATATAGGCGGCGTTCGCCATGTCCACCGCGGTCTTGACCGCGTCGGTGAAGCTCTCGAAGCCGCCATCATAGCGCCCGGTCTCGGCCAGTTCGAAAAGGCGGCGTTCGGCGTCCTCGATCTGCTCGGAAGGCGACATGTCGACCGGCGCGTCATAGGCGATATTGACCATGTCCTCGCCGACGGTGATCAACGCCCGGCGTGTGGCGAGATCGTAGATGGCGCGGCCATAGTCGGTGGCGTTGACGACGGTGACGGCTTCCACGGCCAGCCGCACCACATATTGCGCCACGGTCATGTCGCCGACCTTTCCGTCGGCGGGCAGGAAGGTCTTCAAGGTGATCGGCGTCGCGACCTTGCCCATGCGGATGAGCTCGGCCGCCACCTCGAAGATTTTTCTATGCAGCGGCTCGTAAAAATGACCCGGCTTGAGGAAGTCCGAGACACGGTAGAAGGCATCGTTGTTGACAAGGATGGCGCCGAGCAGCGCCTGCTCCGCCTCGATGTTGTTTGGTGCCTCGCGATAGAGCGGTTGCTCCGCGACGCCGAATTTTCGCGCTGCCTCAGCCATGATGTCCCCAATTTCGATCCCGGCTTCTCGATATCAGAATGGGAAAATTCAGTGCTGACTTATCTGCAACAGTTACTACCCAACCAACTTTGATGCCCACTTTTCACAGGAGGGCTACACCGTCCACAGGACATAATTCCCGTGCTCCGATTCCGGTTGACTTGGCAAGGTCATGATTCTCGATGATTTAGAACAAAAAGAGAACAAAGTCAAATGCCAAGATTTGGCTCTAAACGGAATCGCCCCAGTCTCGCCGCCGCGCCACCTTGAACAGTTCGCCGTCGCGTTTGGTGAAGAGTTTTTCGTCGGCGCGGCCGTCCGGCTCGCACAGCTTGAGCAAAACCTTGCCGGAGCCGGATTTCGGTGGTGCGAGAACCCGCGCCTGACGGGAAGCGGCTGGTTGCCGCGAGGCGGCGACATAGATGAACTTCTCGTCTTCCCACGGCACTTCGGCGTCCTTGGACAGCCGGTGCAGGCGCGAGCGGGCGACGCGCCGCGAAAAATGGCACCAGTCGGGCGCGATGAGCGGGCAGGGGGCTTCGTGCGGGCAAGGTGCCAGCACGTGCGCGCCCGCTTCGATCAGTTGCCGGCGAACCGCGAGGACACGCTGCCAGCCCGCCGGCGTGCCCGGCTCCACGATCAGCAGCGTGTCTGTCGTGAGCTGCCACAGCCGGTCGACCATTTTGGGCAAAGATGCCGGCGCGATCTCATCCAGCACATAGGCGCAGGTGACGAGGTCGGCCGGCCGCAGGTCGGCAAGATCGATGGTGACGTCGCCGGCCTGCCAGACGGTCCGCGCCGCGATTGCATCGGCGGCGAGCGTCTCGCCGACCTTGCGCACCGCAGCACTCGCTTCCAGCAATGTTGCCTGTTCGAGCTCGGGCCAGAGATAGCTCGTGGCCCAAAGCACCGTGCCCGGGCCGGCGCCGACATCGAGCAGGGTTTTCGGCGCGAATTCCGGCCGGGCCTCGTTCAGCGCATCGAGGCTGGCGCGGACCGCTGCATAAGTCGCCGGCAGCCGGGTGGCTAGATAGGCTTTGACCGCCATTTCCTGCGCCATATGAAAGCGGCCGTCGCGCAGCTCGGCGCGGTAGCGGTCGGAAAGCGTTTTCGCCGCCTGTTTCAGCTCCGGCAACGGCACTTTTTCGAGGATGCGGTCGACAGCCTGTCGAAGCGGGATGGGCAGTTCCACGGCTATGCCCCTCGCGGTGCGAGCAGGATGACCGAGGCGCCGGCCAGGCACAGCGCCGCGCCGCCCAGATCCCAGCGGTCGGGCCGCACGCCTTCCATCAGCCACAGCCAGCCAAGCGAGGCCGCAATGTAGATGCCGCCATAGGCGGCATAGGCGCGGCCGGCGGCATTGGTGTCGACCAGCGCCAGAAGCCAGGCGAACAGAAGCAGCGAGACGAAGCCCGGCGCCAGCCATAGCGGCGATTTCTCCAGCCGCCACCAGGCCCATACCGAAAAGCAGCCGGCGATCTCGGCCAGTGCGGCGGCGGCATAGAGGAGATAGGTCATGGAAAAGGCCTCGTGACGGTCACGAGGCCTTTGTCGGGGCACGGGCCTGCGATGGCAAGCACCAATGGCGAAAGCGTGCTGTTGCTACTCCGCCACCTTGCGGCGCCGGGCGGGCTTGGCCGGCTTTTCGACGGGCGCCGGCTCGCGGCGTCCCATGTCGCGCATGTCCAGCGCTTTTTCGCATTTGGCCATATAGTCGCGCGTCGTCGGCAGCGTGTCGTTCTTCTTGGCGAGCTGGATCTGGAAGATGACCAGGTCCTGCCAACGGAAGGCTGCTTCCGACGCGGCCAGGTAGAATTCCCACATGCGGCAGAAGCGTTCGTCGTAGATCGCCTTGGCCTTGTCGCGGTTTGCCGCGAAGCGCTGGCCCCAGTGCTTCAGCGTGTCGGCATAGTGGAGCCGCAGGATCTCGATGTCGGTGACCACCAGGCCGGACTTCTCGATCGCCGGCAGCACTTCCGACATTGCCGGGATGTAGCCGCCCGGGAAGATGTATTTGCGGATGAAGGCGCTGGTCGCCCACGGCACCCCCGAGCGGCCGATCGTGTGCAGAAGCATGACGCCGTCCGGCTTGAGCAATGTCGCGCTCTTTTCGAAGAAGGTGCGGAAGTGGTTGACGCCGACATGCTCGAACATGCCGACCGAAACGATGCGGTCGAAACGTTCGTTGAGTTCGCGGTAATCCTTCAATTCGAAATGGACGTGGCTCTCCAGGCCCTGCGCATGCGCCCGGTCGGTGGCCACGCCATGCTGTTCGGTCGACAGCGTCACGCCTTGCACGTCGACGTCGAAGGCCTTGGCGAGATAGAGGCCGAGCCCGCCCCAGCCGGAGCCGATGTCGAGCACCGTCTGCCCCGCCTTCAGCCTGAGCTTGGCGGCGATGTGGCGCTTCTTGGCGGCCTGCGCCTCGTCGAGCGTCATGTCCGGCTGCTCGAAATAGGCGCAGGAATACTGCATGTCCTCGTCGAGGAAGAGCCGATAGAGCTCGCCCGAAAGATCGTAGTGGCGCTGCACGTTGCGGCGCGAGCGCGAAGCGGTGTTGATCTGCTGCAGGCGGCGGAAAGCATGGCGCAGGCCTTCGATGGCCTTCGACCAGGTGGCGTCGATGCCGCCGCTGCCCATGTTCTGGAAGGCGATGCGCATCACGCCCAACACCCCGCCTTCGAGAATGTCGAGTTCGCCGTCCATGTAAGCTTCCGGAACCGCCAGCATGGGATCGAAGGTGATGGCGCGCTCGGCATGCGCGGTCTTGATGTGCATGTGCACCGGCTCGCCGCTGCCGTCACCGAAAATCACCGACGCGCCCTTGGGGCCGGTTACCTTGAGATTGCCGGTGCGCACCAGGCGATCGAGCACGCGCTTCAACAGAATATTCATGACCTAACGTCCCCTCTCGGTCAGACAGGCTGTCCTACTCTGCATCAATATATAGGGTTTCGAAAAGTTCCTTTTGGCACAAAAATGCCCGGGCGAGAGGCCCGGGCATTGGTCCAGAACAAACTGGCACTGACAAGATGACCCGAGCGCCCGGTCCGGCGCTAGGATCGCATGCGATCAGGCGTTGTCTTCGCCGCCTTCGAACTCGCTGTTCGGATCGAAGAAGTTTTCCGGCCGGGCGTTGTCGTTGATGTCTTCGCCATAGATGGCTTCGGCGGTGGTCAGCGTCTCGCCCTTGGCCTGGCGCTCGGCTTCGTCCGCGGTGCGGGCGATGTTGAGCGTGATCGTGACTTCGACTTCCGGATGAAGCGCGATCGCCACATTGGTGACGCCGATGGTCTTGATCGGCTGGTTGAGCAGGATCTGGTTGCGGTTGATCGAAAAACCTTCCGCCGTCAGCAGATCGGCGATGTCGCGCGTCGACACCGAACCGTAGAGCTGGCCGGTTTCGCCGGCCGAGCGAACGGCGACGAAGCTCTTGCCGTCGAGCTGTTCGGCGACCTGGCTGGCTTCCGACTTGCGCTCGAGGTTACGGGCTTCGAGCTGGGCGCGCTGGCCTTCGAACTTCTTCTTGTTGGCCTCGTTGGCGCGCAGCGCCTTGCCCTGCGGCAGCAGGAAATTGCGGGCAAAGCCGTCCTTGACCTTGACGGTCTCGCCCATCTGGCCGAGGCGGGAAACGCGTTCGAGAAGAATGACTTCCATGGTTTTGTTCCTTTCAGGTTGGGCACCGATCATCAAGATCGGCGCCAATTCTCGCGGAACAGGTCAGGAAGCTCGGGCGCCTTGGCGCCGGTGTCGCTGTCCTGCCTGTCCAGGCAGTTAGGATCTCTTTTGAAATCCAACTCGGGATTGGTTCGAACCGGTCGCGCCCGTCGCGATCGGGAGAAAAGCGGGCGGCAAAACCGCCCGCTTGGGTAGGAACTAGCGGACCACGTAGGGCAGCAAACCGAGGAAGCGGGCGCGCTTGATCGCCTTGGCGAGTTCACGCTGCTTCTTCTGGCTGACGGCGGTGATGCGCGACGGCACGATCTTGCCGCGCTCGGAAATGTAGCGCTGCAGGAGACGCACGTCCTTGTAGTCGATCTTGGGCGCGTTGGCGCCGGAGAACGGGCAGGTCTTGCGGCGGCGATGGAACGGGCGCCGGGTCGGGATCTGGTTGATGTCGACCATTATTCTGCACCCCCTTCAAAGCCTTCGCGCGGACGGCGCGGACCACGATCGCCACCGGCGTCGCCGAAGCTGCGCGGCGGACGATCGCCGCGGTCGCCGCGATCACGGTCGCCGAACGAGCGCGGACCACGGTCGCCACGGTCACGGTCGCCGAAGCCGCCGCGTTCCGAGCGCTCTTCGCGCTTCTGCATCATGGCGGAGGGGCCTTCTTCATGCGCCTCGACCTTGATGGTCAGGAAACGCAGCACGTCTTCGGACAGGCCCATCTGGCGCTCCATCTCGTTGAGCGCTGCCGGCGGGCAGTTAAGGTCCATCAGCGTGTAGTAGGCCTTCCGGTTCTTGTTGACCCGGTAGGTGAGGGACTTCAGTCCCCAGTTCTCGACCCGTCCGACCGACCCGCCATTAGCGGAGATGACACCCTTGTACTGTTCGACAAGCGCATCGACCTGCTGCTGCGAGAGGTCCTGCCGGGCAAGAAACACATGTTCGTAAAGAGCCATTATGTCTTTTCGCCTTTCTTCGTTTCTCTCCCGGTTCCCGGCGGCAAAAGCCTCTGCAACTTCTCTGACCCGCAAACCCTCGAAGGGCAGGGGGAAGAAAGGAGCATGACGAGACGGTCGAGAGCGGAGACACGGGAGGCGGAAGCGCTTCTGGCTTCACACGAAGGTTTTCGAAAAAACCTCCGGCCCTCCGTTCAGCCCCCAGCTGGGACCGGCAGATTGAGGGCGTCTATATAGCAATCCGCGGGGAAGACAAGGGCAAGCGACAGGGCAAGCGGTGTTGCTGATGTCGCACGGTCGGCCAATCGGATAGCTGCAACGGCAAGGTTTTGCGAAACCAAGCCTTAACCACCATGTCAGGTTGTACAGGGTTGAGGCGTGGCATCAACCGGTGATTCATCATGACAGGCGCAAAAGGCGACGTCCCGTGGTCGGAACGGGAGCCAAGCATTTCCGGGGGTAAGGATGCTTCTCAATAAGTTCTGGCGCTCGACGAGCGGCAATTTTGCACTTGTGCTGGCAATGGGCCTGCCGGCCATCCTGACGGCTGTCGCCTTCGCAACCGATGTCTCCACCCTCATGCGGGCCAAGAGCAATTTGCAGAATGCGCTGGACGCGGCGAATCTCGCCTCCTCGCATCTTGGCGATCTCGAGATCACGCGCACCGACGCTTTCGGCCGCTATTTCCAAGCCAACATCGCCGAGCATGGCGAACTCGCCAACGCCCAGGCCACGCTGACCGTCGACAGGGGCGTCAACTTCGTCACGACGAAGGCGGTCGCCTCGGCGGACGTCAACCTGAACTTTGCCTTCCTGTTCGGCAACAGCAAGCACATCCAGGTCGATGCCGCCGCCACGGAATCGAACAATCAGCTCGAAGTGGTGCTGGTGCTGGACAATACCGGCTCGATGGCCGGCGCCCGCATGAAGGCATTGAGGACGGCGACGAAATCGTTGCTCGACACCCTCGAAGCGGCAAAATCGCCGACGCGCGATGTCCGGGCCTCGCTGGTTCCATTCGTCACGGCCGTCAACGTCAACGGCGACGAGTTCGACCCGTCCTGGATTGACATGGACGGCAAGTCTTCCACCAACGGCGTCAATTTCCCGGTCATCAAGGGCATACGTCCCAATCACATGGCGCTGTTCAAGCAGCTCAAGAAGACCGGATGGACCGGGGCCGGATGGAACGGCACCGGATGGAAAGGCTGCGTCGAGGCGCGGCCGGGCGCTTACAATATCTCCGACGCCGTGCCCGACTCCGCCAAGCCCGACACGCTGTTCGTTCCGTATTTCGCACCGGATGATCCGGAAATTGCCCAGGCGCCGTCGAGTTCTTACGGCAATTCCGCCAAATACTACAACAATTCCTATCTCGATGACGTCAGCGACAAGACCAAGCTCTATAAGCAGGACGCCAACATTCTCGGCATCGATCTCAGCGGGACTACCGGCGATCCCGACAAGGAAAAGGTCGCCAAATATGTTGCGCCCGCCAAGGAGATCATCACCGAGACGGGCTCCACCATCACTGTCGGCCCGAACCGCGCGTGCCCCACGCCCGTCGTCCCCCTCACCGACGATTTCGACAAGCTGCGCAAGGCGGCAAGCGCGATGACCGAGTGGAACGGCTCGGGTACGAATGTCTCCGAAGGCCTGTCGTGGGGCATGCGGGTGCTGTCGCCCAGCCCACCCTACACCGGTGGAGCGTCGTGGAAGACGCCCGGCGTGAGCAAGATCGTGCTGTTGCTCACCGACGGAGAGAACGTCGTCTATGGCGCCAGCGAACAGCCGGCGACGAAGTCGGATTACACATCCTATGGTTATCTGGCGGGTGGCCGTTTCGGATCGGACAACCAGACCACCGCGGCGCGCAATGTCGACGGCTGGACCAAAGGCGTTTGTACGCAATTGAAGAACGAGGGCGTGCAGATCTACACCATGGTGCTGCAATCCGACACCGCGGCCAACCGCGCGCTTTACAGCGCATGCGCCTCGGATCCGAGCGGCTATTATGCCGTCAACGATCCGAACAAGCTGCCAAATGTGTTCCTGGAGATCGCCAACAAGTTCTCGAAACTGCAGCTGACGAATTGAACGATCAACCCTGGGAGGTGCGGCGGCGGTCCTCGATGGATCGGGAATTCAACTCGTGTGGGCGATAGCCTTGCCGACCGTTCCGGGGAAGAAGTCGGGCGCCGCGTGGCGCTTGCCGAACATCATGTCGTACTGAATGAACCGGAAATCGCGGATCGTCGGGTCGATCTCCTTCTGCCGCGACCAATCCGACGTGGCCTCGCCGGTCGGGGTCAGCAGCAGGTTGCGGTCGACCACGCGATAGTGTTCCCGCATCTCGCCCAGGAAGCCCGTGTAATAAGGGTGGGTGATGCCTGCGGTGGTGAGGATATGATAGGGCAGGAATGCGGGGCTCACCGCGCCCAGGTTCTCGACTGGACCGGAGCGGTTCGACCAGATGACCAGCGGCGTCTGGTGATGGTCAAGGGCGGCTTCCGGCGTCGGCTCCTTGCGTGGCGCGACGTTGTCCTTCAGGAAGCCGGTCTCGACATAGACCGGCCCCAACGGCGGCAGATGGTCACCGAAGAAGGCGATAACCGTCGGCCGCTCGCGCTTCTTGGCCCATTCGATCAGGCGTTCGAGGCCGCGGTCCGCGTCGGCTGACCCCTCGGTGTAGGAAAGCAGCGAATCACGCGCCCACTGGCTGATCGGTGCCTTCACCGTGTGGGTCGGATTGTAATAGCGGTTGGGCTCGTAAGGGCCATGGTTCTGCAGGCTGACAGCGAAGAAGAACACCGGTTGGTCGCTGCTGTCGGCTTCGCGGATGATCTCGTCGGTCATCGCGGCGTCCGATGCCAGCGGTCCGCGCTTTTCCATGGGCGGCAGCGTCTCTTCCGACTTGAAGTCGTTGAAACCGAAATCGGCGTAGACCGCGCCACGGTTCCAGAACCAGTTGGTACCTGGATGGATGGCACGCGCCTTGTAGCCCTCGCTCTTCAGGAAGGTCGCCATCGAAGGCGTCGGCGTGCGCACATATTGCTGGTAGGGGATGCTGCCGGCCGGCAGGAAGGCGTTCGAGAAGCCGGTCAGCGCCTCGAATTCGATGTTGGCGGTCATGCCGCCGAATTCAGGCGAGAACATCGAGCCGGAACGCAGCGACCGCACGGTGGAAATGGGATCCGGCGTGATGGTGACGCCGGGCAGTGTGGTTGGATCCCAGAAGGATTCGCTCATGACGATGATGATGTCGGGTTTTTCGTCGGGTACCGAAGCGGTCACCGGTGTCCGGTCGATCGCCGCGATTGCCTTGTCGGAATATCCCGGCGGCGCCGATACATGCGCCATCGGCACGTTGAGCGCGAAGGCGAGCGCAAAGCCGTTGGAGGCGTAGTTTTCCTTCTGGTCCCACATGATCGGGATGATCTGCAGCCGGTCGCGGGTCCATGAAAACGTGGCGTAGTCCATGATCGAGACGAAAAAGGCAAGCAACGGCACCGCCAGCGTCAGCCGGGCCAGGCGGCCCTTGCGGCTGAGTGCTGGAACCTTGCGGCGCCAGAGCCGCCAGCCATAGACGAGCAGCGACAGGCCGGCGACGATGCCGGCGACCATTGCCAGCGCGGTCATCGGCCTGTCGCGCACTAGGAGCGGCAGCAGAGCGAAGATCTGGCGGGCGTAGAGGAAATCCGTCGGATAGAGCGGGTCGCCTAGATAATGCGATTTCTGGTGGCCGACGAAGGCCAGCGACAAGGTCAGCGGCGCGACGATCATCAGGCTCTGGTGACTGCGGCCGAGCACGGCGTCGAGACCGATCAGAACCAGCGCGAAGACGACGATGGTGGTCCACCCCGGCTTGAGCGGCTGCAGGAAGAAGGAAACGGTGCCGGCGACATCGCCGCGAACGGTCAATTCAATGGCGAACACCAGGACAGCCGAGATCGCCAGGCTGATCAGCCCATAGCGGACGACCGGCCATCTCCGGCCCGGCAGATAGCCGGTGGACGGATCGTCTTCCAGGAACTGCGGCACGGCTTTGCCGGCGCGTTTCAAACTCTTGGCCACTTTCAACTTTCCCACCCAGCGACAAGCGCGTCACTCGATTGTCATGGAATTGTCACGCAAAGCTAGCGCCTGTGGCGAAAATAAGAAGAGCCAGCAAACGATTCGTGAGCGGTTTTCATCAGGAGTGATCGCCAAAAAGCCTTTTGGAACAGGCACTCGGCTTGCCATGCTGCCCCGCGAAGAAGCCGAACCGGGCTTGACTTGGCGGCCCGCCTTGCGTCACAGGCATGAAAAATCGTCTATCAGGCAAGCAGAACCAGCCTCGGGAGCCCACGCATGGCCGTCGCATTCACCTTTCCGGGACAAGGCAGCCAGGCTGTCGGCATGGGCAAGGATCTCGCCGACGCCTTTCCCGAAGCGCGCCGGGTTTTCCAGGAAGTCGACGATGCGCTCGGCGAGAACCTGTCGAAGCTGATCTGGGAAGGTCCCGAAGAGATCTTGACGCTCACGGCCAATGCCCAGCCCGCGCTGATGGCGGTTTCGCTGGCGGCGGTCGGGGCGCTGGAATCGCGCGGCTTCTCGCTGAAGGACAAGATCGCCTATGTCGCGGGTCATTCGCTGGGCGAATATTCAGCGCTCGCCGCCGCCGGTTTCGTTTCGGTCGCCGATGCCGCGCGGCTGCTGCGTATCCGTGGCAATGCCATGCAGGCGGCGGTGCCGGCCGGCGAGGGCGCCATGGCGGCGATCATCGGTTTGGAACAGGCGGATGTGGAAGCCGCCTGCGTCGAGGCCGCCAAAGGTTCCGTCTGCCAGGTCGCCAACGACAATGGCGGCGGCCAGCTGGTGATTTCGGGAGCCAAGGCCGCGGTCGAACTGGCGGCGAAACTGTGCACCGAGAAAGGCGCCAAGCGGGCGCTGATGCTGCAGGTGTCGGCGCCGTTCCATTCCGCGCTGATGACGCCGGCGGCCGAGATCATGCGCGAGGCATTGGCTGGCGTGGCCAAGGCCACGCCGGTGGTCCCGATCATCTCCAACGTCACCGTTACCCCAACGAACGACCCGGACGAGATCGCGCGCCGTCTGGTCGAGCAGGTGGTTGCCCGCGTGCGCTGGCGCGAGACGGTGGAGTGGTTCGGCGCAAACGACGTCACCACGCTTTACGAAGTCGGCGCCGGCAAAGTGCTTTCGGGGCTGGCCCGCCGCATCAACCGCGACATCGCTACCGCGGCGGTCGGCACCGCGGCCGAGGTCGAGGCGGCATTGGCGGCGCTCTGACTTGAAGTCTCGGCTGCGCAGGTGTACATGAATACATGTATTCATGGGAGATTGCCGTGCCGACCTCGATACGATTGGCTCCCGAAATTGAGGAGCGTCTGGATTTCCTTGCCGCCAGGACCGGCCGCAGCAAGGCTTACTATCTGCGCGAACTCATCGAACGCGGTATCGAGGAGATGGAAGATTACTATCTCGCCGCCGAAGTTCTGGAACGGATCAGGCGTGGCGAAGAGGACGTCGTGAAGGGCGAGGACTTCTGGCGTGGCCTGGACGCTTGAATACGCCCGGTCGGCACGCAAATTCGTCGAAAAGCTGGATCCGCAAACGCGCCACGGCATTAGGGACTTCATCGAAAACCGCATCGCGGTGCTCGACGATCCACGTGAGGCTGGCAAGCCGTTAAAGGGCCCTTTAGCGACTTTTTGGAGATATCGGGTTGGGGATTATCGCATTATCTGCGATGTGCAAGACAACCGGCTGGTCATTCTGGTGGTAACCATAGGCCATCGCGGTGACGTCCATAGATAATCGCCCGCTCGATCTAGGAAGAGGACACGACATGTTCGAACTGACTGGCCGCAAGGCGCTCGTTACCGGCGCATCGGGTGGCATCGGTGAGGCGATCGCCAGGGTGCTGCATGCGCAGGGCGCGATCGTCGGCCTGCATGGCACGCGCATCGAGAAACTGGAGACACTGGCCAGCGAACTGGGCGACCGGGTCAAGCTGTTCCCGGCCAATTTGTCGGACCGCGACGAAGTCAAGGCGCTCGGCCAGAAGGCGGAGGCCGATCTCGAGGGGGTCGACATCCTGGTCAACAATGCCGGCATCACCAAGGACGGCCTGTTCGTGCGCATGGCTGACGCCGACTGGGATAATGTTCTCGAGGTCAACCTGACGGCCGTGTTCAGGCTGACGCGCGAACTCACCCACCCCATGATGCGTCGCCGCCACGGCCGCATCATCAACATCACCTCGGTGGTCGGCGTCACCGGCAATCCCGGCCAGACCAATTACTGCGCCTCCAAGGCCGGCATGATCGGCTTTTCCAAATCGCTGGCGCAGGAGATCGCCACCCGCAACATCACCGTCAACTGCGTCGCCCCGGGCTTCATCGAATCGGCGATGACCGACAAGCTCAACGGCAAGCAGAAAGAGGCGATCATGGCGGCGATCCCGACGCGCCGCATGGGCAGCAGCGCCGAGGTCGCGTCCGCCGTCGCCTATCTCGCCTCCAATGAAGCGGCCTATGTCACCGGCCAGACCATCCATGTGAATGGCGGCATGGCGATGATCTGAATGAGGTTCCTGCGGCAAGGCTGCCGGCTTGTGAAAAGAGCCCATTTCGCCTTGGACCTGAGCCAATTTTCGTGTAATGCGGCCTGCAACCCGGCGGTTCGGGCAAAAACCGGTCCGTAGCCATTGCGTTACCGGCAGGACCATCTTTCAGCTTGATTAGCGGCATTCTGCCCGCTAACGAAGACAGACAACCAAAAGACGAGGATGCCCAAATGAGTGACACCGCAGAGCGCGTCAAGAAGATCGTCATCGAGCACCTTGGCGTCGATGCCGACAAAGTGACGGAGCAGGCGAGCTTCATCGATGATCTGGGCGCTGACAGCCTCGACACGGTTGAACTCGTCATGGCGTTCGAAGAAGAGTTCGGCGTCGAAATCCCCGATGACGCGGCCGAAACCATCCTGACCGTCGGCGACGCGGTGAAGTATATCGACAAGGCTTCGGCCTGACGCTTTCCGCAGTTATCACCGGGGAGGACCTGCGATGAGGCGTGTCGTCGTCACGGGCCTTGGATTGTTGTCGCCGTTCGGCATGGGCTTTGAGCACAGCTGGAAGGAACTTCTGACCGGCCGCAGCGCCGCCAAGCGCGTTACCGAGTTCGAGGTGGAGGATCTTGCCTGCAAGATCGCCCACGTCGTTCCGCGCGGCGACGGCAGCAATGCCACCTTCAATCCCGAGGCCGTGCTCGAGCCGAAGGAATTGCGCAAGGTCGGCGACTTCATCCTGTACGGAATCGCTGCCGCCGACGAGGCGCTGAAGGATTCCGGTTGGGAGCCGAAAACCCATGCCGAACAGTGCGCCACCGGCGTCCTGATCGGCTCTGGCATCGGTGGCATCGAGGGCATCGCCGAGAATGCGATGATCCTCAAGGAGCGCGGCCCGCGCCGCATCAGCCCGTTCTTCATCCCGGGCCAGATCATCAATCTCGTCTCCGGCCAGGTTTCGATCCGGCACGGACTGAAAGGCCCGAACCACGCCGTCGTCACCGCCTGTTCGACCGGCGCGCACGCCATAGGCGATGCTGCCCGGCTGATCATGTGGGGCGATGCCGATGTCATGGTTGCCGGCGGCGCCGAAGCGCCGGTGACGCGGCTGTCGATCGCCGGCTTCGCTGCCTGCCGGGCGCTGTCGACCGAGCGCAACGACGCGCCGCAGACCGCATCTCGCCCCTACGATCGCGACCGCGACGGCTTCGTCATGGGCGAGGGCGCCGGTGTCGTCGTGCTTGAAGAACTCGAACACGCAAAGGCGCGCGGCGCCAAGATCTACGCGGAGGTCACCGGTTACGGCCTCACGGGCGACGCCTATCACATCACCGCGCCCGCCGAAGATGGCGACGGCGCTTTCCGTTGCATGACGGCGGCACTGAACCGGGCCAAGCTGACGCCCGCCGATGTCGACTACATCAATGCGCACGGCACCTCGACCATGGCCGATACGATCGAGCTCGGCGCCGTCGAGCGGCTTGTCGGCAATGCTGCGTCCGGGATTTCGATGTCGTCGACCAAGTCGTCGATCGGCCATCTGCTGGGGGCGGCGGGTGCCGCCGAAGCGATCTTCTCGATCCTTGCCATCAGGGACAACATCGCGCCGGCGACCATCAATCTCGACAACCCCGAGCGTGAAACCGCGATCGACCTGGTGCCGAACAAGCCACGCGCCCGCCAGATCGACGTTGCGCTGTCCAATTCCTTCGGTTTTGGCGGCACCAACGCTTCGCTCGTCTTCCAGCGCTACAATGGCTGATCGTCCAGCTACCGGGCGACGCTTAGGCTTGTCGTCAATTTTGCCATATTCGCCCTTACTCTGCCTCGGGGGATTCGTTGAGCAATCAAACGGCAGGGCGAAATGAACACAAATCCGGCTGACAACGGAGAATTCGGGCAGCGGCCGACACCGGGACCGATCGTGCCGAAGACGGCCAGCGAGGCCCTGCGGCCGGAAGCCGGCACGCCGCCGCCGAAGCGCTCGCGTGCTTCGCGCAGCCAGGTCGTCGTGTTCACGAACTTCGTCCTCTCCTCGGTGATGTTGATCATCCTGGCGGCGGGCGTCGCCCTTTATTTCGGTAAGCAGGAATTCACCGAGCCCGGTCCATCTGCCAACGGCGACACTTTCCTGGTCAAGCCGAATACCGGTGTCCAGGATATCGCCGACCAGCTCGAACGCCGCGGATTGATCAGCGACGCCCGGGTATTCCGCCTTGGTGTGCGCGCCTTCGGCAATGATTCCGCGCTCAAGGCCGGCGAATACGAGGTCAAGCCCAGGGCATCCATGCGCGACATCATGGAACTTCTGAAGAGCGGCAAGTCGGTCATGTATTCGCTGACCGTTCCAGAGGGGCTGACGGTCGAACAGGCGCTGCAGCGCATCGCCGACGAACCCGCCTTGAGCGGCGACATGCCGGGGACCAAGCCTCCCGAGGGCAGCCTTGCCACCGACACGCTGCGCTTCACGCGCGGCGCCACGCGCCAGCAGATGGTCGACAAGCTGCTGGCCGACCAGAAGAAGCTGGTCGATGAGGTCTGGCAGCGGCGTGCGCCGGACCTGCCGCTGGCCAACATCGAGGAATTCGTCACGCTTGCCTCGATCGTCGAGAAGGAAACGGGCAAGGGCGATGAGCGCTCGCGCGTCGCCGCCGTCTTCCTGAACCGCTTGGCCAAGGGCATGCGCCTGCAATCCGACCCGACCATCATCTATGGCCTGTTCGGCGGCAAGGGCAAGCCGGCGGACCGGCCGATCTACCAGTCGGATATCCAGAAGCAGACGCCGTACAACACCTATGTGATCAGCGGCCTGCCGCCGACGCCGATCGCCAATCCGGGGCGGGCGGCGCTTGAGGCGGTGGCCAATCCGTCGAAGACCGACGACCTCTATTTCGTCGCCGATGGAGCCGGCGGGCACGTTTTCGCCGCGACGCTGGACGAGCACAACGAGAATGTCGCCCGCTATCGCGCATTGCAGAAGAAGCAGGCCGATGAGGCCGCCAAGGCGGCCAGCGCCAGCGGTGTCGGCGATGCCGACAAGCCTGCTGACGGCGCCATCGACGAGAGCGGCGGTGGCGACGCCGGGGGCGATGCAAGTACCGCCCAATAGACTGAAAAAAGGCGTTGCCGGCAAGGTGGCGGCCTGACATTTGAAAGAGCGCCGCGCGTCCGGTTTCGACGCGCTCGCGGTGCGGTCATTTTTAAACGGCATTTGCCCTGTCCGGAAAGCTGGTTTCGGGGCGATGCACCAGGGATGTGCGGGCGATATGAATTTGCAGAGCATGACCGGTTTTGCGCGTGCGGTCGCCGAGCATGAAGGCACGTCGATCGCCTGGGAGGTCAAATCGGTCAACGGCAAGAGCGTGGAGGTGCGGCTGCGGCTGCCCCAAGGCTTCGAGCGGTTGGAACCGGCGGTCAGGCAAACGCTGCAGAAGCGTTTTTCGCGCGGCAATTTCCAGGCAACTTTGACCATTGGCCGTGCCGCCGGCGCCCAGGCGCAGCCGGTCGTCAATGAAGCGTTTCTAAAAGACCTCGCCGGCCTTGCCCGGCGGCTGCAGGAGCAATTCGGGGTTGCCCCGGCGACGGCTGACGGTCTGCTGTCGCTTCGTGGCGTGCTCGACATTCCCGAAACCGTCGAAACCGAGGAAGTACGGACCGCGCTCGACACCGCCATCACCGCCGCGCTCGAGGTTGCGCTGGAAGGGCTGGAACAGGCGCGACAGGGCGAGGGTGCTGCGCTGGCGCTGCTGCTTTCCGGCCATGTCGATACCATCGAAATGCTGACGCTGCGCGCCGAAGCGGATCCGTCACGCGATCCGGCGGCGATCCGCGAGCGGATCGCCGAGCAGGTCGGGCTGCTGATGGACGCCTCCGCCAATCTGGATGCAGCCAGGCTGCACATGGAAGCGGCGTTTCTTGCCACCAAGGCGGATATTCGCGAAGAGATCGACCGGCTGAAAACGCATGTCGCGTCCGGCCGGACCCTGCTCAAAGGGGGCGGCGCCGTCGGCCGCAAGCTCGATTTCCTGGCACAGGAATTTAACCGCGAATCGAATACGCTGTGCTCGAAGTCGAACGCCGCCGCCGTCACCGCGATTGGACTGGAACTGAAGTCCGTGGTCGACCAGTTTCGTGAACAAGTCCAGAATCTGGAGTAGCCGATGGTTGCCAGGGATTTGGGGTCTCGCATTCGTCGCCGAGGCCTGATGCTCGTCCTGTCGTCACCCTCGGGTGCCGGCAAGTCGACGATCGCGCGCAATCTTCTGGAGAGCGATTCCAGCCTCGAACTGTCTGTTTCCGTCACCACCAGACCGCGCCGTGGCAGCGAGATCGAGGGCGTTCATTATCATTTCCGAACGATGCGTGAGTTCGAACGGCTGCGCGATTCCGACGCGCTGCTCGAGTGGGCCGAAGTGCACGGCAATTGCTACGCGACACCGCGCGAACCGGCCGAACTGGCGCTGGCGCAAGGCCGCGACATGCTGTTCGACATCGACTGGCAAGGCGCCCAGCAGCTCAAGGAGAAGATGCGCGCCGACATCGTCTCGATCTTCATCCTGCCGCCGTCGATGAAGGAATTGAAGGCGCGCCTGAAGCGCCGCGCCGAGGATCAGGAAGCGGTGATCGAGACACGGCTGAAGAACGCCCGCAACGAGATCGAGCACTGGAAGGAGTATGATTTCGTCATCGTCAACGACGATCTCGACCGCGCCTTCGCCGAGGTGCGCGGCATCGTCGTCGCCGAGCGGCTAAGACGCGATCGCCGGCCTGGTCTGTTCGACTTCGTCTCGGGACTGCTGGACGAGAAGACGGATTGATCCCTCGTCCTTCGCCCCGTTCACGGGGAGAAGAGTTTAGACCGCGTTAGTCAGCCTTACGAATTCCTCGACGCTGAGCGTTTCGGCGCGGCGGGTCGGGTCGATGCCAGCGCGTTCGAGCAGAGCCTCGCCGCCAAGGCTTTTCACGCTCTGCCTCAGCATCTTGCGCCGTTGGCCGAAGGCGGCTTCGGTGACGCGGCCGAGTTTCTTCACGTCGGTAGCCAAGGGTGTCGCGCGCGGCTCCAGCTGCACGACCGACGAGGTGACCTTGGGCGGCGGCGTGAACGCCTGGGGCGGCACATCGAAGGCGATCCTGGCTTGCGTACGCCAGCCGGCCAGCACGCCAAGCCTGCCATAGGCATCGCTGCCCGGCGCCGCGACGATGCGCTGGGCCACCTCGCGTTGGAACATCAGCGTCATCGAGGCGTAGAAGGGCGGCCAGTCCGCCACCGTCAGCCATCGGACCAGCAGTTCCGTGCCGATATTGTAGGGCAGATTGGCGACGATCCTTACCGGGCCGCCATCTCCGGCGACGGTTGCGGTGAGGGCCGCGAAATCGGTCTTCAGCGCGTCGCCGGGAACCACCTCCAGCCGGCCGGGATAATGAGCGGACACTTCCGCAAGGGCAGCCAGGCAGCGTTCGTCGCGCTCGATGGCGACGACGCGGCGCGCGCCATTGAAAAGCAGCGCCCTTGTCAGCCCTCCGGGCCCCGGCCCCACCTCGATTACCGTGGCGTTTGTCAGATCGCCTGCGGCACGTGCGATCTTGCCGGTCAAATTGAGGTCGAACAGGAAGTTCTGGCCGAGCGACTTCTTCGCTTGCAGTTCATGACGCTCGATGACGTCGCGCAGCGGCGGCAGCCCATCGATGCTCATGCTTTTGGACTCGAAGCGGAAGCGCTCATGCGGCGCTTGCATCGGTGTCGGCGAGCTGTCTGGCAAGCTTCAGCGCCGCGATCAGGCTGTCGGGGCGCGCAATACCCTTGCCGGCAATATCGAAGGCGGTGCCGTGGTCGGGCGAGGTGCGGATGAAGGGCAGGCCGAGCGTGACGTTGACCGCCTCGTCGAAGGCCAGCGCCTTGGCCGGGATCAGCGCCTGGTCGTGATACATGCAAAGTGCCACGTCGTAGCCGGCGCGTGCCCGGGCGTGGAACAAGGTGTCGGCCGGTAGCGGGCCGAAAGCGTCGATCCCTTCGGAACGCAGCATGTCGACCGCCGGGCGCACGATGCGTTCGTCCTCCAGGCCCATGGAGCCGCCTTCGCCCGCATGCGGATTGAGACCGGCGATGGCCAGCCGCGGCCTGGCGATGCCGAAGCGGCTGGCAAGGTCGGTGGCGGTCACGCGAGCGGTGGCGACGATCAACTCGGTGGTCAGGGCTTTCGGCACTTCGGCCAACGCGATGTGGATGGTGACGGGAACCGTGCGCAGGTCCGGGCCTGCCAGCATCATCACCGGCACCGCGTCGACCCCGCTGTGCCTTGCGGCCAGATAGGCCAGATATTCGGTGTGGCCGGGAAAGCGGAAGCCGGCATCGTAGAGCGGCTTCTTGGCAATGGGGCAGGTGACGACGGCCGCGGCGACGCCGGCGAGGCAATCGGCAACGGCGCGGTCGATGGCCTCGATGATGCCGGCCGCATTGGCCGGGTCCGGCCGACCGGGGCTGTCGATGCTGCGGGCGGCCAATGGGACGATCGGCAGCGCGTGGGAGAAGGCTTGCACGGCTTGCGCAGGTGTTGTTTCGACCGCCGGCAGCGAAATGCCGAGAAGGCCTGCCCGCGAAGCGATCAGCGCCGGGTCGGCGAGCAGATAGAAGGGAGGTACGCCAACAGTGTCGCGCGCCAGAAAGGCGGCGATGGCGATTTCCGGCCCGATGCCCGAGGGATCGCCGACGCTCAACGCGAGCGCAGTCATTGCGCTGCCCATCAGCGCTTGACGATGCGGGCTTTCGCCTTCAGCTCGTCTACATATTTCTTGCTGAGCTCGTCGGCGTTCTTGTCGCCGGAGCCTTCATTCTGGAACACCATCTGGGCGACCTTGTCGTCGGACACTTCGCGCGAAGAGCAGATGCCGATGAACTCGACGCCGCGTTCGGTCGCACGCGTGACGGTGGCGCCGCCGACCTTGGTTGCCTTGATCTGCTCGGCCCAGTCCGGCGGCAATTGCGGCGCCAGCACCCGGCCCAGATCGCGGACGGTGACGTCGAGCAGGCCCTTGGCGAATTCGCGCGTCGAGTTGCAGCCGTTGAAGCGGGCACGCATGGCATCGGCCTCGCGCTTGCGCTTGGCCAAGGTCGCGCTGCGTTCGGCCGCCGGCACGACGAAGATAACCTGCTGGAGCATGTATTCGGTGGCGCTTGGTTTGGAACCGCCCTTGTCGAGCATGCGCCGGACCGCGTCCTGCTCGGTCACGCTGCCGCCTTCGCCGGAGCGGTAACGCGCGCTCAAGGCCTGGTTCCAGGCCATCTGGGCGCGGATGAATTCCTTGAAATGGTCCTTGCCGACGCCGGATTTTTCCATGACGCCGTCAAGCTGGCCGAGCTGCATCTTGTTGTTGGAGGCAAAGCGCTGATACGCGGTCTCGACCTGGGCGTCGCTGATGCGGATGCCAAGCCGCCTGGCCTCTGCCATGCGCAGCGTCTGGTCGATCATTTCCTGGCCGGCATCGCCCTTCTTGCGCTGCAGCTTCAGAAAGGCGGCGCGATGCGCGATATCCCCGGTGGTGACTGGTATGTCGTTGACGACATATTTGATCTCGCTGGCGAAAGCCGGCGGGGTCATCACGGTCATCGACACGGATGTCGCCGCCACAAGCAGCGCGAACCCTGCCGAAAAGAGGTATTTCCTCATCGTTAGCATCCCAATTCTATCTCGGTTCCGCCCAACCTTGTCCTGTCCAGGATGCACGAATCCGTGCCAGCCCTATGCGGCGAAACGATGTCGCGGACTACTGGATCGTGTCGATGGCGCTGCTCGATGTACCGAAATCGCCGAGCGTGCGGAACGACAGGTTGAAGCCGATGCTCTGCGTCACCTCCCTGGTGTTCAGGTCGCGCGACTGCGAGTACGTCATCAGGTAGGTGAAGCAGGAGTCGTTGTAGGCGAAGCCGACCCCGTCCTTGACCAGCAGGCTCTGCTCCAGATCGTAGGTTCCGGTCCCGAAGACGCGCCAGTTCTCGGCAAGATGCGTCGATGCACCGAGCGTGACCTCGTGACGGTCGGTCGTGAAACCGTAGAGCGGCTGGGCCTGGATGAAGGCATATTTGGCGCTCAGCGACACCGGCAGGCCTGAATAGGCGGCCTTCACCTCGGCACGGCGAACCTCGAAGGTCTGTTCGTCGAAACGACCGCTGACCGAGGCCGCGAACCCGTTGGGGCTGTTGATGCCAAACAGGCCTACATAATCCGACTTGCTCGTCTGAAGGCCGGAATAGGCGCCGACATTGACCAGGTCCGGCGCGGCGAAAGAGTTCTCGCCACCGATCTGGTAGGACTGGCCTAGGATGGCATTGGTGCCCCAGCCATTGTTGTAGGAGCCGGAATAACGCAGGCCGACATTGGCACGCGAACCGCCTTCCACGCGATCGTAACCGGAGAATTTGTCGCGTTCGAACAATGTGGTCGCGTCGAAGACCATGCTCTGGGCATCTTCGTTCGGGACGGAAAGGCCGCCGACATATTGCTCGTTCGGCCGCATGAAGACCTGCGCCATCGGTTCGAACACATGGCTGGATCCGCTGGCCATGGAAAACAGCAACGGCCAGCGCATCTCGAGCCCGGCGGTCGCCATGTAACGCGCAAACGACGAGCGCATATCGTCGCTGGTGGCTATGAGGGGATTGGCCGCCATCTCGTTGATGGCGGCGAGCGAACCAGATGACGCGTCGAGGTAGTCCACGTCGCCCTGCAGCGCGAGCAACGGCGTCAGCACAAGTCCGTCATCGGTGACGAAGCTCCGCTTCCACTCGGCTTCGGCGGTGAGTCGGCCCGATTCGCCTTCGATGCCGCGGACACGCTGCGTGGGGGTGGTGGAGTCGTATGGAATGTTGAAAGTCTCGTCGAGATCGTCGCGACGGATGACACGCGCATTGAGGTTGAGCGACAACTGACCGCCGGCAACCGATACGTCGGGGATGTAGGCATAGTCGAGCGACGGCAGTACCCAGGGCTGCTGGCCGCTTCGCGCCGCCGGATTGTCGCCGAGCGTATTTTCCTGCACCTCGAAATGCATGGCGCGCACGTCGAAATAATTGCGGCCGTTGAGGCCGTTCAGGTAGACCGACGATTGGTGAACATACGCATTGTACTTGTCGATGTTGTACATATTCGAGAAGTTCTTGTCGGTCTGCAGCAGCACGTCCCAGCCGAAATTCCAGCGCGAATTGATGGCGAACTGGCCCTGGGTGCCCATCATGCCGCGGAACTTGTTGGGATCGCCCGCCGGACCCGAATCGACATTGCGACCGGCGGCATCGATGAAGGCGTCGGGATCCCGCTGATGGATCCCTGCGATCTTCAAGCTGTATTCGCCATTGTTGAAGCGCTGGCGCCATTCGGCCTCGCCGAGGAAGCCTTGCTTGGTATAGCCGGTGCCGGTGACGGTCAGGTCATAAGTCGGTGACAACGCGAAATAGTAGGGAACCTTCACGCCGACGCCGAGATCGCTTTTGTAGATGATGCCGGGGATCAGAAAGCCGCTCTTGCGCTTGACCGTCGGGTCGGCGATCTCGAATGCCGGCAGATAGGCGAGCGGGAAGCCGAAGAACTCGAAATTCGCGTTCTCGAAGCGGACCGTCTTCTTCTCGCCGTTCCAGATGATCTTTTTCGCCTTCACGCGCCAGGTCGGCGCTTTGTTGGGCTTGTCCTCGCACGGCTCGCAGGCGGTGTAGACGCCATTGTGGAACGTGGTCAGCACGCCGCCCATGCGTTCGGCGCTTTCGGCGGCGAAATAGGCCTTGTCGATGGTTTCGACGCGCAATGCATTGACGAAGCCGTCGGCGAAATCGTCGGTGATGTCGATATGTTGCGAATTGATCTTGGTGCCGTCGCTGTTGACGACCTCGACATTGCCGCTCGCGACCATCCGCTTGGTGTTGCGGTTGTACTCGACCTTCTGGGCGACAAGGCGATTGCCGCCATAATCGATCTGCACGCCACCGACGGCGGTCACGGTCTGGTTGTCGTTGTTGTAAACCAGCGTATCGGCCGCCAGCAGCATCTGCGAGCCCGACGGAACGCTGGTCGACATGTCGCCAACGTCCTGCGCGAACACCGGCAGCGGGACGGCGCAGGCGAACAGGCACGCCAAGGCGGTCGCCGCATAGAGGCGCGCCAAACCGGCCTGCCTGTAGCTGGGCAAAAACGCCTCCCTCACTAGCCGTCTTCCTTGTATAGCAGGAAAGTCACCCCGAAGAACATAGCTACCACGACCGGCACCCAGGCGGCTATGACAGTCGGCACGAACCCCGCCACGCCGACTGCCTTTACCAGCACCGAAACGACATAAAGCAGAAACCCGGCAACGACGCCACCCAGAATCATCGTCGCCGACTGCCCCATCCTCGCAAATCGCATTGAAACTGTTGCCGCAATCAGCGTCATGGCGACGAGGAGGAACGGCAACGCCACCAGCGAATCAAACTGCATGGCAAAGGCATTTGCCTTGAGGCCGAACGAGCGGGCAACCTCGATTTTTCCGGGCAGGTCGTAGAACGGAATGGTTTCCGGGCGCGCCAGCCGCTCCTGCACGAATTCGGGCTTCAGATTGGTCGGCACGCGATCGCTTGCGGCAGGCAGGATAGTGCCGTTCTGGAACGTCTTCACATCCTGCAATTCCCAATAGCCCTCCCGCAGGTAGGCATGCGCGGCGTCCTTGCGCTCGACGATATTGCCCTGCTGGTCGAGGATGAAAAAGACGGCGTCGGCCATCTCCAGGCCCTGGTTGAGAATGGCCCGCGCGCCGATGATGGTGTCCACTGAGCCGGTTTTTTGGCGGATCCAGGGGGCTGCATCGGCCGAAACCACGTTTGATTTGCCGGAGCGCAGTTGGGTCTCGATCTGCTCGGACCAGGAAAAGGCGTGCGCGGCGAGCGGGTTGATGATCCCGACCGACACGATGCCGAACAGCAACGCACCGATGCAGCATGGCAACAGGAATTGCCAGGCGGACACGCCCGCCGAGCGTGCGATGACCAGTTCATATCTGCGATTGAGCGAGACCAACGTCGCCATCGCCGAGAACAGGCCGACAAACGGCACCGTCTGCAGCATGATCATCGGCATCCGGAGCGCCGAGATGGCCACCGCCGTCCCATAGGTGAAGCCGGGCAGGCCGGTGGTGCGGCCGGATAGTTCGGTGAAATCGATCAGGAACACCAGCGCCAGCAGGCCGATGAAGAACCAGATGGTTATCGTCACGTAGCGGAAGAAGAAGTAGCGGCCCAGCGTCCAACCCATCAGCCGACCCTTTGCCCTGAAGTGTCGCGCCTGGAAAGCCTCAGCTTGAGGGCGTTCCAGCCGTCGCCGACACTCGTGGCCAGGTTTGTCATCCAGTCCGCCCAGGCCACCGGCAGTTCCATGGTCCGGTTGGAGACGATGAACCAGATCGCCACCGCCGATGCCACGATGGGCACGCCATAGACCATATAGCCATATTGCGGGATCTCATCGGCCTTGCTGGCGGCAAAGAAGCCTAGCCAGCGCACGAACAGCGATATCGCGATGGCCGTGATCAGCGGATTGACGCGTGCTTCGCGGTGCGAGCGCGCGTCGCCGGCGACGGCGAGGGCAATGAGTGCGAAGACCATCGAATAGGTCCATTCCGAAAACCGCTGGTCGACCTCGGCCCGGTACTCCTGGGGACTTTGCTGGTAATGCTTGTCGTTGGCACTCGGATTGAGCAGGTACTGCGTCGTCCGGTCCTTCGGCAGCAGCGTCACCTCGGAAGCCGCCGTCATGAAGGCCGACATGTCGAAGGCGTAGGATGTGAACCGGATGATCGACAGGTCGCCGGTCAGCGTTTTGCGATGGATGACGCCGTCATTCATCATCAGCACCTTCTCGCCGCCGCGTTCGATGATGCTGCCCGTCTTGGCGTAATAGACGAGGTTGACGCCTTCCTCGCGCGAATCGGCGACGAAAATGCCGCCCAGCCGATTATTGGGTAGCCGCTCGCCGATCTGCAGGAACAGCCCGTCCTCTATTTTGCGGAAGGTGCCTTCCTGGATGATCAGCGACAGCAGATCGGCGCGCGACTCAGCCACCAGTGCGCGGTTTTTCTGCCGTGCATAGGGATCGATGCCGTTGTCGACGGCAAAGGAGAAGACGCTGGCCGCGAGCGCCAGAAGCATGATCGGCCGCACAATGGTCCAGCGCGAGGCACCCGACGCGTTGACGACGGCGAGTTCCGAATCCGAATTCATGACGCTGAGTGTCTGGGCGACCGCCACCACCAGTGCGAAAGGCACAACGATGGGGATAATCGAGGGAAGGATGAGGGATGCGACCTCGAAGAAGGTCAGCGCCGATTGACCGCTGTCGGTGACGAGGTCGATCTTGGCCAGCACCTGCGTCGTCCAGACGATCGCCAGCGTCCAGACCAGCGCTGCCATGAAGACCACGAGAGCGCGGCGCATGATGTAGCGTTCAATGACCTTCATGAAGGCTTTACTCGATTTTCTCGAACGGCATCATGCCACCGCGTAAAGGTAGCTGTCCGGCGACGCCCGCACAACTGGCTCCCTCGGGCCCGGTCAGGCAGGCGATCCGGTCCCGTCCCACATCGCGCGCCGCGGTTGGCCGGAGTGTCGGGGGGAATGGATAAGAAAGGGCGAACATCGATGGTTAACAACAGGTTGCGGCAAGAAGCGGGGCCGTGCCGCGACGAATCGCCATCGATTCCACGTGTCATATGGGGAGCGAATTCGGCAAAGTCTTGCCAAATGCCGGAAAACGACCAAATGTCGCGGATCGCTTTAACGGCTTCCCGCAGAACCACGCACTCCCCGAAAGCAGGACATGATGAACCAGAGACCGTCGATCGCCTTCGCAAAATTCGCTGCGCCTCAAGCGGCGGCGAACAGGAAGGGCACGGTCTTCGTGCTGTCGGCGGATGGTGGTGGCCTGAGCGACACCGCCAGGGCCTACGATTCCGGCAAGACGCTGGAGCGGGCTTTCCCTGTCGGCGAGTTCACGGGCAAGTTCGCCAGCGTCCTCGAAATCCTGGCGCCGGAAGGAGGCTCGCTCGACAGGCTGGTGGCGATCGGCGCCGGCAAGGTGTCGGGGCTCGACGAATATGCCTGGCTGAAGCTTGGCGGCAGCATCGCGTCGTCGCTGCGCAAGGCGACCGACGCGGCCGTGGTGCTCGACCTGATCGGTGCCTCGCCCAATGGTAAGGACGCCGCGAACCTTGCCGCGGGCATCCTTCTTCGCGGCTACTCCTTCGACAAATACAAGACCAGGAAGGACAAGGACAACGGCAAGCCCGATCCGAAAAAGCCGGTCAAGGTCACCATCCACACCGCCGACCCGGCAGGCGCCAAGAAGGCCTTCGCCGAGCTTGAAGCGGTGGTCGACGGCGTGCTCCTGGCGCGCGACCTGGTCAACGAGCCGGCCAACGCGTTGGGGCCGGTCGAGTTCGCCGCCCGCGCAGACGAACTCGAGGCGCTCGGTGTCAAGGTCGAGATCTTGACCGAGAAGGAGATGAAGAAGCTCGGCATGGGCTCGCTGCTCGGCGTCGCGCAAGGTTCGCCGCGCGGTGCCCGCATGGTCGTCATGCAATGGAACGGCGGCAAGCCCAAGGACAGCCCGGTGGCCTTTGTCGGCAAGGGCGTGACTTTCGACACGGGCGGCAATTCGATCAAGCCGGCATCGGGCATGGAAGACATGAAGGGCGACATGGGTGGCGCTGCCGCCGTCACCGGCTTGATGCACGCTTTGGCCGCCCGCAAGGCGAAGGCCAATGTCGTCGGCATCATCGGGCTGGTCGAAAATGCCGTCGATGGCCACGCGCAGCGCCCCGGCGACATCGTCACCTCGATGTCGGGCCAAACCATCGAGGTGCTCAACACCGACGCGGAAGGACGCCTCGTGCTGGCCGACGCGCTGTGGTACTGCAACGACCGCTTTCGACCGAAATTCATGGTCAATCTGGCGACGCTCACCGGCGCCATCATGGTCGCGCTCGGCCAGCACTATGCCGGCCTGTTCTCCAACAATGACGAACTGGCGCAAAGGCTGACGGCGGCGGGACAAGCGACGCAGGAACGGCTGTGGCGCATGCCGCTCGGCACGGAATACGACAAGCTGATCGATTCCAAGAACGCCGACATGAAGAATATTGGCGGCCGCTATGGCGGCGCCATCATCGCGGCGCAATTCCTGCAGCGCTTCGTCAAGGACACGCCCTGGGCGCATCTCGACATTGCCGGCACGGCGATCGGCTCGCCGTCGAACGAGATCAACCAGTCCTGGGCTTCGGGTTTCGGTGTTCGGCTGCTCGACCGGCTGGTGCGCGACCATTACGAGAGCTGACCTGGATCCATGGCCGACGTCCTGTTCTATCACCTGACCGAATCGACGCTGGAGGACACGCTGCCAGGCCTCTTGGAACGCAGCGTCGACCGTGGCTGGCGCGCCGTGGTGCAGACTGGCACCGAGGAGCGCCGCGACGCGCTCGACCAGCATCTGTGGACCTTCCGCGACGATTCGTTTCTCGCCCATGCGACCGACCGCGAGGCTTTTCCGGACGAGCAGCCGATTCTCCTGACCACCGGCGACGGCAATCCCAACGAGGCCAAGATAAGATTCCTGGTCGACGGCGCGGTGCCACCCGAACTTGCCGGCTACGAGCGTGCCGTGTTCCTGTTCGACGGCCACGACGCCGCCCAGGTCGAGGCCGCCCGCGGCCACTGGAAGACGATGAAGGACGCCGGCCATATGGTGACCTACTGGCAGCAGACGCCAGACCGCCGCTGGGAGCGCAAGGCATAGGCGGGCAGTACTGCGCCTCAGTTGGAATATCCGGGCGGAGCAGTGAGCCCAGCGTCGGCTTTGGCGGTCGCTCAAGTGTGAATGAAATGCTATTCGTGCACCGATGGCGCGCACCGGCCCTTGCCGTCTTGTTCGATGTGCGCAAGTCGCGAAAGCCTTGGAAGCGGGATGGCTGCTGAAGCTGGCCATCGCCTTTTGATCGTCGGGGCGCTATGGGCAAGGTCACGATATCGCTGGTGATTGTCTGAATGCGCTTTCTGTTTGTCCTGATCTTGCTGGCCGGCACCGGCATCGGTGTCATCTACCCCTGGGCGATGACCAATTTTTCCGGCCATGAGATCGGTACGTGGCGGGTCTATGAGCAGGGCCGTTTCAGGCCGGTGACAGTGCCGCTCTCCGGCCGCGACGCGCCGGTGCGGGTGCTGGTGGACCTCACTGCCAGGGCCGAGCGCATCGTTTCGCAGCAGCGCACGATATTGACGCTGACCGCGGCCGCCAGCGGCCGCACGGTGCTTGCCTCGACTTTGCAGTTCAACCACGTGGACAATCCGCGCCAGGCCAGCCCGCAACTGCCCGACAAGATCTTTCGCGACGAGGCCGGGGTGATCGCGGCCGTCAGCCCTGGCCCTTACGTCTTCACCGTCGGCCCAGGCGATGCCGAGGACATTCCGATGCGGGCGGTCGATCTCATCTTGCGTTCCGGTATCGGCGAGACCGACAGCCGTGCGCGGCCGGTCGGCTTCTCGCTGATGGCGGTTGGCCTGATCGGCTTCATGCTGTCCTTGCGTACGCGTGCCGGCCGGCCGGAGAATCCGAACTCGCAGCCGCCACCGCCGCGCTGGGGCAGGGGCTCCAAGTGAACTACCGCCACGCCTATCACGCCGGGAATTTCGCCGACGTCGTCAAGCATGTCGTGCTGACGCGGCTGCTCGAATATCTGAAGCAGAAGGACAAGGCGTTTCGCGTCGTCGACACCCACGCCGGCATCGGCCGCTACGATCTGTCGTCGCTCGAGGCGCAAAAGACCGGCGAATGGCAAGGCGGCATCGGTCGCCTCATCGATGCTTCGCTCGACGCCAGGACGGCGGCGCTGCTCGCGCCCTATCTGGAGACGGTGCGGTCGCTCAATCCTGAGGGCGGCGTGAAGAAATATCCGGGCTCGCCCCGGCTCGCGCGCAATCTCCTGCGCAAGCAGGATCGGCTTTCGGCGATCGAACTGCATCCCAAGGATGCCGCGAAGCTGAAGGCGGAGTTCGCCGGAGATTTCCAGACCAGGGTGATGGAACTCGACGGCTGGCTGGCGCTCGGCGCCCACCTGCCGCCGAAGGAAAAGCGCGGGCTGGTGCTCATCGATCCGCCTTTCGAGGAGGCGGGCGAGTTCGATCGCCTCGCCGAAGGGCTTATAAGAGCGCACAAGCGGTGGCCGGGGGGCATCTATGCGTTGTGGTATCCGATCAAGGACCGCAGGGCGATCATCGCCTTCAGGAAAGCGCTGAAGCAATCCGGCATTCCGAAACTGCTCGACATCGAATTCGAGATCAGGCCGGCCTCTTCGGAACCCAGCCTCGACGGCAGCGGCATGGTGGTGGTCAATCCGCCTTTCACTCTGGAAGCCGAGTTGCGAAGCGTGCTGCCGGCACTGCACAAACTGCTCGCCGTGGAAAAACCCGCGCACTGGTCGCTGGAGTGGTTGGCGGGCGAGGCCGCGTAGAAGCGACAGCGAGCGCTTGCGAGCGCCGGCTCTGGCTATTTCGAAGGCGGAAACCAAGTCAATCACAATCGCTTGACCGAACGTCAGCGAATCCGCACAGTGCGCGCAATCGACCTTGAGAGGCTGTCATGACTCGCTTCGCCAAATCCGCACTTGCTGCCCTGATTTCGCTCTGCACCCCGCTTGCCGCACCTCTTGGCGTCACTCAGGCGGCACACGCGGCCGACCTTGCCGTCTACATCGATGAGGACAGTGGCATCTGCGGCCAGCCCTGGGTGCTGAACAAGATCACCAGCCGCTTCTCCTATCAGGTGCATCACGTGCCGCATCTGCCCGATGTGCAGATCACCGATTTCCAGCGCATCCACCAGCATCGCTATCTGCCGGCCAACGAGACCTGGCCGATCGGTCGCCGCTACTGCGGCGCCACCGTCAGCCTGTCCGACGGCCGCGACCGGACGATCTGGTACCTGATCGAAGAAGGGCAGGGCTTTGCCTCGATCGGCGACAACGTTGAATTCTGCGTCTCGGGCTTCGACCGCTGGATGGTCTACAACGGCCGCTGCCGCGTCCTGCGCTAAATCCCAGCAGCCGGTTTTTTCGGGCGGCAGCGACCTTGCGCCCGAGAGGATACAGTGGCTGGACTGGGCGAATTGCATGATCGCCTATACGGCGGGCTTTGGGTCCTGCTGATCTACGGCGCATTGCTGTCGGTGACCTCGTGGCCTGTCGCGGCCGGTTCACCGTCGACCCACGCGCGCCGGAAACCTGGAAGGCGCTCGGCGGCGGTCTGTATGCGCTTTTGGCCTATGCGCCATGGTGGCCGCCTTCGCGTTGGGGCCGGCCCGCCCATTACGGCGATCCGCAATTGTGTGAGCTATGCAGGCGCGTTTGATCCGCAACTTGCGGTTATGGCCTAACAAGTCCTCCGTGATAGTCTAACCGATAGACCTCCTTGTGTTCGACGTAGATCCGCTCGATTCCGAGGAACCCCTCAACGTTCTCGTTGCTGTTGTCAACGTAACGGTATTGTCGAACGACATATTCGAATGCACCGAGGAATCTGCCGAGTCCGTACAAGGCTGACAACGACTCCTTGATAACTGTACCGGCAATGGTCGCGTCGATCATTTCCGGATCTAGGATACGGCCATAATAGTTCATGGCCCAAACGGGGTCGTCACCTTGCCAGACGACTTCCTGTCCAAGAAAATCGGTACCTCCAAAATAGCTATCCAGATAGTGCCAAGAACCACGCTTGTAACCGATGTCGTGTGACGCATTCCGGCATGCCGGTGACGGGCTGCCGCCTCCGACATATGTCGCCGATTTTGCTTCCAGGATAAAAGTCTTCAAGCCATCCATGACAAATCTTCTCATCGGAACATAAAAGAAGATCCCACAGGTGCGCGTACCTGCCAAGAGTCGATCGCCGGCTCTGGGATTGATCGCTCGCAGATGCTGCTTCGGCCTGAGCGTTGGATACTATGTCAGACAATCCGGTTCGCTTCGTCGATGGGCTGGATTTGCAGGCGTCAGGATTTGCCCCGTATCGAGCCCAGGGGAACGGTCGTCCCGGTTACGGTCCGGCCGATCTGCTTAAACTCTTCCAGTATGGCTATTTGAACCGGGTGCGTTCGAGCCGGCTGCTGGAAGCGGAGACACACCGCCGCCCGGCAGGCGGTGTCATGATTGGTGCCGGCGTCGCCACGCGCTAAGAGGCATCGATCGGCAACGGCCTATTTTCTGCGCGGCGGCGTCTCGGCCTGATCGAGAATCCTGCGTAGAAAAGCAACGTGGCCACGAAACGCGCGCCGTCCGATCGTCGTCGCCTTGATCCGCGTCTGCGGCCGCCGTCCGACGAACAGCTTTTCGACATTGACGTAGCCGGCCCTTGCCAGCGTGTCGAGATGCGCGCCGAGATTGCCGTCTGTGGCTTCGATCATGGCTTTCAGCTGCGTGAACTCCAACGCCTCCCGCCTTTCCAGCATGTTCAGGGCGGCCATGATCCTGAGTCGCGTACTCTGATGGATGATCTCGTCGGCGCTCATCGATCGGCTCCGGCGCGGCAAAGGCACGGGCCATCGATGAAAGGGCCGATATCGTCGGACGCAATCCCGGCGATCTCGGACGGCGAGGCTTGCTCCTCTGTAACCGACATTCAGCACGCTCCAATCCCTTGCAGAATACTCTGCAATATAGAGTTATCTGTCAATTCTCCGAGTGATGGAGAACTGTTTGACAAGGTAACGGGCGAATTGGTGACCCCTTTGCTCTCCTGATCCGCGTAGATCCGTCCCGCTACAGAAGACAACCGTGTCGATGAAGCGACAGGTCATGATGTCGGTGGCCGAAGATCAATGCACAAGATAGGTCGCTGACCTTCAGCACTTCACGGCAGGCCGGTCTTGTGACGCATTGAGAATGTCGGTGTCGAACCGCTGACGATATCCGAAGATCAGCATCGCATCCGTGCGATGATCAGCGCGATCATGCCTCGTCCGCGGTCAAAGTTTACATTGCGAAAATCATGACATTGCTTCGCTGGCTAGCGAGCCGCGAGTCAGATATGCATTGCGCGCCGGGGTCATTCACGGCCGTCGGCATAACGTGAAGGGGCATGACATGGCTAAGCAGTCATCTAAAGCGCCGGCATCCAAGACACCGGCAAAGAAAGCACCCGCAAAAGCAGTGGCGGCGAAGGCCGCAACCGCAGTGAAGAAAGCAGCGCCCGCCGCCAAGCCGAAGGCTGCCGCTGCCAAGGCGCCGGCAAAGAAACCCGTAGCCGCGGCAAAGCCTGCCGCGAAGCCGGTGGCCAAGAAAGCAGCGCCCGCCAAGGCGGCGGCAAAGCCCGCAGCGAAGGCAGCACCGGCAAAGAAGCCCGCGGCTAAGGCAGCACCGGCCAAGAAGCCTGCGGCCAAGGCGGCGGCAAAACCCGCGGCCAAGAAAGCAGCGCCCGCGAAGGCTGCAGCCAAGGCTCCGGCCAAAGCTCCGCCAAAGAAGGCCGCGGCAGCCGCGACAAAGCCGGCGGTGAAAAAAGCCGCCGCTCCGAAGGCAAAGGCGGCACCTGCGAAGGCGAAGGCTCCGGCCAAGAAGTAAACCGGACCGTTGGGGCGTCGCGTCCGTTGCGGGCGTGACAAGGACGCTCCGGCGCTCTCTGGATCGGGGCATTTCCGGCAATGGGTCCAGCCTGCGGGGCTGGGCGTGGAGGAAGGGAATGAGGGCAAGCAAAGCGAGGCGCCGGTTGGCTGCCTCGCTCGCCCGATCTGGTCCTCTCCTTCTCGGTGCGTAAGGCTCCAGCGCAATGCACGCGGTGAGGCCCGAAAGCAGGCTCGAGTCCCGTCGGCCTGCTGCCTTTTTCTTGTATCTCCGGCATACCAGTCCGTAGGCCTGTCATGATGATCATGAGTGGAAACCGCAGCCGGTTCCTGGCGATTATTTTGTTGCCGCCTGGCCGTTGATCGCAGAGATCTGTCCGGTCGACACTGCCCATATGCTAACAGGAACCCGACCATGCCGAAGCTGCTCTACGCCTCATCTTCCCCCTACAGCTCCAAGGTGCGCATGGCCGCCGCCTATGCCGGCATCGCCATCGAAGCGGTAGCGGTCAAGACCGAGGACAAACAGGCTGTCCTGATCGACGCCAATCCGCTCGGCAAAATCCCGGTCCTGGTGCTCGAAGACGGCCGTTCGATCCATGACAGCCGCGCCATCACCCAGCATCTCAATCGTGTTTCGAAGAATGCGCTTTTCCCGCGCAATCCCGACAAGCGGCTGGAGGCGGAAGTGCTGGAGGCGCTGGCCGATGGTATCTGCGACTGCGCGCTTTCGATGGTCTATGAGCGCCGCACGCGGCCCGAAGAAATGGTCTATCAACCATGGCTGGACCGCCAGTGGGCGAAGATCACGCAGGCGCTCGACCTGCTCAATTCCAACCCGCCAAAATTGCCCAAGAAGATCACCGCCGGTCAGATGGCGCTGCGCGCCTGTCTTGGCTATCTCGCCCTTCGCTTCGCCGGCAAATGGGAGAAAGGTCGCGCTCGGCTGACACGCTGGGCGGCGCGCTTCGACGAGAAGTTTCCAGAGCTGAAGGATTGCATCCCCAGCTGATTGATGACCCGCCTGATCGGCGGACACAAAAAAAGCCGGGCGCGAGGCCCGGCTTTTTCGTGTCGTGGCTTGGACGACTTAGAACTTCATACCGACGCCGAAGGTGACGCGGTTGTCGGTGGCCTTGACCTTGCCAATGCCATCGAAGCTCTTGCTGCCGAAATCGGTATAGCGATATTCGACGCGGCCGAACACATTGTCGGTCAGCTTGATGTCGGTGCCGAGGCCGGCGGTCCAGCCGAGCATGGTAGCGGTATCGCTGACGCCAAGGACGGTGTCCTCCACCTTCAGGCTTCTGCCGGCGAGACCGCCGGTGCCGTAGAGCAGGATTTCCGGGGTCACGGCGTAGCCGAGACGGGCACGCAGCGAGCCTTCGAAGCCGGCCTTGGAGTTGATGCCGTTATCGTCGCCCTTGACGCCGTTGTAGCCGAGTTCGGCTTCAGCACCGTAGACAAAGTTCTCCTGCTGCCACTGATAGCCGCCGAAGACGCTGCCGACGAAACCTTTGGTATCGGTTTCAACGCCGAAATCCTTCTCCTTGGTACGGCCGCTGAAGCCGTAGCCAACATTGAGACCGACATAGGGGCCGGCCCAGGAGGCGACCGGAAGTTCGGCAACCGGGGCGGGTGCCGGCGGCTCTTCCGAAACGACGTCCGCGGCAAAGGCGGTACCACCGAGGGCAAAGAGCCCGAGCGCTACGGCCAGCGGCCGTGCGAATTTGAGATTGGCTTGCATTGTTGTTTACTCCTTAAGCCACAGGACACAGGCTTGTTTTTCACGATCGCCATCGACCCGTCCGGGGGGTGAAACGGATCTGGCGTTCGTCGGTTCCAAATGTCGTGTCGAAATGCGGCTGAAGCGAACCTGAACTTGGGTCATTCCCCGGCACGAATGAGGCAGAAACTTGACGTTGCATCTTCGCAACAGCGAAATGTCAGCAGCCGGATCATACCGCGCTGCACGCCGCTTGGTGCAAGGAGTCCAGCGCCCTATATTGGGGTTCGGCTGGCCTGGTTGACTGGCGAGTCGCGATGCCCGTCAGGGCGTTTCGCCACAATGCTGCCCCAGGTGCGAACGCCGTTTAAGAGATGACAGGCCATATTTTGCCGGCACCGTCTTTTCGTGCCCAAACCGAGGATTGACAGCACATGAGCAAGGCCACCGCGGCGCTGGTGACGGGCGGGGCGAAACGGATCGGCAAGGCGATCGTCGAAGATCTTGCCGGCCATGGTTTTGCCGTCGCCATCCACGCCAACCGCTCGCATGATGAGGCGCAAGCCCTGGCTGCCCGGATCAACCGGTCCGGCGGCCGCGCGGCCGTGGTCGGCGCCGATCTGACCGACATGGACGATGTCGCCGGCCTGATCGGCCAGGCACAGGCAGCGCTCGGGCCGATCTCGCTGCTGGTCAACAACGCTTCGCTGTTCGTCGACGATTCGGTTGAGGATTTCGACTGGCAGGCCTGGGACCGCCACTTCGCCATCCATGTGAAAACCCCGGCGCTGTTGGCGCAGAACTTAGCCCGGTCCTTGCCCGCAGGGCAGGAGGGGCTGATCGTCAACATCGTCGACCAGCGTGTCTGGCGGCCGACACCGCGCTATTTTTCCTATGCGCTGTCGAAGTCGGCATTGTGGACGCAGACGCAGATGATGGCCCAGGCGCTTGGGCCCCGCATTCGCGTCAACGCCATCGGTCCGGGTCCGACGCTGAAGAACACGCGCCAGGATGATTCCGATTTTGCCGCGCAGGTCGCCGGCCTGATCCTGAAGCGCGGCCCGGAATTGCCGGAATTCGGCGCCACCATCCGCTATCTCTGGGAGGCGCGCTCCGTCACCGGCCAGATGATCGCACTTGATGGCGGGCAGCATCTTGCATGGCAGACGCCGGATGTGACAGGCATGGCGGAATGAGTCCTTTGGATCACAAAAACAAGGCACGGGGCGGCCCCGATGATCTTCCCCCCGAAATCGACCTCGAGGATGAGGCACACGAGGAGATTGTCGAACCGGTAGGCCCGGACGTCGCGTTTACGGCCATCGACTGGACGCCGCATGCCGGCGACGCCGACGGCATGGTCGGCGCCGAGGTGATCCAGACGTTGGTCAAGCGGCTGCCCAACGCGCCCGGCGTCTACCGGATGATGAACGCCGCCGGCGACGTGCTCTATGTCGGCAAGGCGCGCAGCCTGAAGAAGCGCGTCACCAACTACGCACAAGGCCGGTTCCACACCAATCGCATCGGCCGCATGGTGCGCGAGACGTCGACGATGGAGTTCGTCGTCACCCGCACCGAGATCGAGGCGCTGCTGCTCGAGGCCAATCTTATCAAGCGCCTGCGGCCGCGATTCAATGTGCTGATGCGGGACGACAAGTCGTTCCCCTACATTCTTCTGACCGGCGACCATGTCTCGCCCGGCATCTACAAGCATCGCGGCGCGCGGTCGCGAAAAGGCGATTATTTCGGCCCCTTCGCTTCGGCCGGCGCCGTTGGCCGCACCATCAATTCGCTGCAGCGCGCCTTCCTGCTGCGCAGCTGTACCAATTCGTTCTACGAGAACCGCACCCGGCCGTGCCTGCTCTACCAGATCAAGCGCTGCGCCGGCCCATGCACCGGCGAGATATCGCATCAGGACTATGCGGAGCTGGTCGCCGAGGCGAAGGATTTCCTCTCCGGCCGCAGCCAGAAAGTGAAGACCGAAATTTCTGCCGCGATGCAGCAGGCCTCGCAGGACCTCGATTTCGAGCGCGCCGCTATCTACCGCGACCGGCTGGCGGCCCTGTCGCATGTGCAGAGCCACCAGGGCATCAACCCGCAGACCGTCGACGAAGCCGACGTCTTCGCCATCCATCAGGAAGGCGGCCAGGTCTGCATCCAGGTGTTCTTCTTCCGCACCGGCCAGAACTGGGGCAACCGCGCCTATTTCCCCAAGGCCGATCCGGCGCTGGAGGGATCGGAGGTGCTGGGCTCGTTCCTGGCGCAATTCTACGACGACAAGCCGACGCCGCGCTCGATCCTGCTGTCGCACGGCGTCGAGGACCAGGAACTGCTTGCCGAGGCGCTTTCGACCCGCGCCGGCCGCAAGGTGGCAATCTCGGTGCCGCAGCGCGGCGAGAAGAAGGACCTGACCGACAACGCGTTGCAGAATGCGCGTGAGGCGCTTGGCCGCCGGCTGGCGGAAACCTCGACGCAAGGCCGGCTGCTCGCCGGTTTCGCCGAGACTTTCGGCCTTGCCAAGCCGCCGGTGCGCATCGAGGTCTACGACAACTCGCATATCATGGGCACCAACGCCGTCGGCGCCATGGTCGTCGCCGGGCCGGAAGGGTTCGTGAAGAACCAGTACCGGAAATTCAACATCCGCTCGACCGAGATCACGCCGGGCGACGATTTCGGCATGATGCGTGAGGTGATGGAGCGGCGCTTTTCGCGGTTGCTGAAGGAGCATGGCGATGTCGCGCCCGATGATGCGGCTGCCGGTGAAGCCGGCGCCGACATGGAAGAAGACATCTCCGGCAGCTTCCCGGCCTGGCCCGACGTCATCCTGATCGACGGCGGCCAGGGCCAGATGACTGCGGTGCGCAAGATCCTTTCGGATCTCGGCATCGAGGACCGCGTCGTGGCCATCGGTATCGCCAAGGGCCAGGACCGCGATGCCGGCCGGGAGCGCTTCTTCGTCAAGGGCAGGGACTCGTTCTCGCTGCCGGTGCGCGACCCCGTGCTCTATTTCGTCCAGCGGCTGCGCGACGAGGTGCATCGCTTCGCCATCGGCTCGCATCGGGCCAGACGCAAGAAGGAGATGGTCAAGAGCCCGCTCGACGAGATCAGCGGCATCGGCCCCGGCCGCAAGCGCGCCCTGCTGCTGCATTTCGGCACCGCCAAGGCGGTCAGCCGCGCCGCGATCGAGGATCTGAGGAAAGTGGACGGCATTTCCGAGCAGGTCGCGAAACTGGTCTACAATCATTTCCACGAGAGCTGATGCGTGTCGCGGCATGCATCGCCCCCAAGACAGATTCGGCTATTTTCGACTGGCCAATCGATTTTCGCCTGTTGACCCCCCACATTCGCATCTGATTTGAGTACGCAGGCAGAAAGAGTCCCCAAGATATGGCCCAGCGCGCGTTCAACCTGCCCAACATACTGACCTACGCCCGCATCATCGCGGTGCCGCTGGTCGTGCTGTGCTTTTTTCTGGAAGGACACCTGAAATCGAGCGATTTTGCCCGTTGGTCGGCGCTGGTCATTTTCCTGCTGGCGTCGGTTACCGATTACTTTGACGGCTATTTTGCGCGCGCCTGGCAGCAGACCTCCAACATCGGCAAGATGCTCGATCCGATCGCCGACAAGCTGCTGGTCGCTACCTGTCTTTTGCTGCTGGCCGCCGACACGGATCGTCACGCCGGTATCGCTGGCTGGTCGCTGTGGGCGGCGATCATCATCCTATGCCGCGAGATCCTGGTTTCGGGCCTGCGCGAATATCTGGCGGCGCTCAAGGTCTCGGTGCCGGTGACGCAGCTTGCCAAGTGGAAGACGACGATCCAGATGGTCGCCATCGCCTTTCTGCTGGCAGGACCGGCCGGTGACAAGATCTTTCCGCTGACCACGCAGACCGGCCTGGTGCTGCTGTGGATCGCGGCGCTCGTCACGCTCTACACCGGCTACGACTATTTCCGCGCCGGCCTCAAGCACATCATGGACGAGTGAGATGACGACCCGCCTTATCTATTTTGCCTGGGTGCGCGAGCGCATCGGCATGCCCGAGGAAGACATCGACTTGCCTGACGGCATCGAAACGGTCGCCGACCTGTTGCGCTGGCTGAAGTCGCGCGGCGAGGGCTATGAGAACGCGCTGCAATATCCCGACGTGATCCGTGTCGCCATCAACCAGGAACATGTCGACCATCGCGAGAAGATATCGGGCGCGCGCGAGATCGCGCTGTTCCCGCCCATGACCGGAGGCTGACAACCATGTCGGCCGCCATGGTGCCGACCGTGCGGATCCAGGCCGGGGATTTCGACGTCGCCGCCGAGATCGCCCGGCTGACGCAAGGCCGTGCCGACATCGGCGCGGTGGTCACCTTCTCCGGTCTCTGCCGAGACGAGCAAGGCACGCTTTCGGCGCTTGAACTCGAACATTATCCCGGCATGGCGGAAGCTGAAATCGGCCGCATCGCCGCCGAGGCGGTTCAGCGCTGGCCGCTGCAGGGCCTGACGGTCATTCACCGGCACGGCAAGATCAGGCCTGGTGAGAACATCGTGCTGGTGGTGGCCGCGTCTGCGCATCGCCAGGCGGCGTTCGAGGCGGCCGATTTCCTTATGGATTATCTGAAATCGCGGGCGCCCTTCTGGAAGAAGGAGCATCGCGCCGACGGCTCCGAGGGCGGCTGGGTCGACGCCAAGGAAACCGACGCCAACGCCGCGCGGCGCTGGAAACCGTCCGAATAAACCTGCGCCGCAGCCATGCATTGACCGTAATCCTTTGGCCAGTTGGGCGCGGTTGGTCGGCTTGGGCAAGGGAGGTGATCATGCTGGACAGGATCGCGGAGTTCCTGGTCTTCGGTTTCGTGCCGCTTGTCGTCGGCATATTGGCGGTGCCGGAAACGTCGGTTGCAGCCGAAAAGGCGATCAGGGGCGAAGTGATCTATCGTGAGCGCATCGCCTTGCCGCCCAGCGCCGTTCTTTCCATCCAGCTTGCCGATGTCTCGCTTGCCGATGCGCCGGCCAAAATCATCGGTGAGCAGAATGTAAAACCCACCGGCCAGGTGCCGATCGGTTTCGAGATAAAGTTCGACGCTTCCGTCATCCGGTCGCAGATGACCTATGCGCTGCAAGCGCGCATTACAGTCGATGACAAGCTCCTGTTCATCAGCGACGTGCGCCATCAGGTCGACCCGCTGACCGACGTGCCGCAGACGATCATGCTCAAGATCGTCACGCCGAGCACCGAGCCGGGGGCTTCCGTGGTTGGGCAGCTCTGGTTGGTCGACTATGTCGATGGCATCGGCGCGATCACCGCGCCGCAAGCGACGTTCAAGATCAGCGAAGCGGGCAAGGCCGGCGGCCACGGCCCCTGCAACAGCTATTTCGCCACGGTCAAGGTCGACGGCCAGGCGATCGCCATCAGCGATGTCGGCTCGACCTACAAGGCTTGTGCGCCGGAGGTCATGGCCGAGGAAAAGGCGCTGTTCGATGCGCTGACCAAAGCGGCGTCGTACAAGATCGATGCCGGCAAGCTCACCATCGCCGACAAGGACGGCCGCGAAATCCTGCGCTTCAGCGCCGCGAGCTGACACATATTTCGTAACCAACGCGCTTCAGCCGGAATAATCCGGGCAGGAGGAGCGTTTCTCTCAGATATGGCGGGTAGGCAAAAGGGATGTTCTCGAATGTCCCTTCGTTGAAGCCGCCAGACCTGCTGCGGCTCGTTCTGGCCTAACTCGAAGGAGTCCAGAGATGAAAACGCACGTGCTTATCCTTGCTGCCACAGGCGCATCGCTCCTTGCCCTTACCGGCCTTGCGAGGGCAGACGACCATCTGTTCAATGCCGAGCAGCATGGTCTCAGCCCCGACAGCCAAGCCTTCCAGACCAACAAGGCCGGCCACAGTGGCGACCTCGCGCCTGGGCAGGGCAGTCCGTTCACCGGCGCCGACACCCAGACGCCGGCCACCGACACCGAGGCAGCGAACGCTCATGCGAACGTAAAAGATCGTCAGCCGAAGTGAACAGAACCTGGCAGGCTGATCCGGGTGGCCGCTTCCTCGTTTACGGGCGCGCGTTGCATATGTTGCAATTCGTGCGCGGGACCTGACCGTTCAGCCAATGAGAAAGGCCGGCTGAACGCCGGCCTTTCCAGATCACGCTTGATGAGGTCGGCTCAGCCGACGATCTCCGTATCGGAGAACCAGTACTTGATCTCCTGCGCTGCGGTTTCCGGAGCGTCGGAGCCGTGCACCGAGTTTTCGCCGATCGACAGCGCATGCACCTTGCGGATTGTTCCTTCGGCGGCATTGGCCGGGTTGGTGGCGCCCATCACTTCGCGGTTCTTGGCAATGGCGTTCTCGCCCTCCAGCACCTGGACGATCGTCGGCGCCGAAGACATGGACTCAACCAGTTCGCCGAAGAAGGGACGCTCCTTGTGAACGGCGTAAAATCCTTCCGCCTCGCGGCGGCTCATCCACACACGACGCGAAGCGACGACGCGCAGGCCGGCGTCTTCCAGCATTTTGGTGATGGCGCCGGTGAGGTTGCGCCGGGTTGCGTCCGGCTTGATCATGGAAAAGGTGCGTTCGAGCGCCATGGGGTCGTCCTTCTGAGAATGGAATTGAGAGTGGCGGGCTCTATACAAGTCACCCGGCCCATTGCCAAGGGGAGGCGGGCGCGGTGTGCGTTTCTGTGGCGGGCCGGCGTCGACAGGATGGGCCAGAGGCGAGATCGGAGAGCTGCAATGCTGCGCTTTGCTTGCTATAGTCGCGTGTCGGCGCCGCGCTGAAGTCGGCCCGAATGGAGATGATATGACCATGACAGACGATCGTCAGGAGCGCATTCGCAACCGTGCACATCAGATCTGGCAGGAAGAAGGGCAACCGGCCGGTCAGCACGAACGTCACTGGAACCAGGCCGCGGCCGATATCGATCGGGAGGATGCCACGGGGAAGCCGCCGGCAGCCAAAAAACCGGCCAAGAAGGCAACCGGCGCCGGCAACACGAAAGCTGCCCCCAACGAGGCCAAGGCCGTTACAAAGACCAGCAAGCCAAAAAAGGCGGCGACCAAGTAGGTCTGGCCGTCTCGCTCCAACCTGTTCGCAAGGATTGAAGGCCATTGCGCTCGCCTTGCGGCAAGGCCAGGCGCCGCGACCTCATGCCGCCGCGGCTACGTTTCGTCCCAACCCGCCATGCAGGTCGAGGCAGCGGGCGAACCATTGCGCCACCAGGTCGCCGTCGTCGAGCAGCCGATAGGGCGAGGCTATACGCGCCCATTGCAGTGCTCCAAAGACGATATAGTCGGCAAACAGCGGTGAGGCGCCGCCGATGAACGGTTGGTAGCTCAGCGTCGAGCGCAGCGGTTCCAGCGAGGCCCTGAAACTGGTGAGCCCGGCTTCCCGCGCGGCCATCACGTCTTCCAGTTTCTTACCCAGGCGCTGCTCCCGGCTCTGGCGGAAATAGGCGGCGTTCGCGGCGTCCTGCATGGCGTGGATATCCATGATCGCGGCGGTGGTCACATAAGGATGGATGGTCAGCTGCGACCAGCGCTCGACGAAGCGCGCCATCGCCTTGCCGCCTTCGCCGCCGAACAGCGTCGGCCGCTCCGGATAGGCCTCTTCGAGATAGAGAGCGATGGCGAAGGAATCGGCGACGACGGTGTCCCCGTCGCGGATCACCGGAACGAGTTTCGATACACCGCCCTCGACGCTGGGCACTTCGAGGAAACGCGTCGGCACGGTGCTGATTTCGAGCCCCTTATGGGCCAGCGCCATCGTCGTCTTCCAGCAATGCGGGCTGAACGGACGGCTCTCGTCGCGCCCGACGAGATCATAAAGCACAATGGTCATTGGCGTCGGCTCCCTTGCGGTCTAGGTATCGCTCCCGGCACCCGAAACGGGCTCGGCGGAGAAGAAGATGAGACAGCACTTCATGATGTTTGCGGCCTATAATCAATGGGCCAATGGCCGCATCTACGATGCCGCCGCCAATCTCGATGAAGAGGAATTCAATCGCGATGTCGGCGCCTTCTTCGGCTCGTTGATGGGCACGCTCAATCACCTTCTGACAGCCGACCGCATCTGGATGAAGCGCTTCACCGGCGAGGGCGACGCGCCGACGACACTGGACGCCATCCTCTACCGGGCGTTGCCGAGCCTGCGAATGGCACGCGATGCGGAGGACAAGAGGATGATCGACTGGATCGGCGGCCTGAGCGATAAGGCGTTGACGGGGCGCTTTACCTACATGACGGTCTCGGACATGCGCACTGTCTCGCAAAGACTGGCGCCGGCGCTGGATCATGTGTTCAATCACCAGACCCACCACCGCGGCCAGGCGCATATGATCCTGACGGTTCTGGGCCGCCCTTCAGTGCAGCTCGATCTGGCGTCTTTTCAGCGCACCGAGGAGGGGCGCGCATATGCGTGATTTCGCCGCCGGCAGACAGTCAGGCGTCGATATCACAGTCCAATTGGCTCTGCGTCAAAGCCGCCTCCGCCATGACCCATTGTTTGAACAGCAGCACCTTGCGTGTTCCAAGCGTCTTGTGGGGAGAGACGAAATACCAGCCGGCCGTGTTCGGGTGGTGGACGGCGAATGGAGCCACCAGCCTTTCGGCGTGGATATCGCTGGCCATGTAGGCGCGATTGGCCACCGCAAAGCCCATCCCGGCATTGGCTGCCTCGTAGGACATCATGCACGAATCGAAATAGATGCTTCTGGTCTCGCTGAGCACGAAGCTTGCACCGGCAAAGCCAAGCCAGGATTGCCAGTTCTGGGTGCAGGTGTCGGAATGCAGGAGCGTGAAGTGCTTGAGGTCGTCGGGTGTCACCTTCGACGGCTTGTCGCCGAGAACGTCATGGAACAGCTTGCGGCTGCACACAGGCGTCAGGTCTTCCCGAAAGAGCAGATCGGCCTGCAGCCCGGAAAGTCCGCCGTCGCCATAGCCATAGCGGATTTCGAGGTCGAACTCCGAAGTCGTGAATTCGTGCGTCGCATAAGAGGTCGAGACCCGCATGGTGATGTCGGGATATCGCTGCTGAAACAGCGGCAGGCGCGGAAACAGCCAGCGTGCGGCAAAGGTCGGCAGCACCGATATCTTCAGCACATGTTCCTGTGATTGCCCGGTCGCTTCCATGCTGGCGGCGACGATCCGCTCCAGCGCCTCGCGAACGCGCGACACATAGGTCTCGCCCTCCGGCGTCAGAGATACCGCATTGCCACCGCGCTGGAAGATCTTGAAGCGCAGCTGGTCCTCCAGGCTTTTGACACGCTGGCTGACCGCCGAAGCGGTGATGAACTGCTCTTCGCCGGCGCGCGTGAAATTCCCGTGCCTGGCAGCACTCTCCACGATTTTCAACGAATTGAGGTTAACCTGATTGAGCAAACGCACAGTTTCGACCTTAAGCTGGGCTTACGCTAGCACCAGCATTCCTAACTTTACAGGGGTGGGCGAATTTATCGAGTGATTGCCAAGTGTTGTCCCCATCCTGGAGAAGTAAAGCGAACGCCTATGCCATTCCCGACTGTGTTATGCGATGGGTCGCGAAGCCAGCATCGGCCACGGCACCGCCTGGAAAGTGTCGAGCTTCGGCGTTGGGCAGCATCTGCACGGCGTCGCGATCGGCTTGGAGCGGCTCGGAGGCGGAAAGCTGTGTTTGACGAAACGAACGTGCTGCCGGGCAGGAAGCGCATTTGCTGGTCAGGAGTTTGGCGCCGAGGCGCTCACTTTATGCCGCGATGAGGGCCGAAAAGGCGGTCGAGCAAATGAATTTCAGGCGTTGTGCCCGCTGGAAGCATATTCTTGAGATATTGGCGCACAACCTAGGCGCGAAGTCTGTCAGTACTAAGTATTAGATTTTCTAATTTGCAACGCATCGATTTTCATAAAAGATATATGGTGGCAAGTCTTGATTCGGTTTAGGCTTGACGATCCGTTGGTGGGCTCGGTTAAAGAGATACATCGATAAAAGTCTTCGCTGGGGTGGAGGGCTTTGTCGCAAATAGGATGAAAAGAATTGTCAAATATCGAGGATAAGACCGTTATCGAGCTGACGGCTGATATTGTCTCGGCCTATGTCGGCAACAATCCGCTTCCGGCTTCCGGCCTGCCTGACCTGATTGCCAGCGTCAGCGCGTCGGTTCGGAAGCTGGCCGGCGCGGTTGTCGCGGAAAGCCCGAGCCTGGTGCCGGCCGTGAACCCGAAGAAGTCGGTGTTTCCCGATTACATCGTCTGCCTGGAGGACGGAAAGAAATTCAAGTCGCTCAAGCGGCATCTCCGGACGGACTATGGCCTGAGCCCGGACGACTATCGGGCCAAATGGGGCCTGCCGCCCGACTATCCGATGGTCGCTCCAAACTATTCGGCGACGCGGTCCGCTCTGGCGAAGTCGACGGGACTCGGCCGCAAGCCGGCGGCAGCGCCCGCCGCGGCCAAGGCAACGAAGCGCAAGGTAACGGCCTGAGCGCTGCCCGGACCCGTGTGGCAAGCCGCTGATCGGCTGCATTGACGGCGCCTTTGCGGGCGTCGTTTCCAGGCCTTGTGCGGTCAACTGGCCAGCAAGGCCTTGCGAAGCGTTGATGTCCAGTGCAAAAGCGCGGCCATGCTGATCATCAACGACCTTTCGCTCCGCATGGCCGGACGCCTGCTTCTCGACCATGCCTCGCTGACCTTGCCGGCCGGCACCAAGGCCGGCCTTGTCGGCCGCAACGGTACCGGCAAGACCACGCTGTTCAAGGCCATCACCGGTGATTTTCCCTCCGAGACCGGATCCATCGGCCTGCCGAAGAACACGCGCATCGGCCAAGTGGCGCAGGAAGCCCCGGGCACCGAGGAGCCGCTGATCGAGATCGTGCTGAAGGCCGACCTCGAACGGACGGCGCTGCTCGAAGAGGAAAAGACCGCCGCCGATCCGCACCGCATCGCCGACATCCATATGCGGCTGGCCGATATCGATGCGCATTCAGCCGAGTCCCGCGCGGCCACCATTCTCGCCGGCCTCGGCTTCGACGACGCGGCGCAGCGCCGGCCGGCTTCCTCTTTCTCCGGCGGCTGGCGCATGCGCGTGGCGCTCGCGGCCGTGCTGTTTTCCGAGCCCGACCTTCTGCTGCTCGACGAGCCGACCAACTATCTCGATCTCGAAGGTACGCTGTGGCTGGAAAATTATGTCTCGAAATATCCGCGCACGGTGCTGCTGATCTCGCACGATCGCGACCTGCTCAACCGCGCCGTCAATTCGATCGTCCATCTCGACCAGAAGAAGCTGACGTTCTGGCGCGGCGGCTACGACCAGTTCGAGCGCCAGTATACCGAGCAGAAGGAATTGCAGGAGAAGGGCCGCGTCAAGCAGGAAGCCGCCCGCAAGCACATGGAATCCTTCGTCGAGCGCTTCCGCGCCAAGGCCTCGAAGGCGAGGCAGGCACAGTCGCGCATCAAGGCGCTGGAAAAGATGAAGCCGATCGCGGCCATCGTCAACGACACGGTGCGGCCGTTCTCCTTCCCTGAGCCGGTGAAGACCGTGGCATCGCCGATCATCGCGCTGAACAACGTCAATGTCGGCTACACCGAGGGGCAGCCGATCCTGAAGAAGATGACGCTGCGCATCGATGCCGACGACCGCATCGCGCTGCTCGGCGCCAATGGCAACGGCAAGTCGACCTTCGCCAAATTGCTGTCCGGCCGGCTTAAGCAGGAGAGCGGCAGCATGACGGTGGCGCCCGGGCTGAAGGTGGCGATCTTTGCCCAGCACCAACTCGACGATCTGCGTCCCGACGAAAATGCATACGAACATGTCCGCCGCCTGATGCCGGAGGCGCCGGAATCGAAGGTGCGCGGCCGCGTCGCCCAGTTTGGTCTCACAACCGAGAAGATGAACACCGCCGCCAAGGATCTTTCAGGCGGCGAGAAGGCGCGGCTGTTGATGGGCCTGTCGGCTTTCGAGGGGCCGAACCTGTTCATCCTCGACGAGCCGACCAATCACCTCGACATCGACAGCCGTGAATCGCTGATTCACGCGCTGAACGAATTTCCCGGTGCCGTCATCCTGATCTCGCACGACCGCCATCTGCTGGAGGCGACCGCCGACCGGCTGTGGCTGGTCAAGGACGGCGCCGTCAACCCGTATGACGGCGATCTGGAGGACTATAAGACGCTGGTCACCGGCGTGTCCGGCGACCGCCGCGAGCGGCGCGAGGCCGAGAAGGCTTCGAAAGCCGACCGCCGGCGCGAGGCGGCACAGCGCCGCGCTGCTTTCGAACCGCTCGCTAAGGAAATCCGTGCCACTGAAGCGCTGATGGACCGCATCCGCAAGCGCATCGACGGCATCGAGGACGAGCTGGCCAATCCGGCGATCTACGAAAAGGATCCCTCGACCGCAACACGCCTGGCCAAGGAGCGCTCGCAGCTTGCCCAGACACTGGCCGGCCACGAGGAAAAATGGCTGACCATGTCGGCCGAATACGAGGAAGGCACGGCGGAGTGATTGCGTAATCTCCCCCCTTGTGGGGGAGATGGCCGGCAGGCCAGAGGGGGGCGCTGTCCCGCCTGCCTGCCAGCTCTTGCACTGGCTGACCATCGGTCTTTGGTCGCTTGCGGATCATGCCAACAGTTGGCGATCCTTCGCGCCCCCCTCTGTCCTGCCGGACATCTCCCCCACGAGGGGGGAGATCGGCTAATCATCTGGCCCTACACGCCGTCTCCAAAACCCGCTACACAAACCCCATGAACCAGCACGCCAAGCTCCGCATCGGCCATTCGGCCTGTCCACATGACTGCCCCTCGACCTGCGCGCTCGAGGTCGAGCTGCTCGACGGCAACCGCATCGGCCGCGTCCACGGCGCCAAGACCAACAGTTACACGGCCGGCGTCGTCTGCGCCAAGGTCGCCCGCTATGCCGACCGCGTCCATCACCCGGACCGTTTGCTGAAGCCGCTTGTCCGCGCCGGCGCCAAGGGTGATGGCGTGTGGAAGGAAGCGAGTTGGGAAGCAGCGCTCGACCTCGTCGCCGAAAAATTCATCGCGGCCGAGGAGAAATACGGTTCGGAGACGGTCTGGCCCTACTATTATGCCGGCACGATGGGGCTGGTGCAGCGCGACGGCATCGACCGGCTGCGCCACGCCAAGAAATATTCCGGTTTCTTCGGATCGATCTGCACCAATCTAGCCTGGACCGGCTGGATGATGGGGGCCGGCGCCCTGCGTGGCCCGGACCCACGCGAGATGGCAAAATCCGACTGTGTGGTGATCTGGGGCACCAATGCCGTGGTCACCCAGGTCAATGTGATGACCCACGCCATCAAGGCGCGCAAGGAGCGCGGCGCCAAGATCGTCGTCATCGACGTCTACGACAACGCGACGATGAAACAGGCCGATCTTGGCCTGGTGCTGAAGCCCGGTACCGATGGCGCGCTGGCCTGTGCCGTCATGCATGTGCTGTTCAGGGAAGGCATGGCCGACCGCGCCTATCTCGAAAAATACACCGATGACCCAAGCGGGCTGGAAGCGCATTTGCGCTCCCGCACCCCCGAATGGGCGGCTGATATCACCGGTCTGACCGTTGCCGAGATCGAGGCTTTCGCCCGGCTCGTCGGCACGACGAAAAAGACGTATTTCCGTCTTGGCTATGGCTTCGCGCGCCAGCGCAATGGCGCCGTCAACATGCATGCCGCGTCCTGCATCGCCGCGGTCGCCGGCTCCTGGCAATATGAGGGCGGCGGCGCTTTCCATTCCAATTCCGGTATCTTCAAGCTCAACCAGGAAGTGCTGGAAGGCACCAGGATGCGCGATCCCTCGATCCGTCATCTCGACCATTCGCGCATCGGCCCGGTGTTGACCGGGGCCAGCGATGCGCTCTATGGCGGCCCGCCGGTGACCGCGATGCTGATCCAGAACACCAATCCGGTGAATGTCGCGCCGGAGCAGCGCCTGGTGAAGCAAGGCTTCCTGCGCGACGACCTGTTCACATGCGTGCACGAGCAGTTCATGACCGACACGGCCAAGCTCGCCGATGTCGTGCTGCCGGCGACGATGTTCCTGGAGCATGACGACGTCTACAAGGGCGGCGGCAACCAGCACATCACACTTGGCCCCAAGCTGATCGAGCCGCCGGAAGGGCCGCGCACCAACCATTTCGTCATCGAGGAATTGGCCAAGCGCCTTGGCGTCGCCGACCGCCCGGGTTTCGGGCTGACCGAACAGCAGCATATCGATATTATTCTCGGCAAGCGCGGGCTCGGCAGCTTCGACAGCCTGAAGGCGCAAAAGTGGGTCGACCTGCAGCCGGACTTCGACGCCGCGCATTTCATTGGGGGATTCGGCCATGCCGACGGCAAATTCCGCTTCCGCGCCGACTGGACGGGACAGGCGGCACCCAACCGGCCGCCGAAGAGCATGGGCCTGTTCGGCCCGGTGGAGCGCTTGCCGCAATTTCCAGACCACGTCGATCTGATCGAGGTTGCCGACGAGGCGCATCCGTTCCGGCTGGCGACCTCGCCGGCGCGCAACTTCCTCAACTCGACCTTTTCGGAAACACCGGTGTCGAAGGCCAGGGAAGGCCGTCCGGAGTTGCTTCTGCATCCGGATGATGCGGCGGCTCATGGGCTCGCCGACGGCGACCGTGTCGAGATCGGCAACGAGCGTGGCGAGGTCGTGCTGCACGCGAAGCTGTTCGACGGCATTAAGCGTGGCGTGGTGATCGCGGAGGGCATCTGGCCCAATAGCGCTCACGAACGCGGCGAGGGCATCAACGTGCTGACCGGCGCCGACGCGCCAGCACCCTATGGCGGCGCTGCATTCCACGACAACAAGGTCTGGCTTCGCAAGGCGAACTGAGGCCGATGCGGGCTTCGATCGTCTGCGTCATACCGGCAGGATTTCAGCAGTCTTTTTTCTGTTCTGCCGGAGACGGATGTCGTCTGCGATCGCCTGAGCTTCGATCCCGATTTCGCGCAGCAGGCCGGTGACCGAATTGTGGAAGCCGACGAGATAAAGACCGAGTTCCGAAGCGCGTGCATTGACGCCGCTGGCCCCGGGCTCGACGCCGGGTTCGAGGAATTTGGCATAGGCTGGGCGATAGCCGGTGGCGAAGATGATCGCGTCGAAGTTGCTATGCCGGCCGTCGACGAAACGGGCGCCGCCTTCTGATATTTCCGCAATGTCGGGCGCGACCTTGATCGCGCCTTCGCGGATCTTGCCGATGGTGCCGACATCGATCACCGGGATGCGCGATGCCAGGGATATCTGTTCCAGCAGTCCCTGCTTCGGGCGGTTGAGCCCATATTTCTCCAGCTTGCCCAACACCAGGTCGAGGATGATAGGGAAGACGGCGTCATTGACGCGTCGCGGCCCCAGGCGTGTCGCCATGCTGACGACCTGGATGGGCACGCCGAGCAGTTCGCGGGGCACGATATGGACGCCGCCGCGCACGGAGATCGTCGGCCGCGCGCCGCCTTCCACCAGGTCGAGAGCGATCTCGGCGCCGGTGTTGCCCATGCCGACGACCAGCACCGACTGACCGGCAAACGGCGTGTTGTTGCGGTAGTCCGCGCTGTGCAGACTTTTGCCCTTGAAGGTTCCGGCGCCGGCGAATACCGGCATCAGCGGCTCGGCATTGTAGCCCGACGCAATCACCACATGGGAAGCGCGCACGGTGCCAGACGTCGCTTCGACGCCCCAGTTTCTGCCCTGCCGGCCGATCGTCCGCACCGTTTCCCCAAATCGGGGCCGCAGGTCGAAGCGCTGCGCATAGGCATCGAGGTATTCGACGAAGAGATCGCGCGGCACATAGCGCGGATAATGCTTGGGAAACGGCACGAACGGCAACGAGGAATAGCGCTTGGTCGTGTGCAGGTGGACGCGCTCGTAATGGCGACGCCAGGCGGGCGCGGCCTGCTGCTCTCTTTCAAGCAGTATGAAGTCGACTCCGGCCTGCCGCAGGCACGCGGCAACGGCCAGGCCCGCCGGCCCGGCACCGATGATCGCAACCGGGGTAGTGTTGTCCAATCGCGCCTCCCGCCAAATTCGCGCTGCGGAGAATGGCGAAAGCATGCGAGACATGCAACCCGGTCGCTCAACCGGGCAAGGGGAACCCGACCGTGACCCGGTCCATGGCGACGAAAGTGCGGAACTTCCGGACATCGTTGCTGCCGTCAGCGCCTGATGGGCACTCATGTCTGGCACGGTGACGAGCCTGCCAACAAGCTTTCCGGGGGAAACCGCCCGGCCAAGGCCGAAATGCTCAAACGCGCATGACGTAGGGGCAAGACTCAGCTAGCCTCGGTCTTGCGGCGGACCTGATATCCGCCTGGCCGGCGCTATCAGGCACCTCCCAAGCGGCGCCGGCCTTCTTCTCTTCGGCTTGCCGCCAAATCAACGGACTCGATCGCATCGAGAAATGCATCGGCGCGACACCGTGATGTCCGCGCGGAGCATCGTTGTGCGCGCCAAGTCATTTGCCGGGAGCGTCCGTATTTGCGGCGGGATTGCTGGCGGCGGGCGGATTTTGATCGCCGCCAGGCGCCTTCGTCGGCGGGAGATTGTTATCGCAAGCCGAGACAGCCAAAACCACCAGGACGAGTATCAAAGTAAGCTTTTTCATCGCTACCTTTCCTGATTCTCACAACGAGACGGTGTCGGTTTGGTTGCGATGTTCCATCAGGGAACAAAACGCCACATCTTCGGTTGATCCCAGATCATGGGAGAACCGCTGCATGATCCGTCTGATCCTGGTTGGCGCTTTTGCGTTTGTTACTTATCGCCTCGTCCGCAAGATGATCGATGACGTTCCCGACGACGTCGATCCTCTCTTGTTGCCGGCACCAGCCAACGACCGCGAGGCATTGCGCCGCCAATCGGCGGCAAGGGCGGCCGATCCGAGACGCTAGCCCGTCGCCGCGCCGCTTCTCCGTTGCGAACAAAGCAGAAACGATGCTTGATGGGGAATGAACCTTGCTGCCCCTGATTCGACCTTTCTGGATTCGACTATCCAGCCGGCCTATCTCGCCCGGCTGAACAATGCCCAGCGCCAGGCCGTCGAGCACGGCGATGGCAGGATCGCCGGGCCGCTGCTGGTCATCGCTGGCGCCGGCTCGGGCAAGACCAACACGCTGGCCCACCGCGTCGCGCATCTGATCGTCAGGGGAGCCGACCCGCGCCGCATCCTGCTGATGACCTTTTCGCGCCGGGCAGCTTCCGAAATGGCCAGGCGCGTCGAACGCATCGCCGGCGAGGTGCTCGGCCGCGACGCCGCGGTGATCACGGATGCGCTGACCTGGGCCGGCACCTTTCACGGCATCGGCGCCCGGCTGCTGCGCGACTATGCGCTGGAAATCGGCCTCGACCCGGCCTTTACCATCCACGACCGCGAGGATTCCGCCGACCTGATGAACCTGGTGCGCCATGAGCTCGGCTACTCCAAGACGGAAGCGCGCTTCCCCACCAAGGGCACCTGCCTTGCCGTCTATTCGCGCGTAGTCAACGCGCAGGCACCGCTCGGCGAGGTGCTCGGCTCCGCCTTTCCCTGGTGCGCCGGCTGGGCGGAGCAGCTGAAGCAATTGTTCGCCGGCTATGTCGAAGCCAAGCAGGCGCAGAACGTGCTCGATTACGACGACCTGCTGCTCTACTGGGCGCAGATGGCGGCCGAGCCGGAGATCGCGGCGCATCTCGGCGAACGCTTCGACCATGTGCTGGTCGATGAATACCAGGACACCAATCGTTTGCAGGCATCGATACTCATGGCGCTGAAGCCGGACGGCACCGGTCTGACGGTGGTCGGTGACGATGCGCAGTCGATCTATTCGTTCCGCGCCGCCGAGGTGCGCAACATCCTCGACTTTCCAAACCAGTTCGCGCGGCCGGCCGACGTGGTGATGCTGGAGCGCAATTACCGCTCGACCGAAACCATTCTGGCCGCCGCCAATGCGGTGATCGGCGAGGCTTCGGAGCGGTTCACCAAAAACCTGTGGTCGGAGCGCAAATCAGCCGACAAGCCGCGACTGGTAACCGTGCGCGACGAGGTCGAGCAGGCCAATTTCGTCTGCGACGCCATTCTGGCCGAGCGCGAGGTCGGCACGGCGCTGAAATCGCAGGCGGTGCTGTTTCGCACCTCGCATCACAGCGGGCCGCTGGAGATCGAGCTGACGCGGCGCAACATCCCCTTCGTCAAGTTCGGTGGCCTGAAGTTCCTCGATGCCGCTCACGTCAAGGACGTGCTGGCGGTGCTGCGTTTCGCCGAAAACCCGCGCGACCGCGTCGCCGGTTTTCGGGTGCTGCAATTAATGCCGGGCATCGGCCCTTCGGCCGCCGGACAGATCGTCGAGACCATGACCACGGCGCTGGACGAGGCGATGGGCCTCGCCGGCTGGCGCCCGCCGCAGCGTGCGGCCGATGATTGGCCCGGCTTCGTCTCGCTCTATACCGGCCTGCGGGCCGGTGCCAAATGGCCGGCCGACCTCGAACAGGTCAGGCTGTGGTACGAACCGCATCTGGAACGCATCCACGAGGACGCGATCACGCGCCGGGCCGACCTTTTGCAGCTTGAGCAGATCGGTACGGGCTATGCGTCGCGTGAACGGTTCTTGACCGAGCTGACGCTCGATCCGCCGGACGCGACCAGCGATCAGGCCGGACCGCCACATCGCGACGAGGACTATCTGATCCTGTCGACCATCCACTCGGCCAAAGGCCAGGAATGGAAGAATGTTTTCGTCCTCAACACGGTCGATGGCTGCATTCCGGCCGATCTCGGCGTCGGCACCAAGGAGGACATGGAGGAGGAGCGCCGGCTGCTCTACGTGGCGATGACCCGGGCCAAGGACAATCTCAACCTCGTCATGCCGCAACGCTTCTTTCCGCACGGCCAGGCGGCGCGCGGTGATCGCCATCTCTACGCTTCGCGCACCCGCTTCATCCCGGCCTCGATCCTCACCGCGTTCCAGCAGATCTCGTGGCCGGATGCGCAGGCGGCACAGGGCAGGGCGCCCCGGCCGGAGGTGCGCGTCGACATCGGCGCGCGCATGCGCGGCATGTGGAAATAGCTGGCGGCGCCCGTGTCGCAACGACCGATCAGGATTGCGATCGCGGGTGCGCTGGGGCGCATGGGCCGCCGGATGACGGACGCCGTGCAGGCCGATGCGCGGTTAGCGCTCGCCGCCCGCTTCCACCGGCCTGGCGTCGATGGTGACGGGCTGGCGAGCCGCGACGAGGCGCTTGCCATGGCCGATGTGGTGATCGACTTCACCTCACCCGCTGCATCGGCCGATCTGGCCAGATACTGCGCCAAGCGTGGCGGACCGGCTCTGGTCATTGGCTCGACGGGCTTCGATGCCGCCGAATCAGCGACCATCGCGGAGGCTGCGAAAACTATTCCCATCGTGCGCTCCGGCAGTTTTTCGCTCGGGCTGAACATGCTGGTCGGATTGGTCGAGCAGGCCGCCCGTGCACTCGACCCCCATGATTGGGATGCCGAGATTTTCGAGGCCCATCACCGCCACAAGATCGATGCGCCGTCGGGAACCGCCTTGATGCTGGGGCAAGCCGCGGCCGTCGGGCGCGGCGTCGAATTGGACAAGGTCGAGCGGCGCGCCCGCGACGGCGCCGTCGGCGCCCGGCCTGCGGGCGAAATCGGCTTCGCGGTGATGCGCGGCGGCAGCATTGTCGGCGAGCACAGCGTCAGCTTCTGTGCCGAGGGCGAGACCGTCACCGTGTCGCATTCGGCTGGCGACCGCATCATGTTCGCCCGTGGCGCCATCGCCGCGGCGCTCTGGGTGGCGGCACGCGCGCCTGGTGAATACGATATGCGCGACGTGCTGGGATTGAACGCCCCATCGTGAATGGCGGGTAATTCCTTCGCCGGGTTCAACAGTCCGGAAAAAAGATACACGTCCACGCCTTTCAAACCGAACCGTTCGGTTCGATTTGTGTTGACGCACTGTGCATCACATGGTGAACGACAGCGGCTCGAAGGCACGCCATGAAAAATGGCTCTCTTGAATAACTAATTGATATCTATCGAAAAGATTGTGGCCGCCGAGGCCCATGATCGAATTTCAAGGCCCCGCGGCGCAAGGTACATGGAACATCTTCGTGATTGGAACTCGGCGAATGGCAAGCCCATCTCGGGGTGGTCCGAGCGACGCGAAATTCCTCCCAAGGGCACGCCACTAGACGGACACAACAAAGAAACACTGGAGTAAAGACAATGACCAAGATCGCTCTTACCGCCGCCGCCATCCTCGTTGCCACGGGCACTGCATTTGCCGGCGGCGACAATTATGGCTCGGCCAATGCCAACCAGCCCGCCGCGACCGTCGACAATTCGTTCACGGCTTCCACCCAGAAGTCGACCGTCGAGAAGCCGGTCACGCAGGGCAGCGACCGCAACCTGTTCGGCAACCGCTAATCGCGTTTTCCCGATCCGGTTCCAATCAACCAAATCTCAAAATCAGGAGTACTTAAAATGACCAAGATCGCTCTTACCGCCGCCGCTATCCTCGTTGCCACGGGCACCGCCTTTGCAGGCAGCGACAACTACGGCTCCAACAACGTCAACCAGCCGGTTGCGGCCAGCCATTCGGCTTCCGATATCGACACCACGCACACCGGCTCGATCGCGAAGTCCTTGAAGGCGCAGGGTGATGCCAACGCCAACGTGCCGGCTCAGTCTGGCCAGGGCATCTGGGGCCGTTGATTTCTGCAAAATCCTCGACCACAAAGAGCGGTGGGCTTGGCCCGCCGCTCTTGTTTTTTGTGCGCTAGCACAGCGCCGGCCGACCTTCGGCTCGAGATCCAATCTCGCAATCAGGCAATAATGTCTGACGTGTCAGATGCAGTGGCATGGCCCGCCGCGCCGGAATCCTAGCCCAGATCCTTCGGCCGCAAATAGTGCGTCAGTCGCGCGGACGACAGCGCGGACCAGTTGCCCTCGAAAAGGAAGCGGGCAAGGGCTGTCGTCGGGAATTTTTCATCGAGCCTCTTGCGCGCCCTGGCTTCCGACCTTGGTCCGGCGAGTTGTCTGGCCAGATCCTCCAGTCCCGGATTATGGCCAACCACGACCAGGCAGCCGATCGACGAATCGGTTTGATGAATTTGGCTCAGAATATCGGCCGCTGAAGCATCGTAGAGCGCCTCGTTGAACACGACGCTGGGATGCGCTGGCATCTCGGCGGTCACCAGGCGCCAGGTATCGCGGGTGCGCAGCGCCGGGGACACCAGCGCCAGTTCCGGTAGCCAGCCGCGTGCCGCGAGTTCGCGCCCCATCAGCGGCGCCGTTTTCAGCCCACGCGGGCCAAGCGGCCGGTCGAAATCGGCAAGGTTGGGGTTGTCCCAGCTCGATTTGGCGTGGCGCAGGAGAAGCAGTTGTCTCGTCGGCATTGTTCAGGACCTAGGGGTCGCTGCCAAGCAGTTTTGGAAGCCGCAGACCTTACGGCGTGATGCGCGCCAGCTGTTCGAGGTCGATTTCCTCTCGCACCGGGCTCGGCGTGATGATCATCGAAGTTGCGTTGTCGGCATCGTCCGCGAAGCGGGCAAAGACCGTGCGTCCATGTTCCATCCGCGCCCTGCCTTCGGCGACCAGGCCCAGCGCCAGCGGATAGAGCTGGTGCTCTGCCTTCAGCACGCGGGCAGCCAGCGCATCGGCATTGTCGCCGACCATCACCGGCACCGCCGCCTGGGCGATGATCGGCCCATCATCCATTTCGGACGTGACGAAATGCACCGTGCAGCCATGGATGCGCATGCCGGCGGCCAATGCGCGCGCATGGGTGTCGAGCCCCTTGAATGCCGGCAGCAGGGCAGGGTGAATGTTGATCATGCGGCCCTGCCATTTCTGGACGAAGCCGGGGGTGAGGATACGCATATAGCCGGCCAGTGCCACGATCTCGGCATTGAACGCCGCAAGTGCTGCGTCGATCGCCGCGTCATGCGCCTGTTTGCTGCCATGGTCGGCGCGCGAAACGACTTGCGCCGCGATGCCGCGCGCCCTGGCGGTGGCGAGCCCCACCGCGTCGGCCTTGTCGGAAATGACGCCGACGATCTCGGCTGGGAAGGCGGGGTCGCTGGCCGCGGCGATCAGCGCGGTCATATTGGAGCCGCGCCCGGAGATAAGAACGACGGTGCGTTTCCGCGGTGTGCTCATAGGTCGATCGAGCCTCGATAGATGACGCCGGCATCGCGGCGCGGCACGATGCGGCCGATCGGCGTCACCGTCTCGCCGGCTTCCTGCAATACGGCGGCGACCTGCGCCGCCTGGCCCGAAGCGACCGCCAGGATCATGCCGATGCCGCAGTTGAACGTGCGCATCATTTCTTCGGGTGCCACGCCGCCGGTCTTGGCCAGCCACGAGAACACGGCAGGCACGTCGATCGCCTCGAGGTCGAGCTCGGCCGAAAAATCCTTGGGCAGCACACGCGGGATGTTCTCCGGGAAGCCGCCGCCGGTGATGTGCGCCAGCGCCTTGATGCCGTGCGTGTTGCGGATCGCCTTGAGGATCGACTTGACGTAGATGCGGGTCGGTTCGAGCAGCGCTTCAGCCAGGGTGGCCTCGTCGTTGAACGGCGCCGGATCGCTCCACGCCAGGCCGCTGGTGGCGACGATGCGGCGCACCAGCGAGAAGCCGTTCGAATGCAGCCCGGAGGAAGCGAGGCCCAGCAGCACGTCGCCCTCCACGATGTCGTCCGTGGGCAAAAGCTGGCCGCGTTCGGCCGCGCCCACGGCGAACCCCGCGAGGTCGTAATCCTTGCCGTGATACATGCCCGGCATTTCCGCCGTCTCGCCGCCGATCAGCGCGCAGCCGGCCTGGCGGCAGCCCTCGGCGATGCCGCCGACGATGGCGGCGCCCTGGTCCGGATCGAGCTTGCCGGTGGCGAAATAGTCGAGGAAAAACAGCGGTTCGGCACCTTGCACGACGATGTCGTTGACGCACATGGCAACGAGATCGATGCCGATGGTGTCGTGCTTACCGGCGTCGATGGCGATCTTCAGCTTGGTGCCGACGCCGTCATTGGCGGCGACCAGGACCGGGTCTGTAAAGCCGGCGGCCTTGAGGTCGAACAGGCCGCCGAAACCGCCGATCTCGCCATCGGCGCCCGGCCGGCGCGTCGCCTTGACCAGCGGCTTGATCTTCTCGACCATGAGATTGCCGGCATCGATGTCGACGCCAGCCTCGGCATAGGTGAGCCCGTTCTTACGCTTGGCTGTATCGCGCTTCATATCCGGCTCGTCGCTGTTTCCCTTGCGGGCTCTTCGCATGAACGGTTTCGGTCCGCAAGGAAAACGGCTCCGGCGCGCTGGAGTTTTGCCCTTGATGAGGGGGAGATGGTGGCGGAACAGCGCCCTCTCTGTCCTACCGGACAGTCCTGCCCTTGAGGGGGAATTGCCCGGCAGGGCAGACGCGCGGCTCGCGCAAACCTCGTCACCTGCCTTGCTTCTCCCTTGCGCCATCTCCATCATCTATCGTTCAAACAGAAGCGACGGACATGCGCTTGAACATTCCCAACATGATCACGATCATGCGGCTCATCCTGGTGCCTGCCGTGGTGCTGGCCATGCTGCAGGCGCGCTGGGATTGGGCCTTTGCCGGTTTCCTCGTTGCCGGCATTTCCGATGGCGTCGACGGGTTCATCGCCCGCCGCTTCAACCAGCATTCCAAGCTCGGCGGCTATCTCGATCCGATCGCCGACAAGCTGCTGCTGGTTTCGGTGTTCGTCGTCATGGGCTTCATCGGGCAATTGCCGTTATGGCTGGTCGTCACCATGGTGTCGCGCGATGCGCTGATCGTCTGCGCGGTGCTGTTGTCCTCCGTCATGGCTCATCCGGTGGAGATGAAGCCGCTTCTGGTGTCGAAAGCCAACACCGCCATCCAGATCGTGCTGGCGGCGGTTGTGCTGGGGGAACTCGCCTTTGCCGTTCACCTCGACCCGCTGAGGCATGGCCTCATATTGCTGTCCGGGGTCTTGACCGTGGCTTCGGCCGCGGCCTATCTCGTGGCTTGGCTGAGGCATATGAGCGGCTATGGCGAAGGCTCCACCCCGGGCACCTGATAGAGAAGCGGCAGTGATAGAAGCTGCGGCTGCCGACCTTGCCGCGTCCACCGCATTGCGCCGGCAGATCTTCTTCTGGCTGGCCGGCGCTGCCGTGCTCGCCCTTTTCCTCTATGTCTTCAGCGCCATCCTGCTGCCCTTCGTCGCCGGCATGGTGCTTGCCTATTTCCTCGATCCCGTCGCCGACCGGTTGCAGCGGCTCGGCCTGTCCCGCTTCATGGCGACGGTTGTCATCCTCATCACCTTTCTCATCGTGCTGGTGCTGGCCTTCGTCATCCTCATTCCGGTACTGGCGACGCAGATGGCCGACTTTGCCGGAAAACTGCCGGAATATCTGACCCGCCTGCAAAGCCTGATCACTTCGTTCGATCCCAAATGGCTGGAACAGAAATTCGGCGTCAACGCCAATGGCTTGCGCGACGGGCTGAATTCGCTGCTGACCTCCGGCTTCGGCCTGCTCACAACGGTTTTCACTTCGATCTGGAGCTCCGGCGTGGCGCTGGTCTCGGTGGTCAGCCTGTTCGTGGTGACGCCCGTGGTCGCCTTCTACATGCTGCTCGACTGGGATCGCATGGTAGCCGTCATCGACAGCTGGGTGCCGCGCGACAACGTGGCGACCGTGCGCGTCATCGCCAACGACATCAACACCGCCACCGCCGGCTTCGTGCGCGGCCAGGGCACGCTGTGCCTCGTGCTGGGCGCCATGTATGCCACCGGGCTGACGCTGACCGGGCTGAATTTCGGCATCCTCATCGGCCTGTTCGCCGGGTTGATTTCCTTCATTCCCTATGTCGGCTCACTGACCGGGTTGGTGCTTGCCGTCGGCGTTGCATTCGTCCAGTTCTGGCCGGACTGGACGATGATCGTCGCCGTCGCGGTCGTCTTCTTCATTGGCCAGTTTATCGAAGGCAACATCCTGCAGCCCCGGCTGGTCGGCAAGAGCGTTGGCCTGCATCCGGTATGGCTGATGTTCGCGCTGTTCGCCTTCGGCGCGCTGTTCGGTTTCGTCGGCTTGCTGATCGCCGTGCCGGCTTCGGCGGCAGTTGCGGTGCTGGTGCGATTTGCCATAGCCCGCTATCTCGAATCGCCGCTCTACAAGGGCCATGGCGCGGCATCGGAGATACCGGACGGCCGTCGCACGGCCATCAAGCCATGATCCGTGCGGGGCTGAGCCCCAATGAGTGACCAGAAGACCGACACGCCGCGCCAGTTGCCCCTCAATCTCGGCCACGGCACCGGCTATTCGCGGGACGAACTCGTCGTCTCCGGCACCAACAGCCAGGCAGTGGCACTGGTCGACCGGTGGCCGGACTGGCCATCGTCGCTGGTGGTGCTGGCGGGTCCCGCGGGCTCCGGCAAGACACATCTGGCTTCGATCTGGCGTGCACGCGCCAACGCGGTGGCGATTGACGCCAGGCGCATTGGCGACAGCATCGAGACCCTCGGCGCGCGGCCGGCGCTGATCGACGATGTCGACACCGGAGCGGTCGACGAACAAGGCCTGTTCCACCTGATCAATGCGGTGCGCGGTGCCGGCTCCACTTTGCTTCTGACGGCGCGGCGGTTTCCGTCGGCCTGGGGTGTTTCGCTGCCCGACCTTGCCTCGCGGCTGAAGGTGGCGGCGACGGTCGAGATCCACGAGCCCGACGACCTCCTGCTCGCCGGTGTCATCACCAAACTGTTCGCCGACCGCCAGGTCGAGGTCGAGCCGCATGTCGTGCAGTATCTGGTACGGCGCATCGAGCGCTCGCTGGCGACAGCGATGCGCGTGGTGGAACGGCTGGACCGCGCCGCGCTCGAACGCAAGACGCCGATCACCCGGGCCTTGGCCGCCGAAGCCGTCAGCGCCATGGATGAAGGGCAGGGCGAGTTCGAGATTTAGAGCAATTCCAGGAAAAGTGTGAAACGGTTTTCCGTCCGGAATTGCGTAAAAACAAAGAGATAGAGCGGTTCGGCGTTTCCGTGAAACGGTGAACCGCTCTAGGAGTCTCGATATTTTGGCCGGCCTGCAAACGGCGCGGTCTCCCGTCCCCGGTCACCGTCCCATTTTGGGAATAACGCCCTGGCATCCATCTTGCAGCGTGAGCTTTGCCGGCTGATCCCGGTCCTGATTGCGTTCCAAATCAGGTTGTAGGCTCGCCGGGAGTGGGGCGGTTGGGGTTCTCGCCCGGCGAGCTTGCCGTCTGTACTGCGGCCGTTGGTAGCCGCGGCAGCGAACATTCGAGCTCAAACATGTTGAAATAGACCATTTGTTGGACTATTTTCCGGCGGAACATGGACCAAGAAACAGTCCATGAGGAGCGCCCCGTGCAGGTATCCGTTACAGACGCCAAGGGACAGCTGACCGAACTGGTTCGCCGTGCCGAGGCCGGCGACGAAATCATTCTCACCCGCCATGGTCATGCGGCTGTGCGTCTGGTCCCGGTCAAGCTGGTGCCCGACAAGAAAACCCGCCGGACGCTGCTGGAGGCAATGCGCCAATCCGGCGCAGCCAAGGCGAAGGCCGGACCTTCAGCCGCCCGAAGCCAGGATTTCCTCTACGGTGACGACGGCATGCCCGGATGATCGCGGTCGACACCTCGGCACTGATGGCGATCGTGCTTGATGAACCGCAGGCCGACGCTTGCATAGCCGCGCTCGAAGCCGAGAACGACCTCTTGATTTCCGCGGGCACCGTCGCCGAGGCGCTGATTGTCGCGTCGCACCGCGGCATTGCAGCCGAGCTATCCAGCCTGATCGACGGGCTTGGCTTCGAGGTGGTGGCGGTCACGCCGGCTTCCGCCCGGCGTATCGCCGAAGCTTATATGCGATGGGGCAAGGGCATCCATCCGGCCGCGCTCAATTTCGGAGATTGTTTCTCCTATGAGGTGGCGAAAGAGCACGCTTGCCGCCTGCTCTACGTCGGAGCCGATTTTTCCAGGACCGACATAGAAGGCGTGTTCTAGGGGCGGACTTCGTGGCGTGCTCTTGTTCCGCGTCGCATGTGGAGGTCCGGCCGGCGGCACCCGCCGCACGCGACAAGGAGCGATTGCCCTTCAGCGACCGCAGGTCCTCGGTTTTGCAGGAGAAGAAGTGGTCGGAGTGGAGAGATTCGAACTCCCGACCCTCTGGTCCCAAACCAGATGCGCTACCAGCCTGCGCTACACTCCGAACGGTCTGTTGCCTATTCATTTCGGTGTTACATGGCAAGTGCAAAAACCTTGCCGCCGTCCTCTTTGCGCAGTAATGACTGGCAAAGGGGTGGCGATGCTGCCTCGCACAAGAACGAGGTGGCCATGTCCGCGCGCATTTTCAGCCCAGCCAAAACCGCGATGCAGTCCGGCAAGGCCAAGACCGGTCACTGGGTGCTGGAATTCGACCCCGAGACGCGCAAGAAGATCGATCCTCTGATGGGCTACACCACGTCGGCAGACATGAGAAGCCAGATCAGGCTCACCTTCGACACGCGCGAAGAGGCGGTTGCCTACGCCGAAAAAGAGGGGCTTGCCTATCGCGTCGAGGAGCCGAAGGAGCCCAAGCGCCGGCAGATTTCCTACGCGGAGAATTTCCGCTATGACCGCAGGACGCCCTGGACGCATTGATCGGCAAGCCCGAACGGGCGCCAGCGCCAACATCTACCGGCTCCGAGCCGGCCAGCGGTCCCGTAGCTCAGCTGGATAGAGCACCGGCCTTCTAAGCCGATGGTCACAGGTTCGAATCCTGTCGGGATCGCCAATATTTTCAGGGTCCGTTCCGGACACAGATGTGAAGGGGACGTCGAGCAGCGGCAGCGAATGTGGCCGGGCGGTGGCGGTTTGTCGGCGCGATTCTGGCACCATGCCGTTGCGGCGTCTGGTGGTCGGATGGTGCCGCTCCTTGGTATTATTTCGTGACACTGCCGCGCGGGAACCTTCGTCCGAATCACGCGTTCGGGGCCTTGTATTCGCGGTGCCTCATAAATAGGCAATATGCGGTCCGCCGAAGGGGCGGGGCAAACAAGCATGGGTTGGGGGAGGAGAAACCACGCCATGTCGAAACGTGAAATTGGAACGTCCCCTGCCTTGGGGAGACGTATCGCCGAGCTCAAGACCAAGATGCAAAATGCCCAGATTTCCGATCACGAAATGAAAACCTTCCACAAGGTCGCAGCGATCATGGGGGCGACCGAAGGCTCCCTACGTCTTGATGCCGACGACCTGATCGCGGCATCCTTCGTTGTCGAGACGGTCGGCGGATCGACGTCCAACCGCTAACGCCGGCACTCCTCGCAGATCAAGCGACAAGCCCCCGCATGCCGTGGGAGCGGCGGCTGCTGCCGACATGGCGGCAGCCGATGCCAGGCTGCGGATCGCTGATATCGAATTGAAAGAAAAGTCTTATCATTTTGTTTGCGTTGGCACGTCATAGTAGGCGCGGCTAACGGAGTGAATGAGATGAAGGTCGACCTGTCGGCGACGAGCTGGGGCAGGGTGATCGCTGTCACGACTGCCGGCACGGCATTTTTCATCGCCGTGGCGTTTTTCGTCGATTCGTTCAATTTCCCTTATCTTTCGCGCGAAGCCGTGTGGCGGGCGCAACTGACCGACCTCCTGCTGCCTTTGGCGTTGGGCGGGTCGTTTCTGTTCTTCCTGATGTGGAAGATACGCCAACTGGCCATCGCCCAGCGTGACCTGAGCGTCATCGCCGCCACCGACAGCCTGACCGCCGTGCTCAACCGCGGCGCCTTCTCGATGCTTGTCGAAGCCTATCTCGAGCAGGTCGACAGACAGGCGTCGGTCAAGTCCGGTGCTCTGCTGATCATCGATGCCGATCACTTCAAGTCGATCAACGACCGGCTTGGCCATGACTGCGGCGACCAGGCGCTCAAGCTGATAGCGCAGGCGATCAAGGGACAATTGCGGGGCAGCGATATCGTCGGCCGCATCGGCGGCGAGGAGTTCGGCGTGTTTCTCCCCGGCGTCGACCCGTCACAATCCTGGCTGGTTGCCGAAAGCATCCGTCGACGCATCCGCGAGATGGACTTTTCTCCTGGCGGGCGTTCCTGTCCGCTCTCGGTCAGCATCGGTGGCACCAGCTTCAGTGGGCCGACGACCTACGAGGAGATATTCTCCGCTGCCGACAAGCGGCTCTATGCCGCCAAATCGAATGGACGCGATCAGGTGAGCTTCGATCCGGCGGAGTCGGCTTTGGTGGCCCTGGCCAACGCCGCCACCATGCATTGACGCTCAGCGGAGAAGAAAGCCGCGTTGGGCGCTTTCTTGACGCTATCTTATCTGTGTGCTTCCTCCCGGTCGGTGATGTATGGGTCGCCGCGGAGACCTTCCTGCTTTCCTACTCCCCAAGCGTCCGGCCGGCCACGGCCTGCCGGCGCCGGCGAATGATGGCGAGACGGTCCAGGCAAGCTCGGTGCGGCGACTATGATCCATCTGTTCAACGGCTTTCAGAACCCCTTTGGCGGCAGCGACCTCGAAACCCTCGATCTGTTTCGCCTGCTGAGCGCCGATTCCGAGGTGCGCCTGTGGGCGACGTCCTCCAGGGCGTCCGGCGAACTGATGCGGCAATTTCCGATTCGCCGCATCTCGCCGCGGAATGCGCCGGACGGTGGCACCTACGTCTTCCTCGGCGCGCATTGGCGCAACAAGATATGGCCTTACCTGATCCCGCGGCCGCGCCGGCTGATCTATGTCTTCAACACATTTCACCCGAAAGTCGTCGCGCTGACGACGCGCATGCCTCGCCTGCTGAACTGGCCCGACGCGGAACTGGTGCTGATTTCGGATTTTCAAAAACGCATGCTGCGGGTCGACGGCGTCGTCCATCCGTCACCCATCGATATAGACCGCTTTTCGCCGCGGCTGGCCAGACCGGATGGTCCGTTCACGATTGGACGGCTGAGCCGCGATACGCTGGACAAGCACCATATCGACGATATGCCGCTCTATGAGGAACTGCTGGCGGATGGCACCGCGCTGCGGATTCAGGGCGGAATGCTCCTCAGCGACAGGCTCAAGCCGCATCCGCAGCTCGAACTCCTCCCGGAAGGCCGGTTTGCGGCCGAGCAGTTCCTGTCGACGCTCGACGCGTTCTATTACCGCACCGGCTCGCATGTGGAGACGTTCGGCCGCGTCGTGTTCGAGGCGATGGCCTGCGGTCTGCCCGTGGTCTGCCATTCGCATGGCGGCTATGCCGACCATATCAGTCATGGCCAAAACGGGTTTCTGTTCGAAACGACGCAACAGGCGGCGCGGATTTTGGCCGAGCTCAAAGCCGACCCGGCACTGCGCGCGACAGTTGGCCGCAAGGCGCGGCAGACCGTCGAGGAGCTGTTTTCGCCAGCGGCATTGCGGGAGCGGCTGGATTTCTACCGGCGTTAGCGGCGCCGCTCTCGTCAGCCGTTTCGGGCAGTCTGCCACCCGGTTTGGCATCGATCCCGACATCGCGCTAAAGCTGGTATGCAAGTGAATCGCCGGGCGCGCACGGCCCCAACCGACTGAGCAGGACCTTCCTACCCGATGACATTGATGGGCGCCGCGGCACTGCTGATCCTGGTCCTGACCTATGCAGGCGTCGCCATTGGCCGCATTCCCGGCTTGCGTCTCGACCGGGCGGGAATAGCGCTGCTCGGCGGAGCCTCGATGATCGCCATAGGCGCGCTGAGCATGGAGGATGCCTACCGCGCCATCAATTTCGACACCATCACGCTGCTGCTCGGCATGATGATCGTGGTGGCGCATCTGAAGGTGTCGGGCGCCTTTCGCGGCCTTGGCGCCATCGCCATCGAGCACGCGCACGCGCCGTTCATGCTTCTGGTGATGGTGACGCTCTTGACCGGCGTGCTGTCGGCCTTCCTGGTCAACGACGCCATCTGCCTGGTGATGGCGCCCATCGTCGTCCACGTCACGCGTGTCATCAAGCGCAACCCGATCCCGTATCTGATCGCCACCGCCACCGCATCGAACTGCGGCAGTGTCGCCACCATCACCGGCAATCCGCAAAACATGGTCATCGGCGCGCTGTCGGGCATTTCCTATCCTGCTTTTTCCGCGGCGCTGGCGCCGGTCGCCTTGTTCGGGCTCATCGCCGTCATCGTCATCGTGCGCATCGTCTACCGGGCCGAATTCGGCCGCACAGCCCAACTGACGCCCGAGGTCTCGCGTGGCCGCATGCACAAGGGGCAGGTTTTGAAGGCGGTGGTCGTCTGCATCGGGCTGGCCATCGGCTTTTTTGCCGGCGTGCCCGTGGCGAAGGCCGCACTGATCGGCGGCGCCATTCTCCTGCTCACCCGCTCCCTCAAGCCGGCGCGCATCTACCGCGAGATCGACGGGCCGCTGCTGTTCATGTTCGCCGGCCTGTTCGTGGTCGTCGCCGGTGCCGAAAAGACGCTGCTCACGCCCGATATGATTGCCTCGGGCAAGGATCTCGGCCTCGATGACGTCTGGCGGTTGTCCGGGTTCACCGCGGTGCTTTCCAACATCATGAGCAATGTTCCGGCCGTGCTGGCGCTCAGGCCTTTCATCCCTGGCCTGGAAAACCCCGGGCGCGCCTGGCTGGTGGTCGCCATGAGCTCGACGCTGGCCGGCAATTTCACGCTGCTCGGCTCGGTCGCCAATTTGATCGTCGCCGAACAGGCACGGACCGCCGGCACGCATCTGTCCTTCGGCGCCTTCTTCAAGGTAGGCTTGCCGCTGACGCTGATGACGCTCGCGGCCGGCACGGCATGGCTGGCGTTCGGATTCTAGATCCTGCCGCTTGAAGTCCGCGCCCGGACAAGTGTCGCCGCGGCGCGGCCGGCAGCCTCGATGTAATCGGGGTTGCGGTGGATCAGCATGATCGAAAAGCAACCGTCGATCAGCAGCACGACCTCGCGTGCCAAGGCTTGCGGCCCCTCAACGCCGTGGTTCGACAAGGCGCCAGCCAGCCATGTTTCGAAATTCGTCTTGTGTCGCGACCCGGCCTTGATCGCCGGATGTCCGGGCATCGAGGCGAGTTCCGCGGCCGTGCGCAGGAAGCCGCATCCTTTCCATTTCGGATGGTGAGCGGCCCTCGCCAGATTGCTGAAGATCGCCTCGACCTTGCGATCCACCCCGCCTTCGGCAGCATCGAACCAACCAGCCATCCGCTTCAGATTGGGTTGGTCGCGGCCATCGAGATAGGCGGCGATGAGATCGTCCTTGCTCTTGAAGTGGTAATAGAGCGTCCGCTTGGTGAGGCCCGCCTCCTCGGCAACCGCATCGACGCTGACGATTCCTTCGGCATAGAAAAGCTTGGTCGCGGCATCGACAATGCGTTTGCGGGTAGGGCTTTGTGCGTCGGGCATGAGCTTAGGTATACCGACTAGTGAATATACACAAGTGGGGAAGGGCGTAACCTGCCGGCCATGAGCATGATGGGAAGGAAGCCAGATGACCGATCTTGTCCTTAACGAGACCAGGGATGGAATTGCCGTCCTCACCCTCAACCGGCCGGAGAAACTCAACGCGCTGAACTATGCCCTGATCGATCGCCTGCTTGCGATCCTCGATGACATTGAAGTCGATGACGGCGTGCGCGCGGTCATCCTTACCGGAGCTGGGGAGCGGGCGTTTTCGGCGGGCGGCGACATCCACGAGTTCGCGGCCAGCGTGGCGCTTGGCGTCGATGTCGCGATGCGCGACTTCGTCATGCGCGGGCAAAGGCTGACGGCAAGGCTGGAAACATTCCGCAAACCCGTCATCGCCGCAGTCAATGGTATTGCCTTCGGCGGCGGCTGCGAGATCACCGAGGCCGTGCCGCTTGCCATTGCGAGCGAACGCGCTCTGTTTGCCAAGCCGGAAATCAGCCTTGCGATGCCGCCGACCTTTGGCGGCACGCAGCGATTGCCGAGGCTTGCCGGGCGCAAGCGGGCGCTCGAACTGCTTTTGACCGGTGACTGGTTTCCGCCACCGCGCGCCCTTGAACTTGGCCTCGTCAACCAGGTGGTGCCGCATGCCGACCTGATGCCCGCCGCAATCGGTCTTGCCAGGCGTATCCTGCGGCACTCCGGTCTGGCGGTCGCCGGCATCCTCACCGCGGTGGCGCGCGGCCTCGACCGGAGCATCGCCGAAGGCCTGCTGGTCGAGGCCGAGCAGTTCGCCCGTGTGGCGCCGACCGCCGATTTGCGCGAAGGGCTCGATGCCTGGCTGGCGCGACGCGAGCCCCGCCATGACGGCTCCTGGACCCACATGGCACGGCCCGACGAGGCCAGGCGGGCCTCGTTGGCGCTGGATCAGGGCGACACCACCAAGCGGCCTTTCATGTCGGGGTGGAAACGGCAGAAATAATCGAGCGCCCCGGCAGCCTTCAATGTCAGGCTCGCGGATTTCTTCGGCGGGATCATCACCTCCCACTGCACCATGAAGCGTGACCTGAAGGGCCGGCGGTTTCCTCCGGCGATACGCGTCTGCGGGCAAACGGCCCTTGGCCCGCAACTTTTGGGCATCAGGCGGTGTCGATTCGAGTCACGCTCTATTGCGTAGCAGTTTCCCACCGGCGGCATAGGCGTCGAGAAAGTCCTGCGAGGCGACGTCGTCAGCCAGGCTTCTCAGCCTCTCGGCCGCCTCGGAGCCAAGAATCGCCTCGACGCGCCGGTTGACCTCGACCCACACCACACATGCCTGCTGGTATCGCGCCTTGCCCTGCGACGTCAGCACGGCGTGCTTTGTTCGCCGGTCGCTTGCATTCTGGTGGACTTCGACCAGACCGTCGCGCACCAGCGGCCTCAGCGCATGCGTCAGCGCCGAAAGCTGGATCCCCAAGCGGCCGGCGAGAACCTGCAACGTCGGGGCCTCCTCGCATTGGGCGGCGCCAAATCCGTCGATCTGGCCAAGCAGCAGGGTTTGTGTTGATGTCAGGCCGGTCGGGATCAGCGCCTCGTCGTACAATTGGCCAAGCCGGCGCGCCGCACGGCGCAGCGACGAGTTGGTGCAAACGAAGTCGTCCGGCATGCCGGACCCTTCCGTGCCCAGCCCATTCAGAGCTGCAATCGATACTGGCGACTCCACCTTAGTTCCCATCTTCACAAAATAGTTGAGGGCTTCACCATTGCAAAGGGGTGCAGCCTCGCCTAATTGGTTGAGTACTCAACCTTTATCCCGCCCGGCCTATGGTTGAGCACTCAATTTTTAAGGAGTCATCCCATGTCAAATTCCGTATCCAATCCGAGGCCCGTTGCCGTCGTCACCGGCGCCTCCGCCGGCATCGGCGCCGTCTATGCCGACCGCCTCGGCGCCCGGGGCTATGATCTCGTGCTCGTGGCCCGCCGTGCCGACCGCCTGAAGACCCTTTCGGTGAAGCTGTCGCAGGCGCATGGCATCAAGGTCGAGGTGATCGGCGCCGATTTGACGAAGGAGGAGGGCCTGGCGCGCGTCGAGAAGGTGCTTGCCACCAACCCCGCCGTCGCTCTGCTTGTGAACAATGCTGGCAACGGCACGCTCGCCTCGACCGTGGACACGTCCACCGACGCCGCCGCTTCGACCATCGCGCTCAATATCACGGCGCTGACCCGGCTGACCCGGGCGGTGCTTCCTGCGTTCCTGTCGCGCAACGCCGGGGCGATCATCAACGTCGCGTCGGTGCTGGCGCTGCATTCACTCCCGATCGCCTCGCTCTACAGCGGCACCAAGGCCTATGTGCTGAACTTCAGCCGCGGCCTGCAGGATGAGCTTGCCGGAACCAACGTCAGGCTGCAGGTCGTGCTTCCGGCCGGGACCGCCACCGAATTCTACGATCACGCCGGTATTCCGCTTTCGGCATTCGACCCGGCAGTGGTGATGACGGCGGAAAATATGGTCGACGCAGCGCTCGCCGGCTTCGACCAGGGCGAAGCCGTCACCTTGCCGTCGGTGCACGACCGTGCGCTGTGGGAAAACTACGACGCCGCCCGTGCCACGCTGTTCGCCGCCACGCAAACCGGCGAACCAGCGCCCCGCTACCAGGCGGCTTGATGCCGAAGGACCGCCCCCGCGGGGCGGTCAATCAGGGCATCATCGCGATGTGGCCTTTCATATTGGGATGGAAGCGGCAGAAATAGTCGACCGCTTCCGCCTTCTGCAGGGTCAGGCGCGCGGATGCTTTCGGCGGGATCATCACCTCCCAGCCGCCCTTGACGGTCGCCGTGTGGGCGAACACGTCCTTGTTCACCCACTCGATCGTGTCGCCGGCCTTCGCCTTGACGGTGGCTGGCGAGAACACCAGTTTGTCGATGGTGACCTGGATAGTTTCGGCGGCCGCCGGCGTCGCCGCGAGGGCCATCGCCAGCGCGGCAAACCGCCATCGTCGTTTCGAGGCGCCCGGCATCATTTCAACATGCCGGCGACGTGTTCGGCATGCTGCTCATGGCCCTGGAAGATCTTCAGGCCGGTTTCCAGCAGGCTCTTCAGTTCGGCATTGCTGGCCGAAGGGATGAGCAGCGTTTCGAGAGCGCCGTCGACCTGCTTGTGATAGGCAACCTCGTTTTCGACATAGGCCTTGTCGAAGGCCGCACCCTTCAGCTTGGCGAGCTTGGAGCGTTCCTCTTTGGCCGCCTTCGTCAATGCCTGGCTGGTGGCGTTGTCTTCCGGGGTGACCTTCAGCTTCTTGACCAGGTCCAATGCCTGCTTGTTCACCGCCTCATGATCGCGCACCATGTCCCTGGCGAAATCCACGACCTCCTTGTTCTTCGATTTCTCGATCGCCAATTTGGCAGCTTCAACGTCGATGACCCCAGCCGTGTAGGCAATGTGGGCGATCTGCGGGTCGGTCGGCTTGTCGGCGGCTTGTGCGAGTGGGGCAGCGCCAAGCAGCAGCATGGCGGCCAAAGCAGCGGTATGTCGGATAAGCATGGCATCTCCTTCGCCGGACGCGGCAATCGCGCCGGACAGCGTTTCTCGGTTGACGATCATTGGATGCGGGACGGCGGCAAACGTTCCCGTCAAAATCACCTGAAACCGACGAGCGTCAGCCTTCCAGGCCGAGCCGCCGCATCACGGCGCTGGTCAGCTTTTCGCAGCGTCGGCCGGCGAACGGGAAAGCATCGAGCAGCACCGGCCCGATCTGGTCGTCCAGCGCCTTGCGCACCAGGGCTCGGGCGCGGTGCAGCCTGGTCTTGACGGTCTGCGGCCGGACGCCGAGGAGATCGGCGGTCTCTTCGATGCTGAGCCCCTCGATCACCCGTGCCACGAACACCGTACGGTAGACATCTGGAAGGCTGTCGGTTGCCTGTTCGACCAGCTTGAGGATCTGCCGTTGCGCCATCGTCCGCTCCGGATCGTCGCTGGGATTGAGGGGAAACCGGATGATCTCGGCTTGGGGATTGTCCGGCATCGGCACTGTCCTGCGCTTCTTGCGCAAACGGCCGAGCGCCTCGTTGATGACGATGCGCGACAACCATGTGGCGAGCGAGGACTCGCCGCGAAAGGCGCCAAGGTTCGCGAACGCGCTGACATAGGCCTCCTGGACGATGTCCTCGGCCTCGCTGTCATTGCGCACCACGCCGCGGGCGATGCGATAGAGCCTCTGATTGTGCGTCTTGATGATGGCGCGGAATGCGTCGCCGTCGCGCGCCAGCGCCCGGCGGACAAGTTGCATGTCGCCGGAAACGACAGAAGGCGTGGCCGTCAACACAGCAGGCATGGCCAGTTTCCTCAACCCAATCCCGAACAGGAAGTCCGATCTGAGGGATTGGATGGAATTGCCGGCAAAAGGTTCCCGAACTTTCTGCCGGGTAGGGCGGCTATCCTACCGCAGACAGCGAAGGCTTGCCAGCAGCCAGCGTGCGCGCGGTTGCCGCCAGCAGGTCGGTTTGCGTGATCAGCCCGAGGATCCGCTCGTCGTGGTCGACGATGATGACGGCATGGCTGCGCCCGTCGGTCAGCACGGGCAGCAGTGCCATCGCGGCTGAACCGGCCATGGCGCTCGCCGCGGGCGAAATCACGGAACCGACCGTCTCGGAGGCCAGCGCCAGTTCGCGCAGACCGACCGTTCCGGCCAGCTTTTCCTCGGCGTTGACGACCGGCAAGGTGCGGATGTTGTGGTCGAGCAGCAATCGGCGCGCCGTCTCGGCGGGGGTGTGTTCGTCGACCGAGATCACGTCGCGCGACATGATGTCCTCGCACAGCAACGTTGAGTGCTCGCGCACCATCGCTTGCAATTCGACCTGCCGCAGCAGCCGGTCGAGGTCGTTTCGATCGATGTCGAACGTCTCCTCGATCGCGCCAAGCGCCGCGTCGATGTCCTCGGACCGGAAGCCGACGCGCAGTGGCGCCGGCGGATCGACGGTGCCGTGGGTATTCGCCGGCGCTGGTGCGGGCACGTGCGGATAATTGCGCCGGGCGAGCTTGTGGAAGCCGTAGCCCAGCGCCACCAGCAGGATCGAGTTCACCGCCACCGGCACGAACGGGAACAGGAAGCCGGCGCTGATCACCGCAGGCCCGCCAAACACGGCGGTCAGGGCGGCCGCGCCGCCGGGCGGATGCAAACAGCGCGAGAACGACATGGCGGCGATCGCCAGCGCCACGGCGATGCCGGTCGCCAGCACCGGTTCATGCACCAGATGCGCCACGATCACGCCGACGAGCGCCGAGATCGTGTTGCCGCCGATGATCGACCAGGGTTGCGCCAGCGGGCTGGCTGGCACCGCGAACAGCAGCACCGCCGATGCCCCCATCGGCGCCACCAGCAAAGGCACGTGCGGCCCGCCGCCCAGCGTGAAGCCGCTGATCGCGCCCGTCAGCGCGATACCGATCATCGCGCCGACGCAGGCGATGATGCGCTCGCGTAGCGTGGCACCTGCAAGGATGGGAACAAAAAGGCGAAAGGCCATGACGTCGGAAAACTCTGCGGGATTCTGGAAGGAGGAGGCCGAGGCCGGGATGATCGCACCGCAATGACGCGGCATTGTCGTAATTGAAAGCCAAATCGATCCGCTAAGCCGCGATTTGAAGGAACATAATTTTGCGGCGATGTCGCTGCATGCTCGCCGCGCTGTCTGGAGTCAGCGTCGCGTTGCGAACGATTCCCCAGTCTTTCCAACTGTTTGCGCTGGTCCGCTGAATCAGTTTGGCTGGTGGGCTGGTTGGTCAGGCGGCCGCAGCGGCCGCCAGGCCACGCCGGATGTCGGTCTTCAGGTCCTCGACATCCTCGAGGCCGATCTGCAAGCGGATCAGCGGCCCTTCATAGGAGGCTGTGGCGACGACGCGGTCGCCGAGCCAGACCGGCACCGCAAGGCTTTCATAGCCGCCCCAGGAATAGCCCAGCCCGAAGATCCGCAACGCGTCGAGGAAGGCGTGCTGCTGCGCCTGGCCGCCGCCGGCAAGAACGATGGAAAAGACGCCGCTCGAACCGCAGAAGTCACGCTTCCACAGGCCATGATCGGGATGGCTGGGGAGGGCAGGGTGCAGCACCCGCGCCACGCCCTCCTGGCCTTCGAGCCAGCCGGCGATGTCGAGCGCGCTGCGCTGATGATGATCGAGACGCACACCCATGGTGCGCAGGCCGCGCAGCACCTGGTAGACGTCGTCGGGCCCCGAACAGCAGCCCAGTGTGCAAAAGCTCTCGTAAAGCTGCTTCCAGCAGCCCTCATTGGCCGAGACCGTGCCAAGCAGCACATCGGAGTGGCCGGCCGGGTACTTCGTCGCCGCATGGATCGAGATGTCGACGCCGTGATCGAGCGGGCGGAAATACAGTGGCGTCGCCCAGGTATTGTCCATCATCACGACGGCCCCGGCATCGTGCGCCGCCTTGGCGATGGCCGGGATGTCTTGCACCTCGAACGTATTGGAGGCCGGCGATTCCGTGAACACCACCTTGGTGTTGGGCTTGATCAGGGCTGCGATGCCGGCGCCGATATGAGGATCATAGTACTCCACCTCGACGCCAAGCCGCTTCAACATCGTATCGGCGAAATTGCGGGTCGGATGGTAGACGCTGTCGACGATCAGGACATGGTCGCCAGCCGACAGGAAGGCGAGCAGCGGCACCGTCACCGCCGCCAGGCCGGACGGCACCACGATCGTGCCGGCCGAGCCTTCCAGCGCGTCGATAGCCTGGGCGAGGGCATCGGTGGTCGGCGTGCCGCGTGTGCCGTAGGTGTATTTCTGGCTGCGTGCCGCCATCGACGCGGCATTGCGGAACAGAACCGTCGAGGCATGCACCACCGGCGGATTGACGAAGCCGAAATAGTCATGCGGATTGTTGCCCGAATGGGCAAGCAGCGTGTTGATGCCAATCTTGCCGCTGTCGTCGTTCGCCATTCTTCGTCGCCTTGTTTGACAAGGGGCTAGCCATAGTGCGGCGTCATGGACCGTGCAACAGCCCAGCCGCCGCCACGGAGCGGACTTCCTGTATGCCAATTCTCGATATGAAAGGCGGCGCGCTCTTGCGGCGGCGCCGGAACTATTTCGACCAGCCGGTGCCAGCATCAAACGAAAAACCCGCCTGTGCGGCGGGTCGTTGGCGCAAATCTGCACCATAGAGAGATATGTACCATAGCTGCACTCACCCTGTCAAGAAAAAATTCCTACCATGAAAAGCGGCCGGCGCTAAAAGCTGGCATCAACGCCGGGTGTCGGCCGTCGTCAGGCCTTTTGCCGACCTGCGTTCGCAGCCCTGCCTCCGCCGATCGGACTATTGTGGGCGGTGGCGAAAGATATATAATAAAGTCCTAAATTAATCCCGGATTGCTTCGATCAGATGCCGCCGGATGTTGTTTCCGGTTGACCTTCTGTCCCCAGCCTCCGGAACCGCGCTCACAAAGCATGAGCGCGGCAAGGGGAGGATGCCATGCCCGACGTGAAATGGACCATGAAGGCGCGCGAATTCACCAACTGCAATTGCGCCTATGGCTGCCCGTGCCAGTTCAACGCCATGCCGACATATGGATTCTGCCAGGCGGTAGCCGGCATGGAAATCGAGAGCGGCCATCACGGCGACACCAAGCTTGATGGATTGCGGTTCGTCGGGATTTTCCGCTGGCCCGGCGCGATACACCAGGGCAATGGCGAAGCCGCCGTGGTCATCGACGAGAGGGCGACCGAAGCCCAGCGTGGAGCGCTGCTCCGCATATTGAGTGGCCAGGACACAGAACCAGGCGCGACGATATTCCAGGTGTTTTCGACCACGCTCGAGAAATTCCACGACCCGATCTTTGCCGCGATCGATTTCGAGGTCGACGTCGACGCGCGAACCGGACGGCTTCACGTCGGGGGCGTAGCCAACGGCCGTGGCGAGCCGATCAAGAATCCGGTTACCGGCGCCGAGCACCGGGCGCGCATCGACCTGCCGCACGGCTTCGAATATTCGCTCGCCGAGATCGGGCGTGGCTGGAGCCAAGCCACGGGCCCAATCAAGTTCGAGGTGGCCGATACGCACAGCCACTTTGCCAATCTGCATCTCACGCAAAGCGGCATCGTGCATTGAACTGGCAATGAGCGACACGCCCCTCGAGGCGGTGCTGCGGCGCGACCGCGCGGTGGTCATGGTCGCCCTGGTCGTGATTGCCGTGCTTGCCTGGGCCTATGTGCTGTGGCTTGCGGCCGACATGGACTTGCCGGGCATGGATATGCCCGGCATGGACATGACCGGTACCGCCATGGGCATGCCCGGCTTCCGGGCCTGGGCGTCGGCCGATTTCGCTTTCATCTTCATGATGTGGGCGGTGATGATGATCGGCATGATGACGCCGTCGGTGGCGCCGATGCTGCTGCTCTATGCCGGCGTCGGCCGCAAGGCCGAGGCGAGCGGCCGGCCCATGGCATCGACCGTATGGTTCTTCACCGGCTATCTCACCGTCTGGATCGCCTTCAGCCTGGTGGCGACCGCCGCGCAATGGCTGCTTGCCCGGCTTCTGCTGCTCAGTCCGGCGATGGCAACCAACAGCACCGTCTTCGGCGGCCTGGTTCTCATTGCCGCCGGCCTTTACCAATGGACCCCGATGAAGGCCGTGTGCCTGCGGCAATGCCAGGCACCAATCGCCTTCCTGGCGCGTCGCGGCGGCTTCCGCTCGGATCCGCTTGGCGCGTTTCGGCTCGGCATCGATCATGGCGCCTATTGTCTCGGCTGCTGCTGGACGCTGATGGCTTTGCTCTTCGTCGGCGGTGTCATGAACGTCCTGTGGATAGCAGGCATCGCGGCACTCGTCCTTCTGGAGAAGACCGTTCCCACCGGGCAATTGGTGCCGCGCGTTTCCGGAGTGATGATGACAGCGGTCGGGGTCTGGCTCGTCGCCGGAGCGCTCTGAGCCCCAGCTTTGCATCTTTTCCGCCGATGAAGGTTGAGGCCGTAAGTCTAGATGAGGACAGATGAGGTCAGTCGATCACGGTCGGCCGTCAGCAACATCGAGTAACGACCAGGACGGATTCCAGCCGGGCACCCTGCCTTTACGTCAATCTCGGTATGCCGACTTTATTGGCGCTTGTGATTAAATCCCGGGCGCTCTTGTCTGCGGTTCAGGCAATTGCGCCAATCGATTTTCAAACACGTTCGGATTCGGTCATTTCCCTTGACCTCACAAGAATTATCGCCTTCGATGTTGTTCGTGAATGGGAGGCAGCGCGTCGATTTACGATGTGGGGTTTCTGGGGATGGGCCGGAATGGGAGCTGCGTTCACTCGGGAAAAAGATCAGGGTTTGCCCTGAAAACAGAAAAGGGTCTGTGGGTCATGAAACATATTGGTATCGGCATTCTTGGCGCCGCTGCGCTGGGATTGATGGCGTCGGCCGCGTCGGCCGCCACGCTCGACACCGTCAAGGCGAAGGGCTTCATCCAGTGCGGCGTCTCGACCGGCCTCGCCGGTTTCTCCGCGCCGGACGACAAGGGTGACTGGCAAGGCATCGACGCGGACTTCTGCCGCGCCGTCGCGGCCGCCGTGTTTGGCGACGGCACCAAGGTCAAGTTCACGCCGCTCAGCGCCAAGGAGCGCTTCACCGCGCTGCAGTCAGGCGAGATCGACATCCTGTCGCGCAACACCACCTGGACCATCAATCGAGATACCGCGCTTGGCCTGAATTTTATCGGTACCACCTACTATGACGGCCAGGGATTCATGATCAACGCCAAGAAGCTGCCGGGCGTCAATTCGGCTCTCCAGCTCTCGGGCGCCGCCGTGTGCGTGCAGAGCGGCACCACCACCGAGCTCAACCTCGCCGACTACTTCAAGGCGAACAAGATGGAGTACAATCCGGTCGTCTTCGAGAAGCTCGAAGAGGTCAACGCCGCCTATGATGCCGGCCGCTGCGACGTCTACACCACCGACCAGTCGGGCCTCTACGGCATCCGGCTGACGCTGGGCGCGCCGGCTGATCACGTCGTGCTGCCGGAGATCATCTCCAAGGAGCCGCTCGGGCCAGCGGTGCGCCAAGGTGACGACCAGTGGTATCATATCGTCAAGTGGACCTATTTCGCGCTGCTCGACGCCGAGGAACTCGGCATCACCAAGGCCAATGTCGACGAGATGAAGAACTCGGCCAGCCCTGAGATCAAGCGCGTGCTCGGCCAGGAAGCCGATACCAAGATCGGCACCGATCTCGGCGTCTCCAACGATTGGGTCGTCAACATCGTCAAGGCCGTCGGCAATTACGGCGAAATGTTCGACCGCAATGTCGGTTCGGGCAGCCCGCTGAAGATCGCCCGCGGCATCAATGCGCTGTGGACCAAGGGCGGCCTGCAATACGCTCCCCCGATCCGCTGATCGAAATGTGATCCGGAAGGCAGGTCATCCGCCTTCCGGTTTCTCTTTCCAGGGGATTGTCGAATGGCATCGCAGGAAATTCTTCGGGAGGAGCCCAGCCGCGGCTCCTTCATCAACGACCCGAGAATTCGCAGTCTCTTCTTTCAGACGCTGGTGGTCGTCATTCTGTTCGGCTCCGTCTGGTGGATCGTGCAGAACGTCATCGACAATCTGCAACGCCTGCACATCGCCTCCGGTTTCGGCTTCCTCAAGGGGCGCGCCGGATTCGATATCTCCGATACTCCGATCGCCTACACATCGGACTCGACCTATGGCCGCGCCATCATTGTCGGCCTCATCAACACCATTATCGTCGCCGCCGCCGGCATCGTCACGGCCACCATCATCGGCTTCGTCATCGGCATCGGCCGGCTGTCGCCGAACTGGCTGATCCGCAAGATCTGCACGGTCTATGTCGAGGTATTCCGCAACATTCCGCCGCTGCTGGTGATCTTCTTCTGGTATTCCGGCGTGCTTTCCGTGCTGCCGGCGCCACGTGACAGCATCAATCTGCCGTTCGGGTCGTTCCTCAACCAGCGCGGCTTCTATTTTCCGCGCCCCGTATGGGGCGAGGGCTCCTGGCTGATCCTGGTTGCGCTCCTCGTGGGCATCGCCATGGCGTGGTTCGTCGCCCGCAAGGCGCGCCAGCGGCAGATGGCGACCGGCCAGCAATTTCCGGTGTTCTGGACTTCGGTGGCGCTGATCGTCGGCCTGCCGCTGCTCGCCTACGCGCTGAGCGGCTTTCCGCTGAGCTTCGATTTTCCGAAACAGTCGACCTTCAACCTGACCGGCGGCTTTCAGGTCAAGCCGGAGTTCCTGTCGCTCTATCTGGCACTGTCCTGCTATACGGCCGCCTTCATCGCCGAGATCGTGCGCGCCGGCATCAGGGGCGTCAGCAAGGGCCAGACCGAGGCGGCCGCCGCACTTGGCCTGCGATCCGGTTCGATCCTGCGGCTGGTTGTCGTTCCGCAAGCCATGCGCATCGTCATTCCGCCGCTGACCAGCCAGTATCTCAATCTGACCAAGAACTCCTCGCTGGCGATCGCCATCGGCTATCCCGACCTGACGGCGACCGCCGGAACCGTGCTCAACCAGACCGGCCAGGCGGTCGAAGGCGTTCTGATCATGATGGTCGCCTATCTCATACTCAGCCTGGTGACCTCGGCGGTCATGAACGTGGTCAACGCCAGAATGGCGCTGGTGGAGAGGTAGGGTCATGCAGGAACACGATATGTCCTGGGTGCGTACCGAAATGGTGCTGGCGGAGCCCGCGCCATTGAGCGAGCGCGGCCCCGTCGCCTGGGTGCGCAAGAACCTTGTCGGTTCGACCGGAGATGTCATCCTGACCATTCTCGGGTTCCTCATCGTCGCCATGGTCCTGCCGCAGATCGTCAACTGGGCCTTCATCAATGCCCAGTGGACTGGGCCCGACCGCAGCGTCTGCGCCACCGTGGCGCAAGGCGGTATCCAGCCGGACGGCTGGACCGGCGCCTGCTGGGCCTTCGTCAATGCCAAATTCGGTCAGTTCATGTTCGGCACCTATCCGGTCGAGGAGCGCTGGCGGCCGATCCTGGTCGCCGTCCTGTTCGTGGTGCTGCTGGTGCCGATGTTGATCCCGCGCGTGCCGCGCAAGGGATTGAACGCCATCCTCCTCTTCCTGGTTTTGCCGATCGTTTCCTTCGTTCTTTTGATCGGCGGCATGTTCGGCCTGCCGCATGTCGAGACCTCGCGGTGGGGCGGGCTGCTGGTCACGCTCAGCCTGTCCTTCGTCGGCATCGCCGTGTCGCTGCCGCTGGGCACCGTGCTGGCGCTCGGCCGGCGCTCGAAAATGCCGATCGTCAAGACGTTGTGCATAGTCTTCATCGAGACGGTGCGCGGCATCCCGCTGATCACGGTCCTGTTCTTCGTCAGCGTCATGCTGCCGCTGTTCCTGCCGGCCGGCGTCAGCTTCGACAAGTTCCTGCGGGCGCTGATCGGCGTGTCGCTGTTTGCCGCTGCCTATATGGCGGAAGTGGTGCGCGGCGGCCTGCAGGCGATCCCCAAGGGCCAGTATGAAGGCGCCGATTCGCTCGGCCTCGGCTACTGGCAGAAGATGGGGCTGATCGTGCTGCCGCAAGCGTTGAAGCTGGTCATCCCCGGCATCGTCAACACCTTCATCGGCATGTTCAAGGACACCAGCCTGGTCCTCATAATCTCGATGTTCGATCTGCTCGGCGTCGTCAAGCAGAATTTCTCCGACGCCAACTGGGCGACGCCGCAAACCGCGAAGTCGGGTCTGGTGTTCGCCGCCTTCGTATTCTGGCTGTTCTGCTTCGGCATGTCGCGCTATTCAATGTACACGGAACGCCGGCTCGACACCGGCTACAAACGATAAAAAGGGGAATAGGCCATGGCCATCGAAAATGCGGTCAGCGCGGAAGAGATCAAGGTCAACGCCGCCAAGATGCACATTTCCACCACCGATGTCGCCATCGACATCGTCGCCATGCACAAATGGTACGGCGAGTTCCATGTGCTGAAGGACATCAACCTGAAAGTGATGCGCGGCGAGCGCATCGTCATCTGCGGCCCGTCCGGCTCCGGCAAGTCGACCATGATCCGCTGCATCAACCGGCTGGAAGAGCACCAGAAGGGCAAGATCATCGTCGACGGCAAGGAACTGACCAACGATCTGAAGAAGATCGACGAAGTGCGCCGCGAGGTCGGCATGGTGTTCCAGCACTTCAACCTGTTCCCGCACCTCACCATCCTGGAGAACTGCACGCTGGCGCCGATCTGGGTGCGCAAGACGCCGAAGAAGCAGGCCGAGGAGATCGCCATGCATTTCCTCAAGCGCGTCAAGATCCCCGAACAGGCCAACAAATATCCCGGCCAGCTTTCGGGCGGCCAGCAGCAGCGCGTGGCGATCGCCCGCTCGCTGTGCATGAACCCGCGCATCATGCTGTTCGACGAGCCGACCTCGGCGCTCGATCCGGAAATGATCAAGGAAGTTCTGGAGACGATGGTGGGCCTGGCCGAAGAGGGCATGACGATGCTTTGCGTCACTCACGAAATGGGCTTTGCCCGCAAGGTTGCCAACCGCGTGATCTTCATGGACCAGGGCCAGATCGTCGAGCAGAACACGCCGGCCGAATTCTTCGACCATCCGCGCCACGAGCGGACAAAGCTGTTCCTGTCCCAGATCCTGCACTGAGCGGCCTAACGCCAGTTCGAGAAAGCCGGCCGTGCCACGGTCGGGCTTTCTGCATTTTTGAGCGATCGGGTAATGATTGCTTGCGTTGAAACGCGACGGGACGGTCGACGACGGGTGCGCCGGCGCTTCCATTTCCTTGTCGATGCCGGCCTGCCTTCCGATGCACCCGAGGTTCGCTACATCGTTTTCGGTTGGGGTGGCCGAGCATTCTATCTGGAAACGCCGACCTGGTCGCAGCTCAAGGCCCATTCCGGTGATGAAGGCACTGACCCTCGACTCATCGGTCATGCATGTTGATATCGCGGGCGACATCGGCGAACCGCGTCCGGATGTCGCGAAATTCAACATCGGCGAGGATCGCTTCACGGCACTGCTCGATTTCATTGATGCGAGTTTTCAGCGGGGGCCGGAAGGCCCGATCCTGTTCCGGACGCGGCCTATTCCAATTTCGACCGCTCTACCAGGCGAACGATCACTTCAACGCGCTGGTCGGCTGCAACACCTGGACGGCAGCAGCATTCCGCACCGCCGGCCTGCGCACCGGCAGGTGGAACCCGCTGCCGGTTTCGCTAGGCCTGTCGATGCGGCTGTATAATTGATGGGTAGAGATACCGTCGAACGGGTTAGCCTGTCTTGCGCTCCTGCTTTGCCACATATTCACGAAGCGCCCTGTTGATCGCACTCTGGTAGCCGCGACCATCCGGCTCGCGTCTCTTGAACCACGCGACGAGATCGGAATCGAGACGAAGGGTCAATTGTTGCTTGATCGGTTTGAAGTAGGGATTTGGGACCGCGTTCTGCCAGAACTTTTCGGTCAATTCAGGAATATCGCTGGTATCGACATCGCCCTCCGGTCGTGCGCGCAACGCCGCGATCTCCGCTCTCTGGGCTTCCGTCAGAGGGGGCGGATTTGCTGGGTCGAATTCATATCGAACGATTTTGCGCATAATGCCTTTTCTCCTTGGGCGTGGCTCGCCGCGCTGAAACGATGCGGATCACCTCGACTCCGTCCTCTTCTCGGTCGGCGTGTGCAATCAACAATACCAATGTGGCGTCAACCAAACCGGTTGTCTGCCAACGATATTCGCCTTCTTCGATTCGGTCCTGCTCTGTTAGCGCGAAAGGATCGGAGAAAACGCGAACGGCGGTATCGAAACTCACGCCATGCTTGCGGAAATTGGATCTCGCCTTCTCAGCGTCCCATTCAAATCGCAATTTGAGCCTCGTTGACTACGAAAATGTAACTACAAATTGCCATTACGTCAAGGACTGATCGTTGCGGTCGTCCTAAGGTGCCCGCCACCCATAGAGCCAGTCCAAATCGGCTGCGAGCTTCTCCGGCGCCCGCATTTTCAGGAAGAGGTTGCGGGCGATGGCCACCGGGCCGGCGGCGTGCCAGGCCAAGCGGTTGATGGCGCCGCGACGAGCGACCTTGGCGACACGCGGACGCCGCAGGCCTTCCCAGATTTTAAGACTTTGTGCCGGATCGTCGGGGAAATCGGCCATGGCACCGGCAAGCATTGCGGCGTCTTCGATCGCCATCGCCGCGCCTTGCGCCGCGAATGGCGTCATCGCGTGCGCCGCGTCGCCGATCAGCGCGATGCCGCCCGGCATCGTCCAGCGCTGCCTCTGGTCAACCGTATGGAGCGGCCAGGTCAGCCACGGGCCGGCCAGTTCCATCAGCCTTGGAAGGCCTGGCGCGGTGCCGCGCATGGCGCCGGCGAGGATGCCGGGATCGGCATGCCCGGACCAGCCCTCGGCAATGCGCTCGCCCTTGGTGAAGGCGACAAGATTGAAGGCATCCCCCTTGCTGACGGGATATGCCACCATATGGAAGCCCGGATGCAGGAAGGTCGTGACGCAGTCGGTTGCGCCGATCGCGGCAAAGGCCTGTCCGGCGGCGCTATCGGCCGCGATGGTGGTGCGCCAGGCCAATTCGCCGGAAAAGCGGCTTCGTGGCGAGGTGGCGCCGTTGGTCGCATCGACGATCGCGCGCACCGAAGACCAGACACCATCGGCACCGACCAGCAGGACGCCTTGGGACTGGGCGATCTTGCCGTCGATGTCGAATGTCGCCGTGACGCCATGGCCGCTGGCGGCAACGCTGCCGACGCGCGCACCGGTGGCAAGATCTATATCCGGCATCTCTGCAACCCGGTCCATCAGCGCGCTCTGCAGGTCGGCCCTATGAGCAACGAGATAAGGCGCTCCCCAACGCTTCTCAGCGGCCTGTCCAAGCGGCACGCGCGCCAGTTCGCGCAATGTCGCGGCGTCCTTCAACACCACCGCCTCCGGCCGCACCGCAGCCGGCAGTCGATCGAGAACGCCAAGCTGGCGAAGGATGCGTGAAGCGTTGGGAGACAGTTGCAGCCCGGCGCCCACTGCTTCAAGGCGCTGCGCCTGCTCGAACAGTTTTACGCGATAGCCGCGTTCGGCAAAGGCAAGTGCTGCGGTCAGCCCGGCGATGCCGGCCCCGGCGATGACGACCTGCCGGGACCGCGTATCGTCCATCAGCCTTGTCGCGACGGGATCAGGCGGCCTGATCGATATAGAGGCAGCCTGCCGGCAACGTTTCCGTCGCCCTCAATTGCGGCGAATAGCGGTAGAGCGTCGAGCAATAAGGGCAGACCTTCTCATTGTCGTCGCCCATGTCGAGAAATACATGCGGATGGTCGAAGGGCGGATTGGCGCCCGTGCACATGAATTCCTTGACGCCGATGTCGATCGCCGGGTGGCCCGCATCGTTCTGAAAATGGGGAATGGAACCGCCAGCCATCATCGTCTCCTTAACGCAGTCTCTTCTGCATCTGGATCATAACCGGTCTGTTTGCAAGTTCGATGAAATGAAACTGTCGCAAAAGCCTGTCAGAGGATAAGTTAAGCCGGTTAACGCATGATCCCGAAAACCGGTGTCGGTTTTCAGGGTGATGCGTCGCTTTGAAGTGGGCAGGGGCGTCCTTTGCGCGGCCAGGGGCGCGAGCGGCGCTCTAGCCGGCTAGCGGATGCGAAACGAGCAGGAACCATGAACGAACTGAAGCCGGTACAGAGTGAATTCATCAATGTCGAGGCGGCGAGCCCGGAAGGCGGCAACCCGGACCGTTTCGTCAACCGCGAGTTTTCCTGGCTGCAGTTCAACCGGCGCGTCCTCGAGGAATCGCTGAACCTCAATCATCCGCTGCTCGAGCGCGTCCGTTTCCTGTCGATTTCGGCTGCCAATCTCGACGAGTTCTTCATGGTGCGCGTCGCCGGCCTTGCCGGCCAGGTCCGCGAGGGCATCGTGCTGAAGAGCCCCGACGGCCGCACCCCCCAACAGCAACTCGAACAGTTGCTGCGCGAGGTCGAGCGGCTGCAGGAGGACCAGCAGAAGAGCCTTTCGGCGCTGATGGTGCTGCTCAACAAGGAAGGCATAGAGAGCATCACCCGCGATGCGCTGACCAAGGATGAAAAAACCTGGCTGGAAGAGCATTTCCAGGACCAGGTGTTTCCGGTGCTGACCCCGCTGTCGATCGACCCGGCGCACCCGTTCCCGTTCATCCCCAATCTCGGTTTCTCGATGGCGTTGCAATTGCGCCATCGCAAGAACGGCGAGGAGATGAGTGCGCTTCTGCGCTTGCCGGTGGCGCTGAAGCGCTTCATCCGCTTGCCGGACCGCAAGCACCATGTCCGCTTCATTCCGCTGGAGGAAGCGGTCGGTCTCTATATCGGCAAGCTATTCCCAGGCTATGAGGTCAAGGGTTCCGGCACGTTCCGCATCATCCGCGACAGCGATATCGAGGTCGAGGAAGAATCCGAGGACCTCGTGCGCCTGTTCGAGACGGCGCTGAAGCGCCGCCGTCGCGGTTCGGTGATCCGCATCGAATTCGATAGGCTGATGCCGGCTGAACTGCGCGAATTCGTCGCCGGCGAACTGAGCGTTTCGTCTAGCCGTATCAGCGTCCTAACCGGCCCGCTGGCGCTCAGTCAGATTTCCGAGATCGTCGCCGTCCCTCGCGACGATCTCAAGTTCACGCCCTACAATCCGCGCTTTCCCGAGCGCATTCGTGAGCATGGCGGCGACTGTTTTGCCGCCATCCGCGAGAAGGATATCGTCGTCCACCACCCCTACGAATCCTTCGACGTGGTGGTGCAGTTCCTGCGCCAGGCGATGGCCGATCCCGAAGTGGTGGCGATCAAGCAGACGCTCTATCGCACGTCCAACGACAGTCCGATCGTGCGTGCGCTGGTCGATGCGGCCGAGGCCGGCAAGTCGGTGACCGCGCTGGTCGAACTCAAGGCGCGTTTCGACGAGGAAGCCAACATCCGCTGGGCGCGCGACCTGGAGCGTGCCGGCGTGCAGGTCGTGTTCGGTTTCCTTGAGCTGAAGACCCATGCCAAGATGTCGCTGGTGGTGCGGCGCGAGGACGGCAAACTGCGCAACTACGTGCATCTCGGCACTGGCAATTATCATCCGGTCACGGCGCGCATCTACACTGACCTGTCCTTCTTCACCACCGACCCGACGATCGCGCGCGACGTCGCACAGCTGTTCAATTTCATCACCGGCTATGCCGAGCCGACCGCCGAAATGCGGCTGGCAATCTCGCCGTTCACGTTGCGAAACCGCATCCTGCGGCACATTTCCGACGAAGCCGCCCACGCGCTGGAGGGAAGGCCGGCGCGCATCTGGATGAAGATGAATGCGCTTGTCGATCCCATTATCATCGATGCGCTTTATGACGCCAGCCGCGCCGGGGTCGAGATCGACCTCGTCGTGCGCGGCATCTGTTGCCTGCGGCCGCAGGTGCCGGGCCTGTCGGAAAACATCCGTGTAAAATCGATCGTCGGCCGTTTTCTGGAGCACAGCCGCATCTATTGCTTCGGCAATGGCCACGGCCTGCCGGCGGACGAGGCGATCGTTTACATCTCTTCGGCCGACCTGATGCCGCGCAACCTCGACCGCCGCGTCGAGACCATGGTGCCGATCACCAATCCAACTGTGCACGAACAGGTTCTGGGCCAGATCATGCTGGGCAACATCATGGACAATCAGCAAAGTTTCGACGTATTGGCTGACGGAACCTCCCGGCGCGTCGTGCTTGAGGAGGGTGAGGAACCGTTCAACGCGCAGGAATATTTCATGACCAATCCGAGCCTGTCTGGACGGGGTGACGCGTTGAAATCGCACGCACCGAAGCGGATCGCGCAGTTCAAGCGCCGCAAGAAGAACGCCGCGGCCTGATGCTGTCCGATTCCCAGGGCCGGCTGCAGGATCGCCGACCGCTGTCCATCATCGACATCGGCTCGAATTCGATCCGACTTGTCGTCTATGAAGGGCTGGCGCGGTCGCCGACCATGCTGTTCAACGAAAAGATGCTGGCCGGCCTCGGTCGCGGCATCGTGTCGACGGGGAAGCTCGACCCCGAGGGCGTGACGCGCTCGATGGAGGAGTTCCGCCGCTTCCGCGCGCTCTCCGATCAGGCCGGCGCCGAGCACATGTACGTGCTGGCCACCGCCGCCGCTCGTGAGGCGATCAACGGTCCCGATTTCATCCACCGTGCGGAAGACGTGCTCAAGACCGAGATCCGGGTGATCAGCGGGCGTGAGGAAGCCCATTATTCGGCGCTGGGCGTCATCTCGGGCTTCCACCCGGCCAATGGCATTGCCGGCGATCTGGGCGGCGGCAGCCTTGAACTGGTCGACGTCAATGGCGAGGCGATCGGTGACGGCATAACGCTGCCGCTGGGCGGCCTTCGTCTGCAGGACATGGCGAAGAACTCGCTCGCCCAGGCGGCGAAGATCACGCGCGACGAATTGGGACGCGCGAAGCTGTTGAAGGGTGGACAGGGCAGGCCCTTTTACGCGGTTGGCGGCACCTGGCGAAATCTCGCCCGGCTGCACATGGAAATGAACAACTATCCGCTTGGCGTCATGCATCATTACGAGATCGGCGTCGAAAGCACCGCCAATTTCCTGCGGCAAGTGGCCAAAAGCGAGATCGAGAAGGTCAAGGGCATCGAAGGCGTTTCGAAGAACCGCCGCTCGTTGCTGCCTTACGGCGCCGTCGTGCTGCAGGAGATCATGGCTGCGATGCAGCCGTCGAAGATCATCGTCTCGGCGCTCGGTGTGCGCGAAGGGTTTCTCTACTCGCTGCTCGACAAGGCGGAGCAGAAGGCCGATCCGTTGATTTCGGCCTCGGAGGAACTCGCCCGGCTGCGTTCGCGCTCGGTCACACATTCGCATGAACTGGTCGACTGGACCGCCAGGTCTTTCGCCGCCTTCGGCATCGCCGAGACCGAAGACGAGGCGCGTTATCGCCACGCGGCTGCCTTGCTGGCCGACATCGGCTGGCGCGCGCATCCCGAATATCGCGGCAGGCAATCGCTCAACATCATCGCGCATGCCTCCTTCTTCGGTGTCGACCATCCCGGCCGCGCCTTTCTGGCGCTGGCCAATGCGTATCGTCACGACGGCATCTTCAACGAATCGATCGCACCCGAGATCAAGGCGTTGGCGACGCCGCGTTATCTGGAACGGGCGCGGGTGCTGGCCGCGATGATGCGCGTCGTCTACCTGCTGACGGCCTCGATGCCCGGCATCATGCCAAGGCTGAAGTGGGAGCAGCGCGGCAACGGAGTGCTGGCGTTGGTCTTGCCCGCGTCGCTGGCCGACCTCTACGGGGAACGGCCGGCAGGGCGCCTGGCGCAACTGGCAAGGATCACCAACCGCCGGCTGGTGCTGGCCGTCGAGGGTGGCCCGAGCGTTTCGGTGAAATGAACGCGTTTATCTGACCCAAGCGGATATTAGACCAACTCAATCGCGCCACTTATCAGCGGCGGCGCGATTGACGAGCGCCTTCCCCCACTCCGTCGCTGCTTCGCAGCGCCACCTCTCCCCCCTCCGGAGGGAGAGGAAGGGAGCGTGAGGCGTGTTGGCTAGAATAAGTTCGTGCCCTTCCTCTACCCCGTCGATCGGGGGAGAGGTGGCTCGGCGAAGCCGAGACGGAGTGGGGGTCGACCTGGCTCGGGCGTCGAAGGCGATTTAAACCGCACCACGTCCGTCAACCGACTAGCTAGGAGCCGGCCCCGGCCATCGACAGCGCCAGGAAGCCGCCCGCTATGGCAATGTCCTTCATCAGCATCTGTTGGTGCTGGCCGTCGAAGGTGGTCCGAGCGTTTCGGTGAAATGACCGCGTTTGTCTGACCCACGCGGATATTAGACCACCGGCTTCCCCCACTCCGTCGCTGCTTCGCAGCGCCACCTCTCCCCCTCCGGAGGGAGAGGAAGGGAGCCTGGCGTGAGGCGTGTTGGCGAGAATAAGTTCGTGCCCTTCCTCTACCCCGTCGATCGGGGGAGAGGTGGCTCGGCGAAGCCGAGACGGAGTGGGGGTCGACCTGGCTCGGGCATCGAAGATTAAACCGCACCACGTCCGTCAACCGACCAGGCGCCGGCCCCGGCCAATCGCGCCGCTTATCAGCGGCTTCGCGTTCGAAGACCGGCTTCCCCCTCTCCCCCCTCCGGAGGGAGAGGAAAGGAGCCTGGCGTGAGTTCGCGCCCTTCCTCTACCCCGTCGATCGGGGGAGAGGTGGCTCGGCGAAGCCGAGACGGAGTGGGGGTCGACCTGGCTCGGGCGTCGAAGGCGATTTAAACCGCACCTCGTCCGTCAACCGACCAGGCGCCGGCCCCTGCCATCGACAGCGCCAGGAAGCCGCCCGCTATGGCAATGTCCTTCATCAGCATCTGCTGGTGCTGGCCGTCGAAGGTGGTCCGAGCGTTTCGGTGAAATGACCGCGGCCTACAGAGCGTGATTTATCTGACCCACGCGGATATTAGACCGACTCAATCGCGCCACTTATCAGCGGCGGCGCGATTGACGAGCGCCTTCCCCCACTCCGTCGCTGCTTCGCAGCGCCACCTCTCCCCCCTCCGGAGGGAGAGGAAAGGAGCCTGGCGTGAGTTTCGTGCCCTTCCTCTACCCCGTCGATCGGGGGAGAGGTGGCTCGGCGAAGCCGAGACGGAGTGGGGGTCGATCTGGCTCGGGCGTCGAAGACGATTTAAACCGCACCACCTCCATCGAGCGACCAGGCGCCGACCCCTGCCATCGACAGCGCCAGGAAGCCGCCCGCTATGGCAATGTCCTTCATCAGCATCTGCTGGTGCTGGCCGTCGAGGGTGGGCCGAGCGTTTCGGTGAAATGAACGCGTTTGTCTGACCCACGCGGATATTAGACCACCGCCTTCCCCCACTCCATCGCTGCTTCGCAGCGCCACCTCTCCCCCCTCCGGAGGGAGAGGAAAGGAGCCTGGCGTGAGTTCGTGCCCTTCCTCTACCCCGTCGATCGGAGGAGAGGTGGCTCGGCGAAGCCGAGACGGAGTGGGGGTCGATCTGGCTCGGGCGTCGAAGACGATTTAAACCGCACCACCTCCATCGAGCGACCAGGCGCCGGCCCCGGCCATCGACAGCGCCAGGAAGCCGCCCGCTATGGCGATGTCCTTCATCAGCATCTGCTGGTGCAGGAACGCGAGCATCGCGTCGTCGCCGCCCTGGCCGTAATGGCCGATGAAGCCGGCGGCAGTGCTGAAGGCGGCGAGCAGCAATGCCGTGATCCGCGTCTGAAAGCCGACCAGGATCAGCAGCCCGGCGATGAGTTCGAACAGGCCCGTGCCCCAGGCTGCGAGTGCCGGCAAAGGCAGGCCGAGACCGGCGAAATAGCCTGTCGTGCCGGCAATATCGCTCAACGCGTGGAACCCGGAGGGCACGAACAAAGCGGCGAGCAGCAGCCGTGAAAGCAGAAGCAGCGCGTTGCGGGGCATGCTCACCTCCGATGCCGGATCGGGCAGGAGCTGCCCGGCGCACCGATCCTACCGGCAGAAGCCCGGCAGATCGAGGCGTATATGGACAACGAAAAAGAGGCGCGGAAAATTCCACGCCTCTTGGGTCACGTCTGTAGTTTGTCTCAGCCGCGCTTGGCGTCGATCGAGAATTTGCCCGCGCCGGTGGAGGCCAGCACCAGGAAGCCGCCGGTAATCCCAAGGTTCTTGAGGAAGTTGATCATCTGCATCTGGTCGGCCCAGCCGGTATGGGCGACCAGTGCCGTGGCGACGGTGAAGATCGCAAGCACCCAGCTGACGATCCGGGTCTGGAAACCGACGAGGATGGCGAGACCGCCGAGCAGTTCGATCAGGCCGACGACAATGGCGGTTACGGTCGGCAGCGGCAGGCCGAGGCTGCCGAAATAGCCGGCGGTGCCGGCAATGGCGGTGAGCTTGCCGAAGCCCGAAAGCAGGAAAATGACGGAAAGCAGAATGCGTCCGAGCAGGATCGTGACCGAGCTGTCGGAAGTGATGCCGGAAGTGGCAGCGGATGTGTTGGTGGACATGGCGGGTCTCTCTCTGGATAACGTTTCGATGTGACCCAGATAGAGCAGGCGGACTGTTCACCAAAGATACTGATCTGGTGACAGTTCGTTCACTGCGGTAACGTTTTTGCGAGTTCCGCTTTTACCCCGGGCGCGTCATGTCTTCCGGTCGCACCAGCCGGTCATAGTCGGCTTCGCTGACCAGTCCGGTGGCCAGCGCTTCCTCGCGCAGCGTCGTGCCCTTCTTGTGCGCGGTCTTGGCGATCTTGGCGGCGTTGTCGTAGCCGATGGTCGGCGCCAGTGCCGTCACCAGCATCAGCGAACGGTCGAGAGCCGCCTTGATGTTGTCTTCGCGCGCCTCGATACCGACGACGCAATTGTCGGTGAAGGAGACCGAAGCGTCGGCGAGGAGTTGCACCGACTGCAGGAAATTATAGGCCATCAGCGGGTTGTAGACGTTGAGCTCGAAATGGCCCTGGCTACCGGCGAAGGTGAGTGCTGCATTGTTGCCGAACACCTGGACGCAGACCTGGGTCATCGCCTCGCACTGCGTCGGGTTGACCTTGCCCGGCATGATCGAGGAGCCAGGCTCGTTCTCGGGCAGCGACAATTCGCCGAGGCCCGAACGCGGACCGGAGCCGAGGAAGCGGATGTCGTTGGCGATCTTGAAGAGTGCGGCTGCCGCCGCATTGATCGCGCCGTGCGAGAACACCATGGAATCATGGGCGGCGAGCGCCTCGAACTTGTTGGGCGCGGTGACGAACGCGATGCCGGTGATGGCGGCGATACGGTCGGCAACCCTTTCGGCGAAGCCGACCGGCGCGTTGAGGCCGGTGCCGACCGCGGTGCCGCCCTGCGCCAGTTCCTGCAGGCCGGGCAGCGTCATCTCGATGCGCTTGATCGACGAGGCGACCTGCGCCGCATAGCCCGAGAATTCCTGGCCGAGCGTGAGGGGGGTGGCATCCTGCGTATGGGTACGGCCGATCTTGATGATGTGGGCGAAAGCCCGGCTCTTGGCGTCGAGCGCCTTGTGCAGGTGCTTCAGCGCCGGCAGCAAATCGTGCACGATGCGCTCGGCGCAAGCAATGTGCATGGCCGTCGGATAGGTGTCGTTCGACGACTGGCTCATATTGACGTGGTCGTTGGGGTGCACAGGCTTCTTCGAGCCCAACACGCCGCCCAGCATCTCGATCGCCCGGTTCGAGATCACCTCATTGGCGTTCATGTTGGACTGCGTACCCGAGCCGGTCTGCCAGACCACCAGCGGGAAATGATCATCGAGCTTGCCGTCGATAACGTCTTGCGCTGCCTCGACGATCGTCTTGCCGATCGCCGGGTCGAGCCGCTTCAGTTCCATGTTGGCTTCCGCCGCCGCCCGCTTGACGATGCCGAGCGCGCGCACGATCGACGCTGGCTGCTTTTCCCAGCCGATCTTGAAATTGCCAAGAGAACGCTGCGCCTGCGCGCCCCAGTAACGGTCGGCGGCGACCTCGATAGGGCCGAACGTGTCGGTTTCGGTTCTGGTCTCTGGCGTGCTCACGGCAAGTCTCCGGTCTGACGATTTGGGCAACGGCGTATCGCGTTGCACAAAACGCATCAAGCGGAGATTACCGGCGGTGAAGATGCAAATCGGTTGAGACAGAGCCAATCTCCCCTCGTGGGGGGAGATCGGCAGCCTCACCCGGCAGTGTATCCGCCATCCACCGCAAAGATCCTGCCGCTGGTCCAGGCGGCGTCGTCGCCGGCGAGATAGACCGCCAGCCGGCGAGATCCTCAGGGCGACCGATTCTGCCGAGCGGGTAGCTGCGTTCGACATAGGCGCTCAGTTCGGCCTTGGCCTCGGCCGGCAGATTGTCGACTGTCCTGCGTCGCATGACTTCGCCGCGACTGTGCCGGGATCGTCGGCCCTTGCATCCGCCGCGTCAACGGGATAGCCGCTTTGGCGAATGAGCCGCGCACGGCGAGGTCGGATCAGCCGGCTTTCGGATCGAAATGCGTCGCGGCAAGAAGCGTCTTCAAATGGCATCTGTCAAAACGGGACTTCACGCACTTCCCATCCCGGTCGATGTCGTCGAGATTGGCAGGCGCCTGCTGCCTGGGCTCAATCGCGGCGAGATTCACTGTCGCTTCGAAGACGGGAAGCTCAAGGTGCGCTCTCGCGCGGCCTGGCTGGAAAGGCACGTGCAGGTCCTGACCCTTCTTGCCGAGGCATTGGCATCGATTGGCACCCGCAGCATGCCGCCCTTCAACATGCTTCTCGGCGACACGCCGTCCCGTCGAAGGCATCGCCATTTCCGTACGCGTTTCGCCTTCTCCCAGGCGGATGGTTATGGCGAGGTCGCCGCGCCAGATTTCGTTTTCGACGGTTGGCCGGACGCGAAGTTCGATGACTACGACCAAAAGACGCAAGCGATGGCGGCCGCGTCGGAAGGACCCGCGCTCGACGATCGATTGTTCTGGGCCGGGCGCTGCATGAATGACGCCCGCAAAAAGATCGTCGAGATCGCATCGGCCCGGCGCGATCTGATCGAGGCGTATGACACCGAGCCGGATTACGATCTCGCCGTCAACAGGTATTCCAGCACGTTCAGGACGATGGAAGAGCAGGTCGCCACTTACCGGTACATGATCGATGTCGAGGGTGCCGGCTATAGCGGCCGCTTCAAGATGTTGCTTCACACCAGGCGTGTCGTGCTGCTGCAGGACCGGCCCTGGCGCGAGTGGTTCTTCGACGACATCGAGCCGTTTCGCCACTATGTGCCGGTGGCGCGCGACATGTCGGATCTGGCCGAGCGCGTCGAGTGGCTGCGCGCCAATCCGAAGCTGGAAACTGAAATAGCGGCGGAGGCGCGGCATTTCGCGCAGACTCGCCTGACGCGCGCGGCCGCCGTGGCGGCATGGGCGAAGCTGCTTCAGGATCACGCGGCGGCCGGCGGCAATTTGAAGTCCGGCCTTCAACACCGCAAACGCGCGACGGGCTCGCCCGCCTGAACCTGGGCGTCACCGTCCAAGGCGCGAACGCGACGTCGGCGACAGCCGCAAGGTCTCCGTTGGCTTGGTCAGGTCAGGCTGCGCGGCCTGCCAAAAACCCTGCCATGCCGGCGAGTCGGCCAGAGCGGTTTCATGGCGGGCATGCGCCTCAGCGCTCTCGAAGCTGGTAACGGACACAAAGACGTTCTCATCAGCCCGCACCGGCAGCCGCGGAAAGCTGTTTTCGGCATGCTCCGTAACGAAGGCGGCGAGCAGGCGGACGCCGGGTGCCGTCATCATCGGCGCCTCGGCCTTGAACCGGCCGGTCAAATCGGTCTCCGCGCCAGGCCGCAGATGATGAATCCGGATGACAACAATGTCGGCCAGCGCCCTGTTTCGTATTGGCTTTTCGCCAGCGGCAAGGCTGGCGCGCTCGGCGCCTGAGAGGTCGAAGCCGGCGCCCGGCCACGCCGGCTTCAGCAACAACACATCGTCGGAATCGATCATTGTCGCATTGGCCGCATCGCGATGCGCCGCCCAGACCGGGCCGCCGTAGAAGGTGGTCAAGGCATCCTTGCGCGCGGCCATGCTGTCGAAGCCGCGCAGCCAGACGAACATGTCAGGCCGGTCCATGTCCCGGAACTGCCCGATAATGGTCATCCCGGCCTGTTCCTGGCCTTCGATCAGTCTGCTGTCGAAAATGTCGATTAGCGTATCGCGCTTGCCGGGCTTCAGCGTGTATTGCCGCAATTCGACGACCGGGGAGGCAAGCGCTGCAGGCTGCGCTGAGGCGTTTAGGGGCAGGCTCATAAGCTCGTCTCCAAAAACAGGGTGATCATCCTGTTTGTAAAACAGACCGGTTGTCCTGTTTTGTCAATCTGCTACCTTCTTTTTCTTCCCTCCTTGAGGGAGAAGGCGGAGATTCGCGATGGCCGGGCATTCCCAAAAGCGCACCAACGATCCCGAACGCATGCGCAATAGAGTGCTCGATGCCGCGCAGGAGTCGTTTCAGGCGCGCGGCTATCACGCCTCCAGCCTCGGCGACATCATGGCGGAGGCAGGCGTCAGCGGCGGCGCATTGCATCATCATTTCCCGACCAAGAAGGCGCTGGCCCTGGCGGTGATCGGCGAGCGCGTGGCGGCGGCGGTCGAAGAGACATGGATCGCACCGGTGCAGGCCGCGGCTTCGGCGCGCGACGGCGTGCAGGCTGTGTTCGAGGCCGTGGCGGGGGAGTTGGAAGGGCAGGGGTTCGTGCGCGGCTGCCCACTCAACAACCTGGCACACGAACTGTCGCTCGCCGATCCGGATTTCCGGATCGCCCTTGCCGGCATCTTTTCAGCGTGGCGCCAGGCGATTGTCGACAAGGTCACGGCCGACCAGCAGGCGGGCAGGGAGCAAGGCACCGATCCCCAGCGCTTTGCGGCCCTTGCCGTCGCCACCTATTCCGGCGCCATGTCGATGGCAAAGACGGCGCAGGACGCCACCGTGCTGCGCGACTGTCTTGTGGAGTTGCAACACAGCACCCGCTCGCCTGCCTCGCCACGCAACGGAGCGGGCGCGAAACGACGGCGCAGGGTGTGGCTGCGGCCGGGAACGCCTTAGGCTGGGGGACGGTTCTAGTTGGGCAGCGGTCAGGCCGGCAAACAGGAACTAATTGCGATTCATAGGTGTTGGTGACGGACATCATTCCGCCTGCGACCGGGCGAAACTCGCTCTGGATGCCGGGCCTCGCCAGAACAAAACCATTCTTGGCGGACTTGGCGTCGACGCACGGACTTCCATGCGCGGCGCCCGCGGTGAACAGGGTCGCCGATATCGCGCCGGCAGATGCAATCTTCATGGCGTTTCCCTTGCCATAGAACCTGAACTTGGAGGCCCGTAAAAATGGCGGGCGCCCGTCACGATGTCGATGGTCGAGGGTGCTCGACTAGCGTAGCGTACCCGCAGGCTGAACTTTACGGCAGGCCGCTCTCCATGCTGAAATCCGCCGATGTGGAATAGCCGACCGCCCATATGGTCCCGACGCAGCTTTCTGGCGCAGGCCATGGGCTTTGCCGTGGCCGGCGCTCTGCCGCGTCCGGCGCTGAGTCAGGCCGGGCAGCGCATCCAGCCCATCGACGCCACTTTCCTTTTTATCGCCGATGTCCATGCCTGCCGCATGGCAAGCGGGCTTAGCCCCCATTGCGAGCAGGAAGGCAAGACCGACGCAGCGCTGCTGCGCAATGTCGCGGCGCTCAATGCGGTTGGCGACAAGGACTGGCCGGCCGAAATCAACGGGATCGCCACCGGCCTGCGCTCGGCCGGCAGCCGTATCGGCGCGCCGCTCGGCCTCGTGGTCGGCGGCGACATCACCGATGACGGCGGCGGCCAGATCGCCCAGCCGAGCGAGGGCAAGCAACTGCTCCAGTTCAGCCAGCGCTACCAGCAGGGCGTGGGCCCCGATCGCGTGCATATGCCGGTCTATGTCGGGCTGGGTAACCATGATCTCGACCAGAACGGCCCGCCGCACCATGTCGACTGGTACCGGCGCGAACTGCGCGACTACGTCGAGGTCAATCACCGCGCCGGCGTGTTCTTCAAGCCACCGGTGCCGGCCACCGACTACGACGTCGGCACCGATTGCTATTCCTGGGACTGGGGCGGGCTGCATCTCGTCCAGATGCATCGTTTCGCCGGTGACACCGGCCACGGCGCCGAAAGCAGCTTGCCCTGGCTGAAGCAGGATTTGGCGACCTACGCTGCGGACGGGCGCCCGGTCATCCTGTTCCAGCACTATGGCTGGGATGCGTTTTCCATAGAACGGTGGGATCCCGCCAAAAGGGTCTACGACGATGACGGCGCCGGCGCGCCGCACTGGTGGAGCGAAAACGACAGGAAAGCGCTGCTGGCGACGCTGAAAGGCTACAATGTCGTTGGCATTTTTCACGGCCACCAGCACCGTACGCCATTGATCTACCACCGCGACGGGCTGGACCTGTTCAAGCCCAAGGCTGCCTTTATGGGCGGATTCGCGCTGGCGAGAGTGACCAGCGACGGCATGGATGTGGCGCTGGGCGAGGCGACTGGTGATCACGGCGAGGTTGCGTTCACCAACGCTTTCAGCAAGGGCTGGAGCACGTGAAAAAAGGCGGCGTTGGCGACTGCCTTTCCCCACGTCCAAAGCACCCTAGTCGGGGTCAGAGCGCTTTGTTGACCTTGTCTTTTACGTCGCCATAGGCCTTCTGCACTTTGCCGGCGGCCTTGTCGGCCGTGCCCTTGGCCTGGGTCCGCCTGTCGCCGGTCGCCTTGCCCGCGGCCTGTTTGACGGAGCCCTTGACCTGCTTGGCCACGCCGGCGACCTGATCCTTGTTCACCATGTCCGCATCTCCTGGCAGTCTTGAATTCCTTGCGGAACCAACGGGCTGGCGTCGGTTAGGTTCCGGACTGCGCAAGCCGATGGGGTCGCTCAGCCGCTTCCAGTGGCAAGGCTTGCAGGCTAGGCTGCGAACACGCGCCGGCCCAGACTTCAGGACGACCGTGCGCGCGGGGAGAAAAATGGCTGAATTCACGCTTTGCATCGGCAATAAATGCTTTTCCTCCTGGTCGCTGCGGCCGTGGGTGGCGATGAGGCATCTGGAGATTCCGTTCGAAGAACGGCTCGTGCGGCTGCGCACGCCCGAGACCGCAGCCAACCTGGCCAAAGTGTCGCCGACCGGGCAGGTGCCCGTCCTGGCTCACAAGCCCCTGAATCAAAACGGCAGGATCATCTGGGAAACCCTTGCCATCCTTGAATATCTTGCCGACTTGTATCCTGAAAAAAACCTCTGGCCGGCCGATATCGGCGCCCGCGCGCTGGCGCGCTCGGCGGCGACCGAGATGCATTCCGGTTTTCGCGAGGTCCGTTATGGCTGGCCGATGAATTTGCGCCGGCCCAAGGGCCACAAGCCGCTCGACCCCGAAGGCGAAGCGCAACGCGCTCGCATCGAGGCGCTGTGGCGCGAGTGCCGCGAAAAATACGGCCAGGGCGGCCCGTTCCTGTTCGGCCATTTCACCGCGGCCGATGCCATGTATGCGCCTGTCGTCACCCGCTTCGAGACCTATGGTGGCACGCTCGCGGCCGACACCCGGGCCTATGTCGACGCCATGCTTTCAATGCCGGCGATGCGCGAGTGGTATGCGGAGGCAGCCAGGGAGCCTTGGCCGGAGCCCGGCCCCGACGAATAGATGTTGGCCCTGGGTCAGGTACCCTTTCAGGCAGTTGTCTGCGATCTATCTAAGGCAGGCGTCTCGCGGCTCCAGGAGGTTTCACAATGACTGCTTCTTCCGCACCACTCGCCGGCAAGGTTGCGCTCGTCACGGGCGCTTCGTCGGGGATCGGCGAGGCGGCGGCTGCGGCGCTGGCCGCCGCCGGCGCGAAGGTGGCGGTCGCTGCCCGCCGCGCCGGTCGTCTCGAAGCGCTGGCCGTGCGGATCGAAAAGGCCGGCGGCACGGCGTTGCGCATCGAGGCCGACGTCACCAGCAACGGCGATGTCACCGCCATGGTCGAGAAAGTCGTTTCCGAATGGGGAAGGCTCGACATCCTCGTCAACAATGCCGGGGTGATGCTCCTGTCGCCGGCTGCGGAGGCAACCCTCGACGACTGGCGTCGCATGGTCGAGCTCAACCTTTTGGCGCTGATGGGCGTCACCAAGGCGGCACTGCCGCATCTCAAGGCCGCCAAGGGGCATATCGTCAACGTCTCCTCGATCGCCGGCCGCGTCGCCAACCCCGGCGCAAGCGGTTATGCGGCGACGAAATTCGGCGTCGTCGGCTTTTCCGAATCGCTGCGCCGCGAAGTCTACGCCGACAAGGTCCGTGTCACCGTCATCGAGCCCGGCCTAGTGCGCACCGAGCTTGGCGATCACATCACCAACGCCGCCTCGAAGGCCGGCCTTGACCAGCGCCTGGCCACAATGGAAGCACTGACCGCCGAGGATGTAGCGGCCGCCATTCTCTATGCGGTCAGCCAGCCGGCGCGGGTCAACGTCAACGAAATCGTCATCAGGCCGACCGACCAGGAGCGTTGACCGCTCGGACTGCAATCGGTCGCGACAAGGCGGTTTTCCATCTGGAGATATCGGCCGCCTGGCATGCCCTTGCCCGTGGCCATCGGTCACGTCCGAGGGTAGTGGGTCAGTTTGAAATTCCGGCACCATGGCAGGTGACCCACCTCGTGCGCTGGCGGGTTGGCCGCCGAGATCCTCGTTCGAACGGAAGGAGCGTTACAAACTAAATAGAAAGACTAGACGAAGCATTTGGGTGTACTTCAGTGTCCTAAGCTATTGGGGATTATCCCCTTGACACAAGTGACTTGAAACGGCGCTGCGGCTGGCCCATATTTGCGCTGGACGTGCGAACACGACCATCCCGCAAGGGATACGCAGTGGTAGTCTCAGTTGGATAGAGCGCTTGCCTGCTAAGCGAGAGGACGCGGGTTCGAGTCCCGCCCACTCTCCCTCATTTTCGAAGACTCGCGTAGCGCGTGTGTTTCGGCTAACCGTACGGAATGCCGCTGCCAAAGTTGGTCAATAGCTGGAAGTCGATAGTCAATCCCGTCCAATGGTCGAAGCCTGACCCCGAAGACGGGTACATTCGATTCTATGCACCGTTAGAAATTGACGGCATCGTTGAAGCCGGCCTTGTCCTTACAGGCGGCACATACGCACATCTCCCCGATAGACACGTTACGTTTGAATTGTCTGTTGCTGGTCTCTCTGGGCATCGGCACACGAAGCTGATCCGCGTCGATTGGCGAGACACAAAGGGCGGCCATTCGAACAATCGCCGGAAGTGTGCCGGGGATGGAAAGCGCGTTCCTGAGACCCATCTGCACAGTTTCGAACTTAATTGGCTAGAAGCCGAAAGACGGATGAAGCGCGGCAAACTTCCTTGCGCCGAAGCTATTGACCAAGAGCTTCAATCATTTGAACAGCTTAGGGCGTATGTCAGAACTCGCTTTAGAATCAACAACATAGACATTGTCCCAAGGCCGGATTGGGTGTATGATTTGTTCCAATGATGGTAGGTAGCGTAATTTCCGCCGAAGTAGAAAGGACTGTTGACGAAACGGTCCGTGATCTCGTGCGCCTGAAGCGCATCAATGGCGGGTACTTCGTAAATCTCCCACTGCTCTACCCCGATGGATCATTTGTCACGGTTCGGATTGATCAGATAGCGAACGGGGTGCGCGTGAGCGATTCCGGTTTCGCTTATCGGGAAGTTGAAGATCTGAACGCCGCAAAATCGTTCAAGCGAACGGCCAATAAGGTTGCCGAAAGCACGGGCGTAACTGTGGGAGACCGCGTGCTCTATATAGAGACGCCGATTGACGATCTTCACCGGGCAATTCTGGACGTTGCAGAGTCATCCTGGCGCGTGGCGGATCATATCTGCCAACGCATTTTCGATGAGGATGACGAACAACTCGCCAATGAATTGAACGAGCGATTGGTCAGGGTATTCGGTTTCGATAAGGTTGACGAAGGTAAGACGATCATTGGCGCGTCAACGAACGCATGGGAAGTTTCGGCGGTCGTTGCGGTCAATGGTCATACGGCTGTTTTCCAAGCGGTGAGCAACCACGCGAACTCAGTGTATCGAGCCTCAACTGCATTTCATGATTTGGCAGCGCTGGATAAGCCTCCAAGGCTTATTGCGGTTGTTAGAGATAGAGGCGCACTAGGGTCGAAACTAGGGCTTCTCTCTCCGGGTCGTGTCATCGAAGAATCGCAACCGGACGACCTATTCAGGAAGGCGGCTGCATGACCGGTTTGTCTTTGTCGAAGGCGGTGAAAGAAAACCGATTGAATTACGGTGACAGTGCACTCTTTTCTATGTTTTCCCGACTGGACTGCCCCTGTTTTGAGACAATTGAGTTAGGGCAATATGGAGCATGTTTGCGGTTTCAGATTGGTTGAGACCCGACGAGTGCGGCTTCGAATTCTACGAGTGACAGCGCGCTTCTTGCCATATTCGCACAGCTCTCATCTGCCAAGATTAACCGCTTCACCCGCCCTGCTCGTACAGGCGGCGAAGAGAAAATAGCGCGCTGTCACCGTAATTCGAAAACCACGTCCATATGGTTGCCCTGTATTGCGTCTGGTACAACTTCGTTCGCGTTCACAAGACGCGGAAGGTGTCCCAGCGATGGCCGCCGGCCTTTCCAGGCGCTTTGGTCGATGGACGATCTTTGCGAGAAGATGGCCGCCGTTGCGCCTAAGCCGGAGCAAGCGTGGACCATACAACATGCGCGTGGGGGAACATGATGGTGGTGAAACTGGTTGATTGGAGCACAGATGTCCAAGATTCGATCGCCAGGCTAGGCAAACCTGGCCTTGTGTTCCCATTCCGGAAGGCGGCACCGCTCATTGACTATCTAGCGTCGCGGAGGGTCGTGCCACGCTCTGATTTGCTTCACAGGGCTATGCAAATTAACGGATCAGACGCCGAGAATTTTCTTGCGTCCACGCTCGCCAATGTGACCATGGCCATTCATCATAAGGGTGCCGTTCCCGATCCAGGTGGCTGGTACTTTCACGATGCTGACTTGGATATGTATGTATTGGATCGTGGGTTCTCTGCGGCATGGCGAGCTGCGCGATCATGATGCGTCAAATTTCAAACTGACCCACTACCCCGGCGAGGCAAGATTTGACATGCTTCCAAAACAGGCGTAGAAGAAAGTCGTCGATATTTGTTTGACTGACTTTTGTTATCCGCGCTTTGCAGCGCGCCTTTGACGAACTTCCCACATCAAAAATCGAGACAAACGGCGTCGTGCATCCGCATGACGACGAACGAATATTTGCCATGGAAAGGGTTCGTCATGAGCACCGGCACAGTTAAATGGTTCAACGCCACCAAAGGTTTTGGTTTTATTCAGCCTGACGACGGCTCGGCCGACGTTTTCGTCCACATCTCGGCCGTAGAGCGCGCCGGCATGCGTGACATCGTCGAGGGTCAGAAGCTCGGCTACGAGATGGTCCGCGACAACAAGTCGGGCAAGATGTCCGCCGACCAGTTGAAGGCGGCCTAACTCGGAATTCAGCCTTCCCGGTGACCACGGATGTACCGGCACCGGTGAACGGCGAATTCTGGGAGCGTCATCGAGCGTCCCGTACGCCCGATACTCCAACGAAAGGTCAGGCCATGCCTGGCCTTTTTCGTTTGGACGCTCAATTAGAACGCCGCACGCGCCTTCGGACGTGCTAAGGACGGTCTAACAGGTCGAATGAGCGCCGCGCCGTTAGTCGGGCGGGCAATTCGTACCGGCAACCATATTTATTTGTGCGTGATTTCGGCCGAAGACCGGCCTTCCTGCATCACGCTGCGGACAGGAGAAAGATTTTGACCGCCACTTCGAAGACATCTCGCGATCAGGCCGAGTCCATTTTCAGCAAGACCAGGACCCAGTCCATGTCGTTGAACCGCATCGTGTCCGAACAGGATGCCGTCAGTCGGGCCCGCGAGGCAAAGACTGCCCGGCTGCGCGAACTGCGCCTGGAAAAGGAAGCCGACGAGCTGGCGGCCGCTGCTGCTCAGGCTGGCCAGCCGAAGCGGGCGGGCAAACGCTGATGGCCACCAAGCGCGTACCCGCGAAGACGATCGCCGCCGACTCGACCATCGCCGACGTGGTCGATGGCCTCGACAAGCCGGTCGAATATGTCCGGCGCGTGCTGGAAAAATTGGAGCGCTGCAAACGCGCCCATGGCGATGCCCAGGTCCGGCTTGGCGTGCGCGGTCGCGCCGAATGCCCGAACTACCTGATCGAATATGTCCGGGAAGACGCCAAGACCCACGAGCGGGTGACCTACCAGGATGCCGCCTATAGCGGCAGCACGCATCGCGAACTGGCGTCGCATCACATCGAGGCGACAAAAAACTGGTCGCCGGAGGAAATGAACATCACGGCGGTGTCGGCGTTGATCGGCCGCTTGCGCAACCCGCGGGCGCCATCATCGCGTTTCGCCGACGAGGACTGACATGGCCATAAAATTCTCCGCCAAGGACCAGCCGTCGGCGCCGGCCGTCGCTGCAAAGCCGGTCAAGCCGGCTGCCGAGCCGAAAACCGGCGAAGCCGCCGAGGCTGCGACCGATCTGTTCAAGTCGCCGCTGGATTCGCCAAAGGGCAACACCAGGAAGAAGAAATAGCGCCTTGCCGCAAGACGTCGATCGCAACCTTGCCGCGCCGGCGCCGCCCGGCTTGCTGGTGCCTGCCTTCGACTGCCAGAGCTGCGGCGCCTGCTGCTCCTATTCGGCAGAGTGGCCGCGCTTTTCCACCGAGGATGACGCGCAACTTGACCGCATCCCGGAAAAATATGTAGCGGCCGACCTGTCCGGCATGCGCTGTGACGGCGTGCGCTGCTCGGCCTTGTCGGGCGAGGTCGGCAAGGCGACCGCCTGTGGCATCTATGAACTGCGCCCGGATGTCTGCCGTGCCTGCATGCCTGGCGACGACGAGTGCCTGACGGCGCGCGCGGCGCTCGGATTGCCTATCTCCTAGCGACGACTGACCGCGGCTTGCGCGCGCCCTCCTTGCTGGCTACGCTGCAACGGGGCAGGGCGCCGGAGGAAACCATCGTGAGCATCGAATTTCTGTTGACGTCGCTGATCGTCGTGGCTTCGCCAGGCACCGGCGTTCTCTACACGCTGAGCGCCGGGCTTTCGCGCGGGGCTCGGGCGTCGATCATTGCCGCCTTCGGATGCACGCTCGGCATCATCCCGCACATGGCTGCCGCCATTACCGGCCTTGCCGCTCTCCTGCACACCAGCGCGCTCGCCTTCGAAACGCTGAAATATCTCGGCGTCGCCTATTTGCTCTACATGGCCTGGAACACGTTGAAGGAGAAAGGCGGGCTGAGCGTCGAGGACAATGTCGCGCCGCGCTCGGCCGGCAAGGTGATCGCCACCGGCATCCTCGTCAACGTGCTCAATCCGAAACTGTCGATCTTCTTCTTCGCCTTCCTGCCGCAATTCGTCAGCACCACCGAACCCAACGCGCTTTCGAAGATGCTGGAGCTCAGCTCCGTCTTCATGCTTGTGACCTTCGTGGTGTTCGTCGGCTATGGCGTGTTCGCAGCTTCGATCCGCAGCCATGTCGCCTCGCGGCCAAAAGTGCTGACCTGGATGCGCCGGACCTTCGCCGGAGCCTTCGTCATGCTCGGTGCGAAGCTGGCGCTGGCGGATCGGTAGAGCAACTCCAGGAAAAGTGTGAAACGGTTTTCCGTCTGGAGTTGCGTAGAAACGAAGAGACAGGGCGGTTCGCGGGTCCTGTCGTCTCCGCGCAAAATCCCTGCCCGGATAGTCAGAAGGCGAGCCCAGGGCTCGCCTTCATCCGCTCTTCAACGCCGGGGCGAGCCGGCAATCATTTGTTTGCGCCACCGAGAGCCTTCAATTTTTCGCAGAACGGCGCGTATGGTTTGCTCATCGCGGCGTCCTGGCATTCCTTCATCATCATGGCCTGATCGTCCTTGGACATCGCTGCCCAGGCGGCCTTCATTTCATCGTCGGATTTCATCGTCTTCATGCTCGAATCGGTGAAGAACGGTTGCATCATCTTGGGCGAGTCGAGCGCCCCGGCAAACGCCGTGCCGCTGAAGACAGCCAATGCGAGTGCTCCAACGCAGGCGGTTCTGATGTTCATCACACGGGTCCTCCCTAGTGGTCTTTTCTCGATCGTCGAATGGCGATCGCGCTCGATTCTAGCAGAGATCGGCATATTTAGGGGTAGCTAATATGACTACGGTCGGGCGTCCTCGGGCGTCAATATGGATTAGCGCAAGGCCGCCTGGCCCTTGACGTAGCCCATCGTGCCGCAGTCTGAGGAGCGACAAAAACGAAACGACGTGGACGCCGCGCGGAGGGCGTTTCCGTGAAGTGACAATCCGCTTTAGGCGCCTTGGTTAGGGAAGCACGCCTGAGCGCTGAGGTTTGGGCCATTTGCCAGGGAAGCGAGGAAAGCCGGCATCACGGTCGCGAACGTGTAGGAAACCCGGACGCTCGAAAAGCCTGACAAGCCCGAACAGGTGGTGTTGTTGTTGACGGCGATGTTGGCGCTGCTCAGGACGATGCCGTCGCCTGCTGCCCTGTTGCTGATGTAGCTCGTCGCAGTGGTGGCGTTGTAGACCCCGTTTTGCGTGCATCCGCTCTGCAGCACGCCGACGCAGCGTGCTCCTGCCGCGGCGATTTCATCCAGTACATGCTGCGCCCAATACATGCGGCCAAACTCGAAGGTGCCCATCAGCACCATCAGCAACGGCACCGACAGAAGTGCGAACTCGACGGCGTTGGCGCCGGATCTGTCGCTCAGGAATGACCGGCCGTGCCTCATTGCGGCTGCACCGCCGACTGGACGGTGATGTTGCCGTCGTTGACGATACCGAAACCGCCGAAAAGCGGCGCGTAAGGCTTGCTCGCCGAGATCGTCACGAATTTCCCCGCGATCCCGCCAGCAGGACAGATGCTGCCACACGTTACCGGCGTGCTCCAGACCACCGCCCCCGAATTGCCCGGACAATAGCAGAGGTCGGCGTTGGCGGCAGTGCCAGTTTGGGTCGCGGTGGATGTGCTGGCGGCGTACGCGAGAGCCGGGCCGTTGTTGATGACGACCTGAATGTTGCCGCCATTGCCGCCCAGTCCGCTCGTGACCACAGTGGCGATGTTGCCGGCCAGCGCGCTGCCTCCCGAGGAATTGACCTTGTCGCCATTGAGCAAGGCGTAGTTCGAGCCGGCCGAGACTGCCGAGCTCAGTTCGAATTTTGCTTTCAGCGAACCACCGATATCGACGGTCCCGGCAAGGATGAGCAGCAGGACCGGGCTGACCAGCGCGAATTCGACCGCCGAGACACCTGTCTTCTCGCGCCTCAGGAAGTCGATGAATGAAGAATGCCGAATGGTGGACATGTAGCGATCGAAGCGAAACGGAGTTCTCATTGTACGAGGCTCACCTTGCTGCTGGCGCTGGTGCTCGAGGCGGCGATGCATTCCGATGCAGCGGCCGTGCCACCCGACAGCGTGATGAGCGAGCCGATCATCTGCAGGCACTTGCTTGAATCGGATGGCGAGCCCAGCACACTGGAGCCGCCATTCATGACGATCGGGCCGTAGGGGAAATAGAAGGCGCCGGAGATCTGGGCGTTGGAGCCGCCCTCGGCGAAGGTGGCGCCGGCAGTGTTCGAGCTTGAGATCGGCCCGATCACTGCGAGCTTGGCGGTGGCGCCCGACTGCGGTGCGGTGAGTACGATGTTGCTGTAGCCGGCCGCGACGCAGAAGACATAGCCGTTGCAACTTCCCGAGTTCGATTTGGCCTTGCCTGACAGCACCAGCGTCACATTGGTGCCGCTGATGCTGAACGTGCTGCCATTGCAAACGGCGCTGCCGCCGCCATTGCCGCCGAGCGCGAAATAGCCGTCGACCGTGTAGACGCCGGCGCCCAGCAGGATAGCGCCCGAGCCGATGAAATTGCCGGCGATGTCGTGCTGCGCCGTGGCCGGTATGACGAAGCAGCTGCCGCCCCCGCCGCCATTCACATTGCCGACCACCTGGAACACGCCCGAACTGGTTGCGTCGGCCATGATAGTCCTGGAACCGCCGCCGAGCGTGATGGCGTCGCCATTGCTGCCTGGGCCGATTTTGTAGCTGTTGGATGTTCCCGAGCCGAAGGTGAGCGTGGCGCCGCCGGTGTTGTTGAATCCGCCGGGCAGCTCGAAAGGGCTCGGCCCGCCGAAGGTCAAGGTGCCGCTGTTGCAGAGGCTGACGCGCGCGATGCCGCCGCAACTATTGTCGCTGATGCCGATCTTGAACGTGCCGGCGCCGAACGTCGTGGTGCCGTAGCTGGTCGTCAGTCCCTTGGTGAAGTTGAAAGTGCCGGCGCCGAATGTGGTGGTTCCGGCGGTGGTCACTTGGTTGCCGAAATTGAAAGTGCCGGCTCCGAAAGTCGTGCTTCCCGTAGTGGTGAGCGTCTTGGCGAAATTGTAGGTGCCGGGGCCGAAATTGGTCGTGGCGCTCGTCGTCAGGTCACCGGCAATGTTGTAAACCGTGGTTGCCGCGCCACCTGTGGCGAAGTTGACGTTGATACCGCCGCCGATGGTGATGGTGCCCAGGTTGACGGTTGTCTTGCTGCCGCAATCCAGCATCCAGGTCGATGATGACGATGCCCAGGTGGCGGTGCAGCCGAGTACGGTCGCTTGGCTTTTGGTGGAGCCTGGGTTCCAGCCGAAGTCGATGCTGTTGCCAACGAGGGTTGTCGGCGCCGCCGGCGCGGACGTCGTCGAAAGCGCGGCCACTGTGGCAATGCGGGCGCCGGCGGCGGCGACCGCGGCATTGCCGGCCAGCGGATCGGCGGTCGATTTCTTGGTGATCACCGCCGCCGCGCCGTTGGGGCCGGTGATGCCGTTGCAAGGCTGGCTTGGGGCCGCGGCGGAGTTGTAGTTGACGCCGAGTGCCGAAATGCTGGTGCCGCAAGGGATGGTCACCGTGTTGTTCGAGGATACCGTGCATTTCTGCGCGGCGATCGCGGTGCCGCCGCTCAGCGTTATGCCGGTCTGTGTGCCGTCAAGCGCAAGCATGCATCCGGGTGTCTGCGGCTGCGCGCCAAGCTCGGCCACCGAACTGGCGTAAATCTGCAATTGCTCGCGATCGCTCAAGACGCGTGCCAGAAGCAGGGTCTTGTAGGTATTGATCGACACCGAAACGGCGTTGACGCCGGCCGTTTTCGGGGAGGCGACAAGGCTGACCTGCACATTGGCGGCCGGAACGCCGTTGAGCACCGCCACGCTGACGGCGGTGGCGGTCATCTGATTGGTGGACTTGTTCGCATTGTAGGCGAGGGCACCTGCATAGGCCGACAGGTCGGCGATGCGCTGATTGTCGACACGCTCGACCAGCGCGCCGCCATATTCGGTCACCAGGGCGGCCATGCCGATCAGCATCGGCATTACCAGTGCCGCGGTGATCAGCACGTTGCCGTCTCGGTTCCGCAAAAATCGTCGCAAGAATTGCATCGGTGTTGACCTGACACACTTTAGAGCGGCCCAGCCGGGCTCTCGCTCATTAGTAGTCGCGAATGTCTTAAAAAATATTGTCCGACAAATCCATTGCAAAGGCTTATGGAAGCCACTGATTTCGCTCGTGAACTGCACAAGAGAAAGTCATTTGCACGCTTTTATGGCAGATGACCTGCTGATGGATACCGTCATTGCGGAAAGCGAAGCGGTGAGAGTACGCGGGGTGAGCACGGGCGGTTAGGGCAAGAACCGAGGGGCAGAGAAGTGATCGTCAAACTCCCTGCGCAGCGAGCCACGACTGCGGCCTCAAACGCAAAAGGGCGCCTTTCGGCGCCCTTTCGGTATTTGAAGGCTGATGGAGCGTGGATTAGAAATCCATACCGCCCATTCCACCCATGCCGCCGCCGCCCATGCCGCCAGGCATGCCGCCGCCAGCCGACTCCTTCTTCGGAGCCTCCGCGATCATGGCTTCGGTGGTGACGAGCAGGCCGGCGACCGAGGCCGCGTCCTGGAGAGCCGTGCGAACGACCTTGACCGGATCCACGATGCCCATGGCGATCATGTCGCCATAGTCGCCGGTCTGGGCGTTGTAGCCGAAGGTCGCGCCCTTGTTCTCAAGGATCTTGCCGGCAACGATCGATGCTTCCGCACCGGCGTTGGCCGCGATCTGGCGGGCCGGAGCCTGCAGCGCACGACGAACGATGTTGATGCCGGCGGCCTGGTCGGCATTGACGCCGGTGGCCTTGATGTTGGCCGAAGCGCGCAGCAGGGCGACGCCGCCGCCTGCAACGATGCCTTCTTCGACGGCCGCGCGGGTCGCGTTGAGGGCGTCATCGACGCGATCCTTCTTTTCCTTGACTTCGACTTCCGTCGCACCGCCGACGCGGATCACCGCAACGCCGCCCGCGAGCTTCGCGAGACGTTCCTGCAGCTTCTCCTTGTCGTAGTCCGAGGTGGTCTCCTCGATCTGCTGCTTGATCTGGGCGACGCGGCCCTGGATCTCGGCCTTCTTGCCGGCGCCGTCGACGATGGTGGTGTTCTCCTTGGAGATCGACACCTTCTTGGCGCGGCCGAGCATGTTGAGGCCGACGTTCTCGAGCTTGATGCCGAGGTCTTCCGAGATGACCTGGCCACCGGTGAGGATGGCGATGTCTTCCAGCATGGCCTTGCGGCGATCACCGAAGCCCGGCGCCTTGACGGCGGCGATCTTCAGGCCACCACGCAGCTTGTTGACGACCAGCGTGGCCAGAGCCTCGCCTTCGACGTCTTCCGAGATGATGAGCAGCGGCTTCGAGGTCTGCACGACGGCTTCGAGAACCGGCAGCATGGCCTGCAGATTGGAGAGCTTCTTCTCATGGAGGAGAATGTAGACGTCCTCGAGCTCGGCAACCATCTTGTCGGCGTTGGTGACGAAGTAGGGCGAGAGATAGCCGCGGTCGAACTGCATGCCTTCGACGACTTCGAGTTCGGTCTCGGCGGTCTTGGCTTCCTCAACCGTGATGACGCCCTCGTTGCCGACCTTCTGCATCGCTTCCGCGATCATCTTGCCGACCGATTCGTCGCCATTGGCCGAGATCGTGCCGACCTGGGCAACTTCCTCGGAGGTCTTGATCTTCTTGGCAGCCTTGCCGAGCGCCGCGACGACTTCGATGACGGCGAGGTCGATGCCGCGCTTCAGGTCCATCGGGTTCATGCCTGCGGCAACGGCCTTGTGGCCTTCCTGGACGATCGACTGTGCCAGCACTGTCGCGGTCGTGGTGCCGTCGCCGGCGATGTCGTTGGTCTTCGAAGCGACTTCGCGGACCATCTGCGCGCCCATGTTCTCGAACTTGTCCTCAAGCTCGATTTCCTTGGCGACGGTGACGCCGTCCTTGGTGATGCGCGGAGCGCCGAACGACTTGTCGATGACGACGTTGCGGCCCTTGGGGCCGAGCGTGACCTTCACCGCGTCGGCGAGGATGTTGACGCCGCGCAGCATGCGTTCGCGGGCGTCACGGGAGAATTTTACGTCTTTGGCAGCCATGTTTTAACTCCTGGCAGGGGCTTGGGGTAAGCCCGAAGATTTAAAGGATGGTGAGGCCGATATTCAGCCGATGATGCCCATGATGTCGGATTCCTTCATGATCAGAAGGTCTTCGCCATTGAGCTTGACTTCGGTGCCCGACCACTTGCCGAACAGGATGCGGTCGCCGGCCTTGACGTCCAGCGGAACGAGCTTGCCAGCTTCGTCACGAGCGCCGGAGCCGACGGCGATGATCTCGCCTTCCTGCGGCTTTTCCTTCGCCGTGTCGGGGATGATGATCCCGCCGGCGGTCTTGGATTCGGATTCGACCCGGCGAACGACCACGCGGTCATGAAGCGGGCGGAACTTCGACTTTGCCATTTTTTCTTCCTCGATGAGAACGGTGAGAACAGTTCCTCCGTCCGGCGACGCCGGACATGCAATTAGCACTCACGAGTGGTGAGTGCTAACGTGGCGCTGAAATAGGCCGCCGGCCTGTGAGAGTCAAGGCGCTCGGCGCGATGATTTGCTCGATCGAAGCCGCGCCGCGCAGGACAATGAGCTTACCTGCGTTTTGGCGATCCAAGCACCAGAAGCGGGCATCGTTCCGCCAGCGGGTAGGAGCCGCTCGGCACGAAGCGCACATTGTCGAACCAACTGCCCGCCTCGTCTATCAGCATGGCCAGCGTCGCGAAGCAATAAGTCGTTGCCGAACCCGCATAGACGTCGATGGTACCGATGGAGGCCATGCTCCATCCGCTGCTCGCGGCAAGGGCCGCGCGCGAAGCGGTTTTCCCGGGAAAGCGCACAGCGCTTTCCCTTGGCAATTGCGTCAAAACAAGGAGATGGAGCGGTTCGCTGTTTCCGTGAAACGGGTGAACTTCTCTACAGAAACTGCCGCAACTGGGTGTGGATGATCGACCGATAATCCTCGATGGTCCGGCGGCTTTCCGCTTCGCCCTCCGCTAGCGCCAGACGCACCACGCTGCCGGCGAGCTGGAAGATCAGCAGAACCATGCGTTCGAACTGTTCGCGCTTGTGCGGATCGAGCAAGACCGTGACATGGTCGCAGAACAATTTTGCCTGGTGTCTGGTCTCGGCGATGTCGAGATTCTTGAGTGCCTTGTCGGCCTGGATGGCATTCTGTAGATCCTGGATGGCAGGATCGCCGGCGACACGGCTGTGATAGTCGTCAAGCAGCCGGTCGGCGGCCACGATCACGTCCTTCGCTTCGCGGATGTCCGCGATGATCGCAATCAATCGTGCGCGGCTGACCTCTGAAAAGCGCTCATAGAGCATCGCCAGGATCGCCGACTTGCTGGGAAAGTAATGGTAGACGGTGGCGATAGGCCCACCGGCCAGCATGCCGACCTCCTTCATCGTGACGGCGTCGATGCCTTTCTCGCCGATCAGCCGCATCGTCGTCGACAAGATGGCGTCGATGCGCTCGCGGCTGCGCTCCTGCTTGGGTCTGCGCCTGGGCTCGGTCGCCGTTCGCCTTGCTTCTTTCATGCGCCCGATCTCTCGCGAGGGTTCCAAATTTCTGGTTGACAACAAACATGATTAACTATCAGTTTCCAGAAATGCTGACAGATTGTCAGTTTTTTTGCGGCGCGGCAAGGACGTTGGGGAGGCGCGTTTGAGGTCGACGAATGCGAAACAGGCGGAGAACGGCGACTGGCTGGTCGGCAATCCGACGGGCGCGCAGCTTGCCTCGGCGTTGTGGATCGGTTCGGTCGGCCTGCTCATTCTCGGGCTGCAACCCGTGCTGCTCGGCGCGTTTTACACCGAGGGTCATGTCACCGGCGACGAACTGGCGCTGGTCGCCACCGCCGAGATGATCGCCATCGCCATCGGTTCGGCCGTCGTGGCGATGCTGCTGTCGGCCCGCAACATGCGTTGGAAAAGCGCCGTCCTTCTGGTCCTGCTGGCGGCGGCCAATTGGTGGACGGCCTACGCCGATACGCCCCAGATGCTGATTTCGGCCCGCGTCCTGGCGGGGCTCGCCGAGGGTGGCCTTGTCGCGGTCGCCACCGAACTCATCGCGCGTTCGCGCCGCGCCGAGCGTATTGGTGGCTACTTCGTCACCATGCAGACGCTTGCGCAATGCGCCCTGGCGCTACTGCTGGCGCTCTACGTCATCCCGGCCGCAGGTTCGAGCGGCGGCTTCATCGTTCTCGCTGCCGTTTGCGTGGCGTCGCTGGCGGTCGCCTTTCTCGTTCCCGGCGACTACGCCGATCTGCCCAAGGAAGAAAATCTGGCCAATGTGCTGACGGTTCCCTCGATCGCCGCACTGTTGTCGGTCTTCTGCTATTTCATGTTCTTCGGCGCGGTCTGGGCATTTTTGGAGCCGCTTGGCGCCCAGTTCGGCATCGATGGGCGCACTGTCGGCCTGATCGTCTCGGCCAGCCTTGCGGCGCAGGTTCTGGGCGCGATGACGGCGACAATGTTCGAGGCGCGCATCGATTATCGCCTCGCCATCACGGCAATCGGTGCGGTCGCGCTCTCAAGCTCGCTGGTTCTTGCCAGTGGTCCCGGCCTCACCACATTCTGGGCCGCCGCTTTGGTCATGGGCTTCATTCTCTTGTTCATCGTGCCTTATCAGATCAGGCTGGCGATCACCGCAGACGAGACGCGCACGGCCGTGCTTCTGGTGCCGGCCGCCCAGCTTTTTGGCCTGGCAATCGGACCGATCGCGGCGTCGCTGCTTATCGACGGCGGGGATTTTCGGCCGGTGCCGGAATTCGCCGCCGCCAGTGCCGTTGCCAGCGTGGCGCTGCTCGGTCTGTTCATCCTCGCGTCGCGGCACCGCCGCGCCAGACCATGACCCCGAAAAGTGGAAACCGGTTTTCGGAAGAGATCACGATCCAACGAAAAGCCTGAGCCTGGAAGAATGTCGAACACCTGGAGCAACTGGTCGGGCTACGTCACCGCCGAACCGCGGCTGATCGCCAGCCCCGCCGACGCTGGCGAACTCGGCGATCTGGTTCGTACGGCACCCGGCCCGCTGCGCGTCGTTGGCGCCGGCCATTCCTTTACGCCGCTGGTGAAATCGCAAGGCACGATCCTGTCGCTGGAGAAGCTCCAGGGATTGGTCTCGCACGACGCCGAAAAACATCAGGCGCGCGTACGGGCAGGGACGCGGCTTGGCCCGCTCATGCGCATGCTGCAAGACATCGGCCAGGGCCTGCCGAACATGGGCGACATCGACCGCCAGGCGGTCGGCGGTGCGCTGGGCACCGCCACGCACGGCTCGGGACCGACGCTCGGCGCCTATCACACGCAACTGGAAGCGGTGCAGGTCGTCGACGGGCTCGGCAAATTGCGCGAGTTCACCCGAGTCGCCGATCAGGACATGATCCGCGCCACCGGCGTCGCGCTCGGTGCCTTCGGCGTGCTCAGCGAAGTGACGTTGAACAACATCGCGACCTACCGGTTGCGCCGACGCAAATGGGTGCTGCCGATCGCCGACATGCTGCGCGATTTCGAGACGATGATGGCCGCGCACCGGTCGGCCGAGTTCTACTACATTCCGTTTTCCGGTTACGCGCAGTTCATCGCAAGCGACTTGAGCGACGCCGCACCCACCGCGCGGCCGCCGGAGGCGGACGAGGCCGGTTTGAGGACGCTGCGCCGGTTGCGCACCGGGCTCGCCTGGCTGCCGTCGCTACGCCGCCGGCTGATCCTGGGCGCCGTCGCCAAGGTTTCGGCCGAGGATTATGTGCAGGACTGGCTGAACGTCTATGCCAGCGATCGGCAGACCAGGTTCAACGAGATGGAATATCACCTCCCGTTCGAGGAGGGGCCGAAGGCGCTGGCCGAGATCATCGAACTGACCGAGAAGCATTTTCCCGAGGTCTATTTTCCGATGGAGGTGCGCTCGGTCGCGCCCGATCAATTCTGGCTTTCGCCCTTCTACGACAGGCTTACCTGTTCGATCGCCATCCACCATGATGCGGCGAACGATCCATTGCCGTTCATGCGCGCGGCCGAGCCGATCTTTCGCAGATATGGCGGCCGGCCGCATTGGGGCAAGATGCACAGCCTGAAAGCGGCGGACCTGAAAAAGCTCTACCCGCGCTGGGACGACGCGATGGCGGTGCGCCGCGATATCGACCCGCAAAATCGCTTCGTCTCGCCCTATATGGCCAGCCTGTTCGGCATCGAACGATGAGCGCCTATTTCGCCGCTCTTTCGGATGCGTTGAGAACAGCCGGTATCTTCCAGCCGTGTCTGGTCCTCGATCGCGACAGGCTGGATCGCAACGTTGCCCTGGTGAAGGAGAGGCTTGACCCCGGCCTTGCCGTGCGGCTGGTCGACAAGTCGCTAGCCTGCCTGCCGCTGCTTTCGCACCTCGGCAAGGCGCTTGGTACAAATCGGTTCATGACCTTCCACCCACCAATCAGCGAGGCGGTGCTCAAAGCGTTTCCCGATGCCGATCTCCTGTACGGCAAGCCGATGCCGGTCGAAGCGGCAAGGGCTGTGCTGTCGAAGGATGCCGCCGACTGGTCGCGTATCTGTTGGCTGATCGACAGTGAGCAGAGGCTGGCGGAATACGGTGCGCTTGCGGCAGAACTCGGCGTCGAACTGCGCATCGCTTTCGAGATCGATGTCGGGCTGCATCGCGGCGGGTTCGCCGATCCCGAGGCCTTGTCGAAAGCGTTGAACGCGCTGCCGGCCCACGAACGGCTGCGTTGCGAAGGCGTAATGGCCTACGAGGCGCACGCGCCGCACATTCCCGGCCTGTTCGGCGGGCCGGCCAAGGCGTTGGGACAAGCGTCGGAGCGGGCCGCCGCCTTCGTCGCCTGCCTCGCCGCCGGTCAGCGGAACATTTTGAACATCGGCGGCAGCAAGACCGCACTGCTTCATCGTCGCGGCGTGGCCAACGAAGTGTCGATGGGCTCGGCTTTCGTGCTGCCCAGTGATTTCGACACGCCCGGCCTTGACGGCTTCCAGCCGGCGGCTTTCATCGCGACGCCGATCCTGAAAGTGGTCGAGCCGATGCTGCCGGGCCCGCCGGCCGTCACCCGCCTGCTGCAGGCGCTCGGCCGGTTCCCGCGCAAGGGCTGCTATCTCTATGGCGGCAAGTGGATGGCTGAACCGGCATTTCCCGAAGGCATGAAGCCCAACGCCCTGCTTGGCCTGTCCTCCAACCAGCAATTCATGGGGCTGCCCGTGGATGCGACCGTCAGGCCCGGCGACTACGCCTTCCTGCGGCCGACGCAGAGCGAGGCGGTGCTGCAGCATTTCGGCTCGATCGCGGTGTTCTCGGCCGGCCGCGTTGTCGATCGCTGGCCTGCATTGCCGATGGGCTGAGCCTGCGCTTGGCGAGCGTTCTCCGCATTTCCCTGCCTTTAAAGGATCAAGCTTCGAGCTTGCGGTCCGCGACAGTTACTTGACTAAGTCAAATAAATCATTGATCCTCTTCCGGACAGGAGGAACGCCAATGACCATTCACCATCCGCCAGGCAAGGAACGGATCGACGCGGTGCGGGCCTTCAACCGCTTCTACACTCGCCAGATTGGGCTGCTCGACGAAGGCTTGCTGAAGAGCTCTTTCTCGCTGACCGAGGCGCGCGTGCTCTACGAACTCGCGCATCGCGACGGACTTGTCGCCAGTGATCTGGTGCGCGACCTCGCGCTCGACCCCGGCTATCTCAGCCGTCTCCTGAAGAAGTTCGAGGAGCGTGGCCTGGTCGAGCGCGAGGCGACGGAAGCCGATGCGCGGCGCTCCTCGATCGCGCTGACGGCGGCCGGCCGAAAGGCTTTCGCGCCGCTGAACCGGGATTCGCACGACCAGGTTCAGGCCTTGCTGGACAAGCTTCCGGTGGCCGAACAGGACAGGCTGGTCAAGGCGATGGGCACGGTGCAACGCCTGCTCGGCGACAAGGCGGAGCCAAAGGTTCCCTATCTGTTGCGGCCTTTGCAGGTCGGCGACATCGGCTGGATCACGCATCGCCAGGGCCTCATCTATGCCCAGGACTATGGTTGGGACGAGACCTATGAGGCGCTGGTCGCCGAAATTCTCGCCGCATTCGTAAAGTCCTTCGACCCCAAATGGGAACGCAGCTGGATCGCCGAGCGGGAAGGCGAGGTCGTCGGCTCGGTCTTCCTCGTGCGCAAGTCGGACGAGGTGGCAAAGCTGCGCCTGCTCTATGTCGAACATTCGGCGCGGGGCCTTGGCATCGGCAAGCGGTTGGTCGAGGAATGCGTCGGCTTTGCCCGCGCCAAGGGCTACAAGACGCTGACCTTGTGGACCAACGACATTCTGGTTTCGGCACGCCGCATCTACGAGGCGGCAGGCTTCAAGCTCACCGACGAAGAGCGCCATCACTCTTTCGGCAAGAATCTGGTCGGCCAGAACTGGAACCTGGAATTGTAGCAGGCCTGCCGCCCGGCGCGTCGCGATGAACGCCCAATGCCGCCAGCGGCCGGCATTAGCGCAATTCGCACGACAATTGTCGGCGAGCCGCTGGCCGCCTCCGTTGGCGCGAGGCCGGCGGCTTTCTCCGGCAGTCAAGGTCCGCCGGCTCACACCGTCCAGAAATAGCGCACGATGTGAAAGAAGATCGGAGCCGCGAAGACCAGGCTGTCGGTACGGTCCATCATGCCGCCATGGCCTTCGATCAGATGGCCCCAGTCCTTGACGCCCTGGTCGCGCTTGATGGCCGAGGCGACCAGCCCGCCCAGAAAACCCATCGAGCAGGCGACGAAGGCCACTCCCGCCGCTTGCAGCGGCGAGAACGGCGTCACGAACGACAATAGCGCACCGAGCAGGCTCGCGGACACCAGCCCGCCGACCAGGCCTTCCCAGGTTTTCGACGGCGAGACGTTCGGCGAAAACCGGTGTTTTCCGAAGAGCTTGCCGAAGATGTACTGCAGCACGTCGCTGCCTTGCACGACGATGATCAGGAAGGCGATCAGCAACAGGGTGCGGCCTTCGAAACCCGGCACGTCGAGTGTCAGCAGCGCCGGAACATGGCTGACGCAATAGACCGAGATCATCACCGCCCATTGCTGCGCGGCGATCCGCTCGAGGAAGCGTTCGGTATCGCCATGCAGCGCGGTGATGGCCGGCATCAACAGGAAGCAGTAGACCGGAATGAAGATGACGAAGAGCCCGTACCAGGCGGTCCATACCAGCCAGTACTGAAAGGGAATGATGATGCCGAACATGCCGAGCAGCACCCAATGGTCGCTGCGGCTGGTGTGCGTCAGCGTCACGAATTCGCGCAGCGCCGCGAAGGAAATCAGTGCGAACAGGATTGTCATGCCGTAGCGGCCGAAAAAGAAGGCGACCGTCAACAACGCCACCATCACCCACCAGGCGTTGATGCGCTGGGTGAGATTGACCAGCGTCGAGCTGAGCGGCTTTGGCGCCCGCACCGAGAGTATGGCTGCGACAATGCTGGCAGTGGTCAGCACCGCCAGCAGGCCGAGGATCAGGATGGAGATTTCGTGGCGCATCAATCGCCTCGCTCGGGACGCGGGTTGAGCGCCAGGAGCGTGGCGTGGGCGCGCTCGAGAAAGGCGCGGCGTTCTTCGCCCGGGGCCACCGCCACCGGTGGGCCGAAGACGACGCGGCACAGCAGCGGCACCGGCAGGAACTGGCCCTTGGGCAGCACACGCGACATGTTCTCGATCCAGCACGGAATGAGCTCGACCTCCGGCCGCGCCATCGACAGATTGTAGAGCCCGGAGCGGAAGGCCAGCAGCGGCCCCCCGGTCATGTTGCGGGTGCCCTCGGGAAACAGGATCAGCGAATGGCCCTGGTCGAGAACCGACAGCATGATCTCGATCGGGTTTTCTTCAGGCGTCGTCCATTGCCGGTTAATGAGCACGGACGACAGCATGTCCTTGGCGATGAAGCGGCGCAGCCGCGACTTTCCCCAGTACTCGCCGGCCGCAACCGCATGGGTGATCGCGCGCTCCTTCTCGCTCAGGCAGGCCGACAGCAGGATGAAGTCGCCATGGCTGGTGTGATTGGCGAAATAGATGCGCTGTCGGCCGGAGGGCAGGCTGCCGTTCCAGATCGGGCGCACCCCGGTCACCACCCAGGCTAGCGCCGAGAGGCCGACGGAGGTTACCGTCTGCAGCAAGGTGAAGGTCTTGAGCGAAAGCTTGTTCATAGTGGCGCCCAGAACCCTGCCGTCAAAAGCGCCGCGGCGAACACGGCCAGGGCGAACCGCTGCTTGAACAGCAAGCGGCGGCTGCCGGCGATGCGGTCGTCGAGCGGGCGTGGCGTGGACGGGGAGGGCTTCAGCCGCATGCGCCCCAGCATGTCATCTACCGCCGCACCACCGGCAGCCTTGTGGCTGGCCATCAGCCGGAACAATAGCGCGTCGAACACCAGAAGCGCCGACAGCGCCAGCACGGCAACCGCGCTCGCGGCCGAGACTGACAGAGCAATGGCCGCGGGCAAGGTCTCGAAGGCGCCGCGCGCCGACGCGGCCAGGGGCGCGAGGCTATTTGCGGCCGCCACTACCGCGGCCGGCCATGCGGCCTGCTGCATCAGCGTGCGTGCGAAGCGATCGGCGCGTTCCTGGTCGGCATTGCCCGTCATGACGCCGCCTGCTCCGTGGCCTCGGCAAGATGGATCGGCCGGCCGGTGGCCGTCAGCATCTCGCGGGCAAGCGACGGCGTCTTGGCTCTGCCGGTCGCCGTCAGCCACTCGGCGACAACGCCGGCGCTGCGCTGGAAGCCGAGCGCGCAGCAGACCAGCACAGTACCGTCGCGGCGCGCGCTCTCCAGCGCATTGGCTGCCTGCTGTCGTATCGTTACGGGCGGCGGCAACAGGTCGATCATCGGAAAGCTGATCCAGCGGCAATCCGCTCCCGCCGGTTTTTCAAGCTCGGCGGCAACATCGATGACCGTGCCGAAGCCGTTGGCCTCGCTTGCCGTCGGAAGACGGCCGAAAAAGACACCGTCAACGACGGCTACGAACGGCTGGAGCTTGTGCGTCCATATCGCGACATTCACCCTGGCGCCCAGCCGGTAGGGCCAAAGCAGGACGCGGCTTGCCAGGAACACATGGCCTCCAGCGCTCTTCTGGAACACCTTTGCACCGGCCCCGGCATAGGCGAAGGCGACGATGGCCAGCGCCAGCGCCGGCCAGAGCAGGAAGAGCGCGACGGCGGAAAGGAGGGCGCCGAACCAGGCACCGGCGAGCGCAACGACGGCGCCCAGCGCATAGAACAGCGCCAGCCGGCGCGCCTTGGCATTGCTGGTCGGCCGCGCGCCCGAAAACGGCAACTTGCCGTCGCGCGGAAACAGCCACAGGGCGAAAAAACCGAGCAGCGCGCCAGTCGGGATGTCGATGAAATGATGTTGCCAGGTTGTCAGCACCGAGACGCCGATCAGGAAGCACCAGCCATGCCAGAGCGGCAGAAGGCCGCCGAGCCGGTGGCGCCAGTGGTCCCAGATGATCACCAGCAGGGCGATGTGCAACGAGGGCGCCTGGTTGAACGGTTTGTCGAAACCGCCAAGTACGGCAAACAGGAAGCCTGGCAGGCCGGTCGTTTCCGGCCGCACGAACGTCGCGGCGAGCGGGAACAGGATGAAGCAGGAGACGGCGACGATCTGCGCGGCGAGATAACGCCCGGCCAGGCGGTCGACCCCTTGCCTGCTGTCGTTGAGCAGCAGCGACAGGCCGTAGAACAGGTTGATCGACCAGTAGGGCACGATGGTCCATGCGAGGAAGGGTATGTTGTGTTCCCAGGAGAACACGATGCTGCCGACGTGGTCGCGCCGCGACGCCAGCCAGTTGGCGAAGCCGTAGCTGAGATAGAAGAACGGTGCCAGCAAGGCCAGCCAAAGGGCTGCCCTGAGGACTACCCGGCCATAAGGCTCAGGGCGCACATTGGATGCAAGCGACGACACCATCCTGTTCAGCGGCGCCGCGCTACCGAGACGGTGAAGATGCCCCACTGGTCGATGCGCTGATCGAGCTTCTCGAAACCGGCGGCTTCGACGAGCTGGTCCATCTCGCCTTGCGTGCGCCGGCGCATGACCCAGGCCTGGCCGCCGCGATGCGAAGTCAGGCTGCGGGCGATCATTTCGAGCTGCGGATGCCAGGGCTGGTTGGTGTAGAGCAACAGGCTGCCCGGCTGCATGGCGTGGGCAAGCCCGCCGAGCGAGCGGCCGATCATCGCGTTGTCCGGGAACAGTTCATAGAGGCCGGAAACGATGGCGAGATCGGGCGCCGGATCGGCGCCGGCGAGCATGTCGGCATCGAAAGCGTCCGCACGCTGGAACGAGATGCTCGCCGGCAATTGCCGCTCGGCAATCAGCTTGCGGCCAAGCTGGACGTTGAGGTCGGAATAGTCCTGCAGGCGCACGCTCGCCGGCTGGTCGGGGCTCTTCACAATTGCATCGAGAACATAGCGGCCGTGGCCGGCGGCGATGTCGAGAATGTGCGCTGGCCGCCCAGTGGCCTCGAGCGTCGCCAGGCTGGAGCCGATCAGCTCTTCAAGATGCAGCTTGCGCTGGCGGATGCCGCGCCAGCCGATGGCTTCGAGGAAAACGCGGTCGACGATGCGGCCAATGCGCGTAACGCCCCGCGCGTCGTTCTCGTAGACGTAATCCAGCGTCGAGCCGGAATCGAAGCCGGTGGTGACGCCTGCCTTCATGCCCGACGAGACCCAGGCGCCCATGCGGATGGAGGCACGGCTGAATGCCCAATAAAGCCCTTTGGGCGACAGCGGATCGAGCGGTGAGGCAAGCCTGTCGGCCTCGTCGCGCGTGTAGCCGGCGATATCCGCCTGTTTCAGGTCGACCGGCGCATCCGGTGCGGCGAACTGTTTTGCCAGGAATGGCCGGATCAGGTCGAGGGCCTGCGCCCGGTCGCGCTCGCCCAGCGTGTCGTGGAAGAAACCCGGCAACACATGGCGTTCCTTGGTGCGGCTGCCGAGATTGACGAAGAACTCGTGCTGCGGGCCGTGGCGCACCACCCAGTCGCTCCCCGAAAGCAGAAGCTGCGTCGGCACGGTGATGGCGCGGGCGTCCGCAACCATGCGCGCCGCATGCTGGTAGAGTTCGACCAGAATGTTGGAGGCGATCGGCCGCGTGATCAGGGGATCGCTCTCGAAGGAGGCGATGCGCACGGGATCATGGGTCAGGAACTTCGCCTTGACGTAGGAATTGACGAAGAAGCGGCCCTTGATCTTCTGCCAGAACGCGATGCCTTCCCTGGCGAAAGGCACGTAGAGCTTGACCGAGAAGGCTGGTGAAGCCAACACCATGGCGCGCAGTTTCGGCGCATAGTCGTGCACCCAGGCGGCGGCGAGCACCGCGCCGAAGGATTGCGCGATCAGCGCAATATCCTGCGTGGCGACGCCGTCCCTGGCGGCGATCTCGCGCATGAAGCAGTCGATGTCGCGCACCAGAGCCGAGAAGGAAGGGGCATAGCCGCGCTCGCCGGACGAGCGGCCATTACCGCGGGCGTCCCAGGCGTAGAAGGCCTGGTCCGGCATCAGCAATTCGTCGACGAGGTGGGCCATGCGGCCGCCATGCTCGTGGCCGCGGTGGAAGAGCACCACAGCGCCCTTGGCCTCGGCGGAAGCTGCCGGCCAGAACCGGTAGAAGATCTCCGTCCCGTCATGGCTGTGGAAGACCCGCTCTTGCGCTTGCCGCTCGAGGCCTTCCGCGGCCGCGGGGGCGATCGGTTCGTGCATCATGGTCTTTCCCTCTGGCGGCATGGCGAGCCTCGATGCTCAGTTGGCGCTGCCAATAAGGCCGGCGCGTATCCGGTTTATGGCGGTCAACAGCGAAAGCGTTGCCATGGCCGGAAACACGAGCGGCGCGATGGATACCGGCCAGAGCCCGGCGGCGCACAGCACCGCGACCACGCCCAGTGCCAGCGCCCTGTCGCTCTTGCCGAATGGCCCGGCATAGTTTCGCCCGATCCCGGCGGCGATGCCGAGCACGCCGGCGAATTCGGTCAGCACCGCGGTCAGGGCGAAAGCGACGACGCCCCATGCGCTGAACTGTGGAAAGGCGGCAAACGGCAGGATCAGCGCAAAATCCGAAACGACGTCGCAAAATTCGTTGAGATACATGCCGAGCGTCGAGGCCTGTCCGTGTTCTCGCGCCAGCATGCCATCCACGGCATTCAGCGCCATGCGCACGAACATCACCACGGGAACGAGCAGCAGCAGCGAGCGCCATTCATGCAGGATCGCGATGGCCGCCCCGGCCGCGATCGACATCAGGGCCGCCAGGATGGTTATGCTGTTTGCGGTGACCCCGATGGCCGCCAGCCGATTGACCAGCGGCCGCAGCCTGCCCTGGAAAGCCGGCTTGAGAGCGTAAAGCGTCGGCATGTCGTTGATCCCCCGATCCTGACCCGAGGCTGTACATCAATATGTCACACGCGACCAGCGTATAGCCCATTGCGCTTGATGCAGCGGACACCGTCATGCCGACTTGCCATAGCACCGGCCAGGTGTTCATCAACCGCTAACCACGACTGCATCGCGCGGCTGCCATGCACGTTTGCATGCCTCTGGCGCAATGCGGCACCTTGAATAGTAAGCACGCTTATTATATATGTCGCTCATGGTTTCAGATGGCATAGACAGATTGGGATTTTTGATCCACGACGTGCAGCGCCTGATGCGCAAGCGCTTCGAGACGCGCGCCAGCGGGCTTGGCCTCTCCTCAGCGCAATGGCGCCTCATGGTGCGTGTCGCCAAGGAAGCGGGTGTCACCCAGGCGCGGCTCGCCGAGCTGCTCGAAATCGAGCCGATCAGCGTTTCGCGCCTTGTCGACCGGATGGAGGAGGGCGGCTGGATCGAGCGCCGGGCCGATGCCACCGACCGCCGCGTGCGCATGATTTTCCCGACCGCCAAGGCGAGCGCCGCCTATGCCGAGGTCAAGAGCCTGGCCGGCGAAGTCTATGAGGATTCGCTTGTCGGCGTTTCGCCGGAGGACCGTGGCGTCCTGATCAGGGCGCTTGACACCATGGCACGGAACCTCGCCGAGGACGACGCGTCGTCCGACGAAAAGATCAAGAATGCGGAAGGCGCAGCAGCATGAACGCAGTAGCCAAGATAGACGAGAACGCCACTCCCAAGGTGGAGATGGAAGCGCCGGCACAACCGGCCGCTGCTCCCGTTGCCGTCGCTCCGGTGCAGCCGGTGCCGGCGCCAAAGAAGAAGCGCCGCATTGGCCGCTTGCTTTTGATGCTTGTCCTGCCGGCGGCATTGGCCATCGGCGGCGGCTATGTCTGGATCACCGGCGGGCGTTATCAGGAGACCGAGAACGCCAATCTGCAGCAGGCAAAGGTGTCGATCGCCTCGGATACGGCGGGCCGCATCGTTCAGGTTGCCATATCGGACAATCAGATGGTGAAGCAGGGCGATCTTCTGTTCGCCATCGACCCCGAGCCTTACCGGATCGCGCTCGCCCAGGCCGACGCAGCGGTGGCTGCCGCGCGTCTCAATGTCGAGCAACTGCGTGCCGCCTACAGCCAGGCTCAGGCTCAGCAGAAGTCCGACGTCAGCGAGGTCGGTTACGCCCAGTCGCAATACGACCGCGCCGCCGATCTCGCCCAGAAGGGCATCAACGCAAAATCCGCGCTCGATGAAGCCAGGAACGATCTCGACAAGGCAAAGCAGCAGCTTGCCGTTGCCGAGCAAGGCATCATCAGCGCCAAGGCCGCCCTTGGCGGCAATCCCGACATCGAGACCGACAAGCACCCGACGGTGATGGCCGCGCTCGCCGCGCGCGACAAGGCGGCCTACGACCTGGCGCAGACGACGGTGAAGGCGCCCGCCGACGGCGTCATAAGCCAGGCCTCGTCGTTCAAGGTCGGCCAGTTCGTCGGCGCCGGCACACCGCTGTTTTCGCTGGTCGAAACCGGCGACACCTGGATCGACGCCAACTTCAAGGAAACCCAACTCACCCACATGAAGCCGGGTCAGAAGGCCGAGATCATGGTCGATACCTATCCGGGCAAGACCTTCGAAGCGGCCGTCAAGGCGATCGGAGCGGGAACCGGCGCGGAGTTCTCGCTGCTGCCTGCCCAGAACGCCACCGGCAACTGGGTCAAGGTCACGCAGCGCATTCCGGTGCGGCTGGAACTGACCGATGCCGACGCCAAGATGGCGCTGCGCACCGGCATGAGCGCCACGGTTACCGTCGACACCGGCGTCGCGCGTGGTCTGCCGTCGATCTTCGGTCACGCCAAGGCCGGCGAGGCCGCGCAGTAAAGTCAGGCCAAGCCCGCGGAGACCAGGCGGGTGAGGCGAGTAGCAGGATTGGTCTGATGGAAGAGTGGAAAGGATCAGCGTTTAGGCCGGACCGCATTGCGCCTGGACCGAATCCGAAATCTTCCACGATCCGTCGGTCCTGATGTTTCCGGGCGGCAGGCATCCGCTCAATCGAGACTTTCAGTCGATGTAACCCCCACATCGATGATCGCGTCCCACCGCGATGAAGGTCTCTCAACGGAGGCGTTGCCGCCCGGAAACCCGTTGTACACGTTTTTGTTACCTGCTGGAAGTTCCACGTCATGAGCACACCCGAACCTTTCAAAGAAGTGCCGCATCGCGGCCTGATCACGGTCGCGCTCATGCTGGCGACGATCATGCAGGCGCTCGACACCACGATCGCCAACGTAGCGCTGCCGACCATGACCGGCGATCTCGGTGCTTCCCCCGACAACATCAACTGGGTGCTGACCTCCTATATCGTCGCCGCCGCCATCATGACGCCGGTCACCGGCTGGCTGGCCGACCGCTTCGGCCGCAAGGAACTGTTCCTGACCTCGGTGGTCGGCTTCACCGTTTTTTCCATGCTGTGCGGCCTGGCGTGGAGTCTGGAATCCATAGTGTTCTTCCGGCTGATGCAAGGCGTCTTCGGCGCCGCGATCGTGCCGTTGTCACAGACCTTTTTGCTCGACATCAATCCCAGGGAGCGCCACGGCCAGGCGATGGCCATCTGGGGCGCCGGCATCATGCTGGGGCCAATCCTGGGGCCGACGCTCGGCGGCTGGCTGACGGAGAATTTCAACTGGCGCTGGGTGTTCTTCATCAATTTGCCGGTCGGCATCATCGCCTTCCTCGGCATGGCCGCCTACTTGCCCGCCATTGCCCGGCGGGTGCGGAGCTTCGATTTCTTCGGTTTCGCCATGATATCGCTCGGCGTCGGCGCGTTGCAGCTGCTGCTCGATCGCGGCGGCGAGGTCGACTGGTTTTCCTCGATCGAGATCTGGATCGAACTTGGCCTTTCGATAACCGGTTTCTGGGTGTTCATCATCCATACGATGACGGCGGAACATCCCTTCATCGATCCGAAGATATTCCTCGACCGCAATTTCGTGACCGGGCTGGCGTTCATCTTCGTCATGGGCGTGCTCATCCTGGCGAGCATGTCGCTGCTGCCGCCAATGCTGTCGACCATCTTCGGCTATCCGACCGTCACCATAGGCATCGTCATGGGGCCACGCGGTGTCGGCACGATGATTTCGATGCTCGTCGTCGGGCGGCTCATGAGCAAGATCGATGCCAGGATCCTCGTCGTCGTCGGCTTCCTGCTGACCGCGCAATCGCTCTACACCATGTCCAGCTTCACGCCGCAGATGGACAACTGGCTGATCATCAGCTCCGGCGTCATCCAGGGCCTGGGCATGGGAATGGTGTTCGTGCCGCTGTCGACGGTGGCCTTCGCCACGCTTGACGTGCGCTTCCGCACCGATGCCACCGCCTTGTTCAGCCTGGTGCGCAATCTTGGCTCGTCCATCGGCGTGTCGGTCGTGACGGTCCTGATGGTCCGCAACACGCAGGTCAACCACAGCGAGCTTTCCGCCTTCATCAATCCTTTCAATCCCAATCTCTGGGCGGTTTCGCCGGCAGCCGCGGGCGGCGATCCGACGGCGCTGTCGCAGATCGATCGCGTGGTCAATCTTCAGGCGATGATGATCTCTTACGTCAATGACTTCAAAATACTCATGGTGATGACGCTGATTGCCATCCCGTTCGTTTTCCTGCTGCGCAAACCAAAGCAGGCGCCGGCCGGCGGCGCACCGGCCGCGCACATGGATTGAGGGCAGGCGGAAGCGCCTACTTTCCCAGCACGAGGCTCCAGTAGCGCACAGCGCTGTCGCGGCCGTCGCGTACATAGGCAAGGCCGAAGCGGGTGAAGCGCGGGTCGAGCATGTTGCGGCGGTGGCCGGGCGAATGCACCCAGATGTCGAACAGTTTCTCAAGGTCGAAGCGGCCCTCGGCGATGTTCTCGGCGGCCGCCCTGCCAATGCCATTGTCCTTGACGCGCGAGGCGAAATCCTTGCCCCATCCGGTGGTGTGGCTCATGCGGCCGCGCCCGGCCATGTAGCCGGCCTGCTGGAGTGCCGCTTTTTCCAGCTGTGCATCGGGAGCGAGCGGCCCCAACCCCGCGGTGGCGCGGATGCCCGCCAGCGTGCTGGTGGCGGAGGAGGAGGCCCCGGCACCTTCGCCGGCTGGCAATGAAACGGTGCCGCAGGCGGCGAGCCCTACTAGCGCGGCAAGGCCGACGCCCTTCAGCAGCATGCGCCTGTTCGGATTCGGGATCGGGTGGTTTTCGATTTTCGCAATGGTCATGCTCGCCTGAGATAACGGCGATCATGGCTTTTGCCGGGCAGGGCGACGAAAATTCCGGCCGAACCGAAGGTTCTAGGCGGCGGTATCGAGATTTGCGTCCGAGGTCGGGGAACGGCCGGTCCGATCGTCTTCGGTGTGCGCCCACCAGGCGCCGAGCCCGCCAGTTCCGGCGCCCGCCTTGAAATCGAACATCGCCCGGTTCCACGGATTTGGCGACAACTGCCCCTAAATCGGCTAGGATAGCGCCTGTGCGAGAAGGGCAGCTATGGGCGGCCATCCTGGCGGTGACCGTCCCCGACATACAGGAGGAAGGTTATGGCCGGCTTTCATGTCATGGCGGACGCGCGAGGAATGCATGTACAGCCCTCGGTGCGCCACATCACCACGTCTGATCTATGGGACGCGCTGCGCCTCGGCGTCGAGGATTTCTGGGCAAAACCGTCGCACTATGTCTTCTTGTGCCTGATCTACCCTATCGTCGGCCTGATCCTGACGCGGTGGACGTCGTCTGGCGCCAATGCCATCCAGCTTATCTATCCCTTGATGTCGGGGTTCGCACTGGTCGGCCCGTTCGCCGCGCTCGGTCTTTACGAGATCAGCCGTCGGCGCGAGCTTGGCATGAACACCTCCTGGTGGCACGCACTCGACGTGCGCCGCTCGCCTGCGATTCCGTCAATCGCGGTGATCGGCATCATGCTGGTGGCCCTGTTCCTGTTGTGGCTGTACACCGCGCAGTCGATCTATATCGGCCTGTTCGGCGACCAGCCGCCGGCTTCGATCGGCAGCTTTGTGCGTGAGGTGCTGACCACCAGCAAGGGCTGGACGCTGATCCTCGCCGGCAACGCCGCCGGCTTCGTCTTCGCCGCGGTGGTTTTGGCGACGACGGTTGTTGCCTTCCCGCTGCTGCTCGATCGCGATGTCGGCGCCGTCTCGGCGATCGAGACTTCTGCCAGGGTGGTGATGGCCAACCCGTTGCAGATGGCGCTGTGGGGCCTGATGGTCGCCGTACTTCTGGTGATCGGCTCTATCCCGCTGTTTGCCGGACTGGCCGTGGTCATGCCGATCCTTGGTCATGCCACCTGGCACCTTTACCGCAAGGTGGTCGAACCGGAGCGGGGGGAACAGACAAGACGGCCGATGTAGCGCGCGCGCCCCTCGATACCGAGTCCGGGCCGCTTCAAGGCCCATGGTCACTGCGCGCACTACAATGCGGCTGCCGCCGAGCGATCCATAAGCGACGTCCGTGCCTTCTGAAAGAAGTCTTCGGCGGCTAGTCTGAGAGCGAGACCGCGCTTGAAGCTTTCGCCCTCAGCGTTGCGCTTCGGTCGCCATCTTCAGCGCCAGTGCCGCCAGCACGGTGCCCATCATCCAGCGCTGGATGACCAGCCACAATGGCCGCCCGGCAAGGAAAGCGGCGATCGAACCGGCCGTCACCGCGATGATCGCATTGACGGTCAGGCTGATCGATATCTGCGTCGCGCCGAGCACCAGTAGCTGCGACAGGACATGGCCCTTGCCGAGGCTGATGAACTGCGGCAGCAACGACAGGTAAAGCACCGCGACCTTGGGATTGAGCAGATTGGTCATCAGGCCCATGGCGAACAGCTTGCGCGGCCCATCCTTCGGCAGTTCGCGCACCTGGAACGGCGAGCGTCCGCCGGGCTTCACGGCCTGCCAGGCCAGCCACAAGAGATAAAGCACGCCGGCAAAGCGCAGAGCGTCGTAGGCATAGGGCACGGCGAGCAGCAGCGCCGTGATGCCGAGCGCGGCCGACAGCACATAGAAGAGAAAACCGACCGCGACACCGCCAAGCGAGATCAGTCCGGCCTTTGGCCCTTGCGACAGCGACCGCGAGATCAAATAGATCATGTTCGGACCCGGCGTCAGCACCATGCCGAGGCAGACCAGCGCGAAGGCGAGATGATTGGCGGTTTCGGGCATCGGTTCGTCCCCAGCGCGCGGCGATGATGCGCGATCTCGCGAGTGGCCGATGTGTGCCTGCCCCGACCGGCGCTTGCAAGAGCTTGGTGGCGCCAAGCGTTGCGCCAGGGAAGCCATCCTGGCTAAGGAGCGTCACACGTTGAAAGGGATTGACGCCATGTTCTCAGTCTTTGCTTCTCGTGCATGTCGATATTCCAACCGAAAATCTTGAGACAATGCATCAGCCGACCACACGCAGGTTCGACAGTTCGTTGCCGATTTCCTTGAAATCGTTCGACAGGCTCGCGCCCGTCGCGTTCCAGAACAGTTTGGCCGGTTTGCTCGCGTCCGTCGGATCCTTGCGGAAGCGCGAGTCCGACGAGCAGGATTTCAATGCATTGATTGCCTGCAGATCGCTGGCCTTCGTCGTGGACAGGTCGAGCGCAACCGTCATCACCATGATGTTGGCCGCCTTGGCGTTGTTGCAAAGCGTCGCCATCTGTTCGTTGAGCGCGCCGGTATAATTGCCGTTCGAATAGTCGAACTGGCCGATGGCGCTCGATGTGCCCATGAACAGGCGGCCGACCGAGGTGCCGTTGTAACCGGGATTAAGATAGCCGTAGGACGCATAGGTCGATTTCGAGCCCGCGGGGTCGGAATAACCCAGCGACGAGGGCGTGTAATAGGTGTTGGCGCCGTCGGTCAGCACGATCACCACCTTGTCGTTGCCTTTCTCCGTTTCCGGACGTCCTTGCGTAAACGGCTGACGGCTCGAAACCACCCGCCAGCCCCATGCCATGCCCTCCGGAACATTGGTGCCGCCGTTCGGCTGCATCAGGTCGATCGCGGCTTTGATCGCGGTGAGCCCGTTGGCGTCGCTGACGTCGGTCAGCGGCGTGATAGGATTGGTGGTGCAACTGTAGTTCGGGCCGTTGCCGGCCGACAGCGCCGGTGCATCGATCGGCCGTGGCTGGAAATACTTGACCATGTTGCGCAGCCGCGATTGGCCGGTGCTGCTTGAAGGGTTGTCGTTCCACCAGCTGTTGACGGCACCATAGGTTTGCGGCGCGGCTTCGTCGGGATCCTGGGTGAGCTTCCAGTGATTGCCAGGCTCGTCCGGGGCGAACATCGGCACGAACATCGTTGCCGGATCGCCGACGCCTATGCCGGTGTTCGCCGAGCCGCCGGCGGGCGGCGTGTCGTTGACATTGTAGGGGTAGGGCCGGGCTTCCACGCAGCCTTGCCAGCTGGCGAACGGACCGTAGGAATCGATGTAGTCGTATTCGTCGTGGGTGCGTTTGCAGGTGTTGTTCGAGTTGTATTCGTCGCACACCACGCGCTTGCTGTTGACGACGCGCTCATGGTTGGTGACCACCTTCATGTCGCGGTAGAGCGAAAACCGGGTCAGCATCTGGCCTTCCTCGCTGCCCCAGCCGGTGCCGCGCTTGTACCAGATGCCGTTGGCCTGCTGGGCGTATTTGTCGGCCGCGTTCAAAGCCGACCAGTCGAAGCTCTCGTTCGACACCGGCGACAGGCCCTCGGTGTCCATCCAGGACGCATTGCCGTTGCCAGGACCGACATTGACCGAAGCGGCGAATGGCACGAGGCCGAATTGCACCGGCTTGTCGACCTGCTTGATTGCCACGGCCTGCTGGGCAAGCGTGTCGACCAACTGCTTCGCCGCGGTCTTGAGGAGATCGATGCGCTTCTGCCCCGAGCCGGTACCGGGCGTGACCATGGATCCCGAATTGTCGAGCACGAGGGCGACTTCCAGCGTGTTCTTCAGCCGCACCTCGGAGGTGACGTCGAAGCTGATCTTCTGGTTCGCGTCGGTCGCGGATTTGCCGACGAGCTGGGCGAAGGCAGGATAGAAATAGGGCGCGTAGTCAAGCCGTGCGGTCATCGTAAGCAGGCCACCGCCACTGGTGCTGGTTGGCAAGGTGACGTTGAGCGTCGTGTTCGCGGGATTGATATCGTTCAGGTTGGCATTGAAGAAATCGAGCGCGTAGGCTCTCAGCTGGTCGTCGGTCGCGCCCTCCGTCAGCCGGCGCGCGGTGGCGAAGTTGGCGGCGTCGAGCGCGTTCGTCACCATCTGCTTTTCGCGGTTCATTTCGGTGTAGTCGACGGCGATCGCCACGCCGCCCATGAGCGGCACCATCGCCGCGACCGTCACGAGAGCATAGTTGCCGCGCCTGTCGCGGCAGAACTGACGCCAGATTTCATGCATGTCTTGCAGCGGCCCCCGCCGGCGGATTCTCGATCGGCGCCAGCTTTCCACAAAACGCTGAAGGACGGGTTTGGGAAACCGCTCGATTGCCTCGTCGGCGTTTCACCAAGCGCTAACCAATCCAGGAGCCGCGGCCACGGGGTCGTTCAAACTGAACGCCCCCGGGGCGGGGCGTTCAGAATTTGTCGATCAGCTGACGATGCGCAGGTTGGACAATTCGTTGCCGATCGTCTTGAAATCATTGGACAGCGTCGCTCCGGTCGAATTCCAGAACAATTTCATAGGCTTGGTCGAGTCGGTCGGATCCTTGGTGACGCGCGAATCGGATGAGCAGGCTTTCAGCGCATCGATCTGCGTTTTTTCGGCCGCGTTGCTCGTGTCCAGGTCGAGTGCGATCGTCATCACCATGACGCCAGCGGCTTTTGCGTTATTGCAAAGCGTGGTGAAATGCTCGTTCACCGCTTTTGTGTAGTTGGCATTGGAATAGTCGGTCTTGTTGACGTTGCCGCTGGTGCCAAGGAAGATCCGGCCATAGCTGTAGCCGTTGCTGAAAGGCACGACGTAGCCGAGAGCCGAGTAGATGGCCTTGCTGCCGGCCAGGTCGTTGCCACCAGAATTCCAGTAGGTTCCAGAGTAGCTCTGCGCCGTCACCGACGTTGGCGTGTAATAGGTGTTCGCGCCATCGGTCAGCACGATCAGAACCTTGTCGTTGCCTTTCTCCGTCTCGGGCCGGCCGTCGGTAAAGGGAGCGGTGCTGGAGAGTGTTCTCCAGCCCCACGACATTCCTTCCGGCACGTTGGTGGCGCCATCAGCGGCCATGGCGTCGATTGCTGTCTTGACCGTGGTTGCCCCGGCTGTCGTGGAAACATCGGTGAGCGGTGTGATCGCCGTCGTGCTGCAGCTGGTGTTAGGGCCGGCGTCCATGCCAAAGCCCGAAGTAACGGTGGTGCCCGGATCGGCGAAATATTTCGGCATGTAGCGCTGGCGTTCCGCACTCGTGACCGGCGGCACGAGTATGCCCGCCGGAACGTCCGTATGCCAATTATTGTTGGCGGGACGGCTACTGCTGTCGGTAAGGTCGGTTTCATCGGGCGCGAACATCGGCACGAATAGGGTTGCGGGTGTTCCGGCCGAAGCAGCCGTATCTTGGATGTTGTAGGGGTAAGGACGGGACTCGACGCATCCACCCCAGGACGCAACGCTGCCATAGGTTGATGGTGTCGTCGTTGTCGTGCAAGTCTGGTTCCTGCCGGAGCCGATACATGTCGTCGTCGAACTTACCGTCACAACGCGCTTCATCTGGTTGTAGACCGAGAACCGCGTCAGCGGCCGGTCCTTCTGGGTCGCATCCCAACCGGTGCCCTTCGCGTACCAAACGCCGGCGATATTCTCTGCATATTTGGTCGATCCCCAGGGAGATTTCAGCTGGGTCATGGTGTTCGTCCAGTCGAAATTCTCGTGATGGATCGGCGAGATACCGGTCGTGTCCATCCATGCCGCAGAGGCATTGGCCGCGCCGACATTCACCGAGGCGGCGAAGGGGACGAGGCTGAATTGGACCGGCTTAGTGATCTGCTTCATCTGCTGGGCCTGGCCGGCCAACTGGTCGACCAACTGCTTGGCGGCGTCCTTGAGGAGGTCGAACCGCACCTTGTTCGAGCCCTTGCCGAGTTCCGTCATGGAGCCCGAATTGTCGAGCACCAGGGACACTTCCAGCGTGTCCTTCAGACGCACTTCGGAACATGTGTTGAACGCGACGTCGGTGGTGCCGCCGCTGCCGCCGAGCAGCAATCTCGCCGCCGGCTCGAAATAGGGCTTATAGGTTAGGGTGCCGCAAAGCTTCAGTGTTCCGCCGCCGGTGTTGTTGTTGGGCAGCGTCACGGACAGCGTGGTGTTGGCTGGATCGATATGCGAGAGATTGGCCTCGAAGAAATTCTTGGCATAGGCCACGGCATCGGCATCACTGGCGCCGGCAACGATCTGCCGGGCGGTGGCGATGCCGGCGGCGTCCAGGGCGTTCAAGGCGCTCTGCCGCTCATGCACCATTTCCGTATAGTCGACGCCGATCGCCACGGCGCCCATCAGCGGCACCATGGCGAGCACGGTCATCAGCGCATAATTGCCACGCCGGTCGCTTCCGAATCTTCGGATCATTGTCACAGCTGCCCCCGCCAAATCGATAATCAGCGGGGGAGGGTGTCATAAATCGTTAAATTTCAGGTTTCTGGATCATATCCAAGGTCAGGCTGTACTTTCAAAGCTCGTTAACCAACCCGTGAACGGTGGTGGATGTCCGGTGCAGGCGGGTGAAAGCTGGTGACAGCGTGGGCCGGTTCGGATAATTCGGACCGGCTGCGGCGAAGCGTCGGCGGCGGCACTCGCAACGATCATGATCGAAGGAAACGGCATGGCGGATTCGCCTGAAATCATCGGCTCGCTCGCAGACGTGTCGAACGCCTATTCGGCAATTTTTTGCGACGTCTGGGGCGTGGTGCACAATGGCGAATGGCATTTCCCGGCCGCCGCATCCGCGCTGGCGGCGGCACGGGCGGCCGGCATTCCCGTGGTGCTTATCACCAATTCGCCGCGCCGCAGCGCCGATGTCGTGGCTCAGATGAGCGCGATCGGCGTTCCGCCATCGGCCTACGACCGTGTGGTGACCTCGGGCGACGTGACGCGCGAGCTGATCGCGGAAGGTCCGCGAAAGATCTTCCACATCGGCGCCGATCGCGATTTGACCCTGTATGACGGCCTCGACGTCGAGCTAGTCGAGGAGTTCGAGGCAGCCGGCGTCGTTTGCACCGGGCTGTTCAATGACGAGATTGAGAAGCCGGAGGACTATGCCGAGCTGCTGCGGCGGCTGCGGGCCAGGAACCTGCCCTTCATCTGCGCCAATCCCGACATCGTGGTCGAGCGCGGGGAACGGATCATCTGGTGCGCCGGGGCCTTGGCGCGTGACTATGCCCAACTCGGCGGCCGCACGCTCATCGCCGGAAAGCCATACGCCCCCGTCTATGAACTCGCGATGAAGGAAGTTGCCGAGAGCCTTGGGCGGCCGCTCGAGCGTTCGCAAGTGCTGGCCATCGGCGACGGCATCATGACTGACGTGAAGGGCGCCGCCGATAATGGATTCGACGTTCTCTATGTCTCGGGTGGCATACATGCCCGCGACTATGGCGATGCTTTGCAACCGGACCTGGCGCGGCTCGGGGCCTTTCTGGAACGGCACGGCTATCGTCCGGTGGCCGTCATTCCCAGACTCCAGTAGGTGACGATGGAAGCCTTCCAGCACCTTTCGGCCATCGCACCGCTGCCCTCCAGCCTACGCGGCGGCGTTGTCGCGATCGGCAATTTCGACGGCGTCCATCGTGGCCACCAGGCCGTGCTCGAACGGGCATTGGCCGAGGCAGTGCGGCGTGGCGTGCCGGCCCTGGTGCTGACCTTCGAACCGCACCCGCGAAAGGTCTTTCGGCCCGATATGCCGCTGTTCGTGCTGACGCCGCCGCCGATGAAGGCGCAGCTCCTGTCGTTGCTGGGCTTTGCCGCCCTTGTCGAGCAGCCGTTCACACGCGAGTTCGCCTCGCTGTCGGCGGAAGCTTTCGTGACCGATGTGCTGGAGAGGACGCTTGGCATTACCCATGCCGTGACCGGGTTCGATTTCCATTTCGGCAAGGACCGCCAGGGAGGGCCCGCCTATCTCATGGCGGCAGGCGAACGCCATGGCTTCGGCGTCACGCTCGTCGACGCTTTTCGCGACGAGGGTGCCGAAGTGGTTTCGTCGAGCCGTATTCGCGAATTGCTCAGCGTCGGCGAGGTGGCCGAAGCCGCCGGCCTGCTCGGCTATCGCTTTACCGTCGAAAGCGAAGTGATGGGCGGCCAGCAGCTCGGGCGAACGCTCGGCTTTCCGACAGCCAATATGAGGCTTCCAGCGGAAGCCGCCCTCAAGGAAGGGATCTATGCCGTCCGCTTTCGCCGCGCCGACGGCACGCTGCATGACGGCGTCGCCAGTTTCGGCCGCCGCCCGACCGTCGATGACAATGGCGCGCCGCTTCTGGAAACCTTCGTCTTCGATTTTTCCGGCGATCTCTATGGCGAGATTTGCCGGGTGTCGTTCTTCGGCTTCCTGCGCAGCGAGATCAAGTTCGACGGGCTCGATGCGCTGGTCGCACAGATGAAGCGAGACGAAGCCGAGGCCAAGGCGCTGCTGGCCGGCGTGAAGCCGCTTTCGCAGCTCGACGCGGCCATCGCTTTTTAAGGCATGATCCCGAACCAAAGCTCCGCGTCAGCGGAAAGTGGGAACCGGTTCTCGGACAAGATCATGCCCGGGCAAGAAACTATTTTTTCAGTGCCAGGCCGACGGCGATAAAGCTCCAACCCTGGAAGATCAGGTCGATCGCCAGGAAAAGCCCGAGCACCCATAAGCTGTTGACCGGCCAACCCATGGCGATGATCAACCCCGCAAGCACGCTGATGATGCCGGCGACGACGATCCATCCCCAGCCGCGTTCCGGGCGGTGGCTATAGCCGACCCAGGCGCGCAGCACACCGGAAGCGACGAGTGCTACGGCCAGCAGGAAGGTCAGCACCGCCGAAGCCAGCAGCGGGTTGTCGAAAGCAAAAAATCCGGCGACCGCATAAAGCAATCCGCTCAGCAGCCAATAGAAGAAGCGGCCCCAGGTCCTGACGCCGAATGCATGCATGATTTCGATGATGCCGGCCACCAGCATCAGCCAGCCCACGACATACACGGAAGCCACGGTGGCGATGAACAGATTGCCGAAGGCGATCCCACCGAGAACAAGCAGCAACACGCCCAGACCGACAAACCATCCCCACTTTGCTTGCGTCTGGCCAATCGCGTTCTTCAGGGTCTCGCCGCGCAAGCTCATGTCGCCACCTCCATCGAGGACCACAGGGGTGCGGCAACTTAGCCCCGGCGCCGATCCGCGTCCAGCCGAACGCGGGCCCGATGGTTCAAGCAATGCGAGCCGGATGTCTCGTCCTTAAATCAAATTTTACCAAAACCTCTTCAAAGCTGTCGCTGAACGACAGTTGCATCGTGTTAGTGGAGTAACCATGAGTCCGGTCGGAAAGATTTCTGCAGCCTTGGCTATCGTCATGCTGGCTGCTTCAGGTGCGGCCGAGGCCGGTGAGGGCGCTTTCGGTTGGCTGTCTGGCGACTGGTATCTGACTGTAGGTGCCACCGGCATGGTGGCGCCCAATTTCGAGGGCGGCAGACAGTATCTGCTCAGCGCCTCGCCGATCATTTCGCTGGGCAAGGCCGGCCCCGCGGCCCGTTTCACCTCGCGCAACGACAACATCTCGCTGGCGCTTGTCGACGATGACGGCGTTCGCGCTGGCCTGGCCGGCAAGTTCCTGTTCTCGCGCGACGACGGCGATGCCGACGAGCTCAAGGGCCTCGATCCGGTCCGCTGGGGCGGCGAGGTGGGCGGCTTCTTCGAATTCTATCCGACGGACTGGATACGTGCGCGTGCCGAACTGCGGCACGGCATCCGCGCTCATAACGGCTTCGTCGCCGATATCGCCGCCGACGCCTTCTATGATGTGACGCCAACCGTCAGGATTTCTGGCGGGCCGCGCGTATCGTTTGCCTCGGCCGGCTATTTCGACGCCTACTACGGCGTCAACGCGCAGGAAGCCGTGGCCTCGGGGCTGAGCCAGTACAATCCCGGCGGCGGCCTGAAATCCGTCGGCCTGGGTGGAGCGGTGACTTGGAAGGTGACCGAGCCGATGACCGCCAGCCTGTTCGGTGAATATTCGCGGCTGGAAGGTCCGGCGGCCGACTCCAGCCTGGTCAGGGAGCGCGGCGACCGCAACCAGTTCATGGTCGGCGTGTCGACCACCTACCGTTTCGACTTCGCCATGTAGGCGAATCGAACGAGAGACGCTTTATTCCTGCGCATATCTCCGCTAAAAGCCCTCCAATGACGAGCTTTTCGCGTCCCGTCGCCATTGCGATACGAATTACCGGCCCGGTGTTTCGGGCGGCCTGAGCGCCGCTGGAACCGCCGGGAATCTTGCGCGCGGCCTCTCGCGCTTTTCCACATCATAATGCATATCGCCCAAAGGTGGCCCCGGTTTTGGGAAAACGACATGCGTCAAAGCGATGACTTCAACGCCGCGGGCCGTCTGGCCGGGCACGACATGGCAGACCAATGACCGACGAAACAATCGACTATTCGAAGACGCTATATCTGCCGCAGACGGATTTCCCGATGCGCGCCGGCTTGCCCGAGCGGGAGCCGGTGCTGGTCAAGCGCTGGCAGGACATGGACCTCTACCGTAAGCTGCGCGAAAGTGCGGCCGGCCGCACGAAATACGTGTTGCATGACGGCCCGCCCTACGCCAACGGCAACATCCATATCGGCCATGCGCTGAACAAGATCCTCAAGGATGTCATCACGCGCTCGTTCCAGATGCGCGGCTACGACTCCAACTATGTACCCGGCTGGGACTGCCACGGCCTGCCGATCGAGTGGAAGATCGAGGAGCAGTATCGCGCCAAGGGCAAGAACAAGGACGAGGTGCCGGTCAACGAATTCCGTCAGGAATGCCGTGATTTCGCCGCGCACTGGATCTCGGTGCAGGGCGGCGAATTCCAGCGGCTTGGCGTCGTCGGCGATTTCCAGAATCCATACACGACGATGGCCTTCCATGCCGAGGCGCGCATCGCCGGCGAGCTGTTGAAATTCGCCATGTCGGGCCAGCTCTACCGCGGCTCGAAGCCAGTGATGTGGAGCGTCGTCGAGCGCACGGCGCTTGCCGAGGCCGAGATCGAGTACCAGGATTATGAATCGGACACGATCTGGGCCAAGTTTCCGGTGGCCAATCTCGTCGTCGCCAACGTCGTGGACGGACAGCCGGCTGAGCTCAACCCCGACCTGAGCGGGCGGTCGCTGGATCTGCTGAACGCCCATGTCGTCATCTGGACGACGACGCCATGGACCATCCCGGGTAACCGCGCCGTCAGCTATTCGCCGCGCGTCGCCTATGGCCTCTATGAAGTCACGGCGGCCGAGAACGCGTTTGGTCCGCAGCCGGGTGAGAGGCTGATCTTTGCCGACAGCTTGGCCGAGGAAAGCCAGGCCAAGGCCAAGGTCACCTTGAACCGCCTACACGGCGTCAGCGCCGAACAGCTTGGAAATCTTGTGCTTTCGCATCCCTTCAAGGGTCTCGGCGGCGGTTACGAGTTCCCGGTGCCGATGATTTCGGGCGATCACGTGACCGACGATGCCGGTACCGGTTTCGTTCACACCGCCCCCAGCCACGGCCGCGAGGACTTCGACGCGTGGATGGACGCGGCGCCCGAGCTGCGCGCGCGCGGCATCGACACCGTGATCCCCTTCACCGTCGACGATGCCGGCTTCTTCACCCGGGAGGCACCCGGCTTCGGCCCCGACCGCGAGGACGGGCCCGCGCGCGTCATCGACGACAATGGCAAGAAGGGAAACGCCAACCAGGCGGTCATCGACGAGTTGATCAAGCGCAACGCTCTGTTCGCGCGTGGTCGCCTGAAGCACAGCTATCCCCATTCCTGGCGATCGAAAAAGCCCGTCATCTTCCGCAACACGCCGCAATGGTTCGTCTACATGGACAAGGACCTTGGCGACGGCACGACGCTGCGCAGCCGTGCGCTCAAGGCCATCGACGCCACCCGTTTCGTGCCGGCTGCCGGTCAGAACCGCATTCGCGCCATGATCGAGGAGCGGCCCGACTGGGTGCTGTCGCGCCAGCGCGCCTGGGGCGTTCCGATCGCCATCTTCGCCGACGAGGAAGGCAACGTATTGAAGGACGAGGCCGTCAACCAGCGCATCACGGAGACCTTCGAGAAGGAAGGCGCCGACGCCTGGTTCGCTGCCGGAGCCCAGGAGCGTTTCCTCGGGAATCACGATGTTTCCAGGTGGAAGCAGGTGATGGACATTCTCGACGTCTGGTTCGATTCGGGCTCGACGCACGTCTTCACGCTGGAGGACCGTCCTGATCTGAAGTGGCCGGCGGATGTCTATCTGGAAGGCTCCGACCAGCATCGCGGCTGGTTCCACTCCTCGCTGCTCGAAAGCTGCGGCACCAGGGGCAGGGCGCCTTACGACACCGTCGTCACCCATGGCTTCACCATGGACGAGGACGGGCGTAAGATGTCGAAATCGCTCGGCAACACGGTCGTGCCGCAGGATGTGATCAAGCAGTCCGGTGCCGATATCCTGCGCCTTTGGGTGGTGACGACGGACTATTGGGAAGACCAGCGGCTCGGCAAGAACGTGCTGCAGACCAACATCGACGCCTACCGCAAACTGCGCAACACAATCCGCTGGATGCTGGGCACACTCGCCCATGACGACGGCAAGGAGGTGCCGCTGGCGGTAATGCCGGAGCTGGAGCGGCTGATGCTGCATCGGCTGGCCGAACTGGATGAGGTGGTGCGCCAGGGCTACGACGCCTTCGAGTTCAAGCGCGTCACCCGCGCGCTGCTCGATTTCATGGTGGTCGAGCTGTCGGCCTTCTATTTCGACATCCGCAAGGACGCGCTCTACTGCGACGCGCCGTCGAGCATCAAGCGCAAGGCCTCTGTTCAAGTGGTGCGCCATCTCTTCGACTGCCTGGTGAAGTGGTTGGCGCCCATGCTGCCCTTCACCATGGAAGAGGCTTGGCTCGACCGTCATCCGGATGCTGTCTCCGTGCATCTCGACCAGTTTCCGGAAATCCCGGCGGACTGGCGCAACGACGCGCTGGCGGAGAAATGGCGCAAGGTCAGGCAGGTGCGCCGCGTCGTCACCGGCGCGCTGGAAATCGCGCGTGCCCAGAAGGTGATCGGCTCCTCGCTGGAGGCGGTGCCGGTCGTCACGATCAACGACGCGGCACTCGAAGCGGCTATATCGGACGTCGACATGGCCGAGATGGCGATCACCAGCGATCTCGTCATTGCCCATGGCCAGGCGCCGCAAGACGCCTTCACGCTCGACGACGTCAAGGATGTCGCCGTGGTGGTCGAGAAGGCCGAGCACCGCGGCCTGGTCAAATGCGCGCGCTCCTGGCGCTACACCGCCGATGTCGGGCAGGATCCCGCATTTCCCGACGTTTCGGCGCGCGACGCTGCCGTGCTGCATGAACTCAAGGCGCTCGGCCGGCTTTGACGGGTGTGCCGCATATCGGTGCACAAATGCCACGCCGGGCGGTGCAAATCCGCCCGTGCGTTGCCCTTAACGAGTGGTTGAGGTAAACACGCGAAACTCCGGAAGACAAATTGTCGCCGGATTTCCGTCGCAAGTGCTTGGACGATGGGGACCGGACACAAGGCCGGTGGCGATCGAGAGGCTGTCTAGAGTGGGACTTTTTGGCATGACCGAGAGATATAACGCGCGCCTTGCGCTGTTGGCGCCGCTTGTCGCATCGGGCCTCGCTCTGGCCGGCTGCGTCGGCTCTCCGACCTACGGCACCGACAAGACCGCCGGCGAACAGCTGGCCGGTGACCTCTCGGGTGCCTTTTCCATTGCGCCAAAGCACAAGGAACAGATCGACTACAAGCCGCGTCCGACGCTGGTAAAGCCGGCGCCCGGCCAGAAGGAGGCTTTGCCCGCCCCGCAGGACAGCATCCAGACGGCAAGCGCCGAATGGCCCGAATCGCCCGAACTGCGCCGCGCTCGGCTGCGCGCCGACGCCACCGCCCACCAGGACGATCCGGACTACCAGTCGCAGATCGTCGACGATGTGCAGACCGATCCGGAATCGGTCAGGAAGGCGATGGCGGATTCGGGTTCGAGCCATCCGCCACGCTGGACTCCAGCTGATTCCGACAAGGGTCGCGCCGCCGAAATCCAGCGCCGCCTTGCCGACAGCAAGCAGGGTGATCCGAACACCCGCAAATATCTCAGCGAGCCGCCAGTGCAGTATCGCGTCGCTTCCGACACGGCGCCGCAGGGCGATCTTGGCGAGGACGAGTACAAGAAAGAACGCCGTCTCAAGAAAGAGGCGGAAGGCAAGAAGGGCAGCGGCTGGTTCGACTGGCTGCCGTCGCTGTAAAAACGCGTCAAGTCGACGGTTGCAGCGTGCAGTTCAGCCGCGGCGGTCGCGGAAAAATTCCTTGAGCAGCAGACCGGATTCGATCTCGCCCATGCCGGGATAGATATCCGGCGCGTGGTGGCAGGTTGGCGAGGCGAAGAAGCGCACGCCATTGACCACCGCGCCGCCCTTGTCGTCGGCGGCGCCGAAATACAGACGGCGCAGCCTGGCGAACGAAATGGCGCCGGCGCACATGGCGCAGGGTTCCAGCGTCACATAGAGATCGTGCCCGGTAAGCCGCTCGGCTGACAGTTTGCGGCAGGCTTGGCGGATCGCCAGCATCTCGGCGTGCGCGGTCGGGTCGGCAAGCTCGCGGGTGCGGTTGCCGGCACTGGCAACAACCGTGGCGCCGTCGGCGACGACGGCCCCGACCGGCACTTCGCCGCGCAAGGCTGCCGCTTCGGCCTCCGCCAGCGCCAGCGCCATGAAATCCGGCCGCTTCACGCGGTTTCCATTCCCATTATCTCCTCGCCACTCGGCGGTGATCCTGTTATTGAGCGCATAACCTCGAAAGTCGGGACTCGATTTTCGGAAAAGATCATGCGCCAAATCAAAAGTGCTACAGCGTTCGTTGCGCGCCCGAAAGGATGCGCCACGCTGTAGCAGCGCAAACGGACAAAGGCCACATGGACGACAACGACAAGAAATCTCCGCGCCAAAAAGGCCCGGGCAAGAAACCGGCGGCTCCGCGAGGCGATCGGGGCGGCAAACCGTCCTTCGGCGCCAAAAAACCTTACGCGCCGCGCGGCAACCGGCCTATGGCTGCTGAAGGCGATCGGCCGAAGCGCGATTTCAAGAGCGGCGACCGGCCCTTCAACAAAGGCCCCCGTCCCGAGGGTAAGCCCTATGAAAAGCGCGAAGGACCGCGCAAGCCCTATGCGCCGCGCGGTGACCGGCCGATGGCGGCCGAAGGCGAGCGCAAGCCCTATGAAAAGCGCGAAGGTCCACGCAAGCCCTATGCGCCGCGTGGCGATCGGCCGATGGCGACCGAAGGCGAGCGCAAGCCCTATGAAAAGCGCGAAGGGCCGCGCAAACCCTATGCGCCGCGCGGTGACCGGCCGATGGCGACCGAAGGCGAGCGTAAGCCCTATGAAAAGCGCGAAGGTCCACGCAAGCCCTACGCACCGCGCGGCGATCGGCCGATGGCGACCGAAGGCGAGCGTAAGCCCTATGAAAAGCGCGAAGGTCCACGCAAGCCCTACGCACCGCGCGGCGATCGTCCTGCCGCGGCTGAGAGTGGCGAGAGGCGTTTCGATCGTCCCAAGCGCGATTTCGGTGACCGCCCCAAGCCTGACTTCGCTGATCGTCCAAAGCGTGACTTTGGCGGCGACAGGCCGAAGCGTGATTTTGGCGATCGGCCGCAAGGCGCGTCGGGCAGCTTCAAGCCGCGCCCGCGTCCGGCGGAGGCTGCGGAAGAAGCCGGCGAACGCATCGCCAAGCGGCTGGCGCGTGCCGGCCTTGCCTCGCGCCGCGATGCCGAGGAGTTGATCGCGGCCGGCCGTGTCAAGGTCAATGGACGGGTGCTGTCTTCGCCGGCCTTCAACGTGATGCCCGACGACATTATCCACCTCGACGGCATGGAAATCCCGCCGATCGAGCGCACGCGCCTGTTCCTGTTCCACAAACCGGCCGGCGTCGTCACCACCAACCGCGATCCCGAGGGCCGCAAGACCGTCTTCGACGTGCTGCCGGCCGAACTGCCGCGGCTGATGACCATCGGCCGCCTCGACATCAACACCGAAGGCCTGCTGCTGCTCACCAATGACGGCGGCCTGTCACGCGTGCTGGAACTGCCGGCGACCGGCTGGCTGCGCCGCTACCGCGTGCGCGTCCACGGCAAGGTCGAGGAAAGCGCGCTTGCCGGCCTGCGTGAGGGCATTGCGGTCGACGGCGTCTTCTATGGCGCCATCGAGGCGAGCCTCGACCGCGAGCAGGGCTCGAATGCCTGGCTGACGATCGGCCTGCGCGAAGGCAAGAACCGCGAGGTCAGGAACATCCTCGGCGCGCTCGGCCTCGACGTGACGCGGCTGATCCGCATCTCCTATGGACCCTTCCAGCTCGAGGATCTTCCCGAAGGCCATGTGCTGGAGGTCAAGGGCCGGGTGCTGCGCGACCAGCTCGGCGAGCGCCTGGTCGAGGAATCCGGCGCCAATTTCGACGCCGAGATTTCCAAGCCATTTTCCAACAAGCCGGTCCGGCGCACCGAAACGCGTGAGGTCGAGCCTGAGCGGCCGAAATTCACCCGCGACGGCGAGCGCCGGCCGATCGGCGAAGGCGGGTTGATCAAGAACCGCAAGCGCCGGGAAGGCAGCCGCGACGAAGCGCTCGGCAAATTGTCGACAAGTCCCGACAGGGCCGAGAGGCCCGAGAAGAGCTTTGGCGAGCGCGGTCCAAGGCCGGAACGCGGCGGCTTCGGTGACAAGCCACGCGGCAATTTTGGCGACAAGCCCCGCGGTGGCTTCGGCGACAAGCCTCGTGGCGGCGGCAAAAAATCCGAGCGCGAGCAGCGGCCGATCGAGCCGCCGGGCCAGCGCAAGGCCAATGTCTGGATGGCGCCGGGCGCTCGGCCGATCGGCAAGGGCAGGGCGGAAGCCGACGCCGCCAAGGCGGCCGACGCCAAGGCGCGCAAGGCATCGTTCAAGCCGTCCTACGGCAAGCCCGGCGGCAAACCAGCCGGCAAGCCGCATGGCGAACGTCCGGGCGGCGAGCGGCCGCGCAACGGTCCCAAGGGTCCCAGGACGAGATGAGGCCCAGAACGAAATGAGGATCGTCGGCGGTGAGTTTCGCGGGCGTCCGCTGGCGACGCCGCGCAGCAGCGCCATCCGCCCAACGACCGATCGCACCCGCGAAGCCGTCTTCAACGTGCTGGCGCATCGTTTCGCGGAGCAACTGGACGGCGCACGCGTGCTCGACCTGTTCGCCGGCACTGGTGCGCTCGGTCTTGAAGCGCTGTCGCGCGGTGCGTCCTATGGCGTGTTCATCGAGGAATCGGCCGAAGGCCGCGGCCTGATCCGCGACAATGTCGAGGCCTTCGGCCTGACCGGGCGTACCAAGATCTTCCGCCGCGATGCTACCGCGCTTGGCGAGGCCGGCACGCTGGCGCCGTTCGGGCTCGTCTTTGCCGACCCGCCCTATGGCAAGGGACTTGGCGAGCGCGCCCTGCAATCGGCCAGGGCGGGCGGATGGCTGCGCCCGGGCGCGCTGTGCGTGGTCGAGGAGGTGGCCGCTGCCCCCTTCGAGCCAGGTGCCGGCTTTTCGGTGCTCGACGAGCGCAGCTATGGCGAAACGGTGATCCGGTTCATCAAGGCTGACTAAGCGGGCGTCTTGGGTCTCGGCCTGCCCAAGCGCGCCTCTTTGCGGCCTCGTTTGCGGGGCAAAAACGACCAACAATTCACTTTGCTTGTCGCGGGCGCCCCGCCTATCGTCCCACCACGAAGAAACCGGAGCCATTGATGACATTCAGAGCCGAATGGTTGCGGACGACGCTGCTGGCGACCTCACTGGCTTTGTTTATGACCGGGCCCATGCTGGCCGAGAGCCTTGTGTTGCCCGATACCGTCCCGGCCGAGTTCAAGATAACGGATTTCCTGCTCGACAACGGCATGGAAGTCGTCGTCATCCCAGACCATCGCGCGCCGATCGTCACCCACATGGTTTGGTACAAGGTCGGCAGCGCCGACGAGCCTCCCGGCAAATCCGGCATCGCCCACTTCTTCGAACATCTGATGTTCAAGGCGACCACCCAGCATGCGGCCGGTGAATTCGACCGCGCCGTCTCCGACATTGGCGGCTCCAACAACGCCTTCACCTCCTACGACTACACCGCCTTCTACGAGACGGTAGCGCCGTCGGCACTAGATCTGATGATGGGCTTCGAGGCCGACCGGATGCGCAACCTCATCCTCACCGACGAAGTCATCAAGACCGAGCGCGATGTCATCCTCGAAGAGCGCCGATCGCGCATCGACAACAATCCGCAAGCCGTGCTCGAAGAGGAAGTCGATGCCACGCTATGGCAAAATCAGCCCTATCGCATTCCGGTCATCGGCTGGATGCAGGAAATGGAGCAATTGAACCGCACCGATGCGGTCGCCTTCTATGACAAATACTATCGCCCCAACAACGCCGTGCTGATCGTGGCCGGCGATGTCGAGCCGGAGACGGTCAGGGCGTTGGCCGAGAAGACCTACGGCAAGGTGCTCCGCGGGCCCGACTTGCCGTCGCGCATTCGCCCGGTCGAACCGGAGCAGAACACCAGGCGCACGGTCACGCTCTCCGACGCCCGTGTCAGTGTGCCGAATTTCTCGATGCAATGGGTTGTACCGTCCTACCACACCGCCAAGCCAGGCGAGGCCGAAGCGCTCGACCTGTTGGCCGAGATTCTCGGCGGCGGCAACCGCAGCCGGCTTTACCAGGCGCTGGTCGTCAAGCAAGGCATCGCCTCCAGTGCGGGGGCCTCTTTTGACGGCACGATGCTCGACGACACCAATTTCACTGTCTATGGCGCCCCGGTTGGCGAGGCCAAGCTGGCCGAGGTCGAGGCGGCGGTCGATGCGGAGGTGGCGCGTATCGCTAGCGACGGTGTCACCCCAGCGGAGCTCGAAAAGGCGAAGGACCGCTATATCAGGTCGATGAGTTTTGCCCGCGACAAGCAGGAGTCAATGGCCAATATCTACGGCGCGACTCTGGCCACCGGCGGCAACGTGCAGGATGTTCAGCAATGGCCGGAGCGCATCCGCAAGGTCACGACCGGCGAAGTCAAGGCCGTTGCCGCGCGCTATCTGGTCCTCTCCCGGTCGACGACGGGCTATTTGTTGCCGCAACCCAAGGCGGAGAATTGAGTTGATGACGAGATTGAGCGCTGCCCCGTACCTGACTGCCCGTCCTCCGCAGCAGCTGCGCTGCAGCTGCGGAGGGTGGACCGGCATCCTCTCCCGGTACAGTGAAGCGATTGCCGCGATGCGCGGCGCTTTCGCAACCCTCTTCCTCTCCATCGTGTTCCTGGTCCTGCCGGCACTTGCCGCCCGCGCCATGGACATCCAGTCCGTCACTTCGTCCAAGGGGGTCACGGCCTGGCTCGTGGAGGACTATTCCGTGCCGGTCGTCGCCATCCGTTTCGTCTTTGGCGGCGGCTCGACGCAGGATCCGCCTGGGAAGGAAGGGCTCGCCAACCTGATGACCGGCCTGTTCGACGAAGGCGCCGGCCCTCTCGATTCGGAAGCCTTCCAGATCAAGCTCGACGATGCCGGTGGCGAAATGAGCTTCGACGAGAGCCGCGACGGCATCTACGGTTCCATGCGTATGTTGGCCGAGCAGCGCGACGAGGCATTCGACCTGCTGCGGCTGGCGGTCAACGAGCCGCGCTTCGACCAGGGTCCGATCGACCGCATCCGCGCCCAGATCCTGTCCGGCATCATTGCCTCCGAGAATGATCCCGACACGGTCGCCCAGAACCGGTGGGCGCGCGCGATCTATGGCGACCATCCCTATTCGCGCTCCGACCAGGGCACCAGGCAAAGTGTCGCGGCAATTACGCCGGATGACCTGAAAGCCTTGCATAAGGCGGTGTTCGCGCGCAGCGGCTTGCACATTGCAGTGGTCGGCGCCATCGACGCTGGAACGCTCAAGAAGAAGCTCGACATGGTGTTCGGCGATCTGCCGCAGAACCAGACGCTCGCCCCGGTAGCGGACATCGAGCCGTTGCTGGGGCAGCATATCGAGATCGGTTACGACCTGCCGCAAACGTCGCTGCAACTCGCTTATCCCGGCGTGAAGCGCAAGGCGGTGGATTTCTTCCCCGCCGTGCTGATGAACGAAATCCTCGGCGGCGGCACCTTCACCTCGCGCCTGTTTCAGGAAGTGCGCGAAAGGCGCGGGCTGGCCTACAGCGTCAACTCGTCACTGGTGAACCAGGACCATGCCGATGCGCTGATCATCACCACCGGTACGCGCTCCGACCGCGCGGCCGAGACGCTCGGCATCGTGCGCGACGTGGTCAGGCGCCTGGCCGAAGAGGGGCCGACCGAGGCCGAACTCGCGGCGACCAAGAAATACCTGATCGGCGCCTACGCCATCAACAATCTGGATTCCTCCAGCGCCATCGCCGCGACGTTGGTCGAGCTTCAGCTCGACGATCTCGGCATCGACTACATGCAGCGCCGCGCCGGCTACATCAACGCGGTGACGCTCGATCAGGTCAAGGCGGCGGCCAGAAAGCTGCTCTCGGCCGAGCCGACCATCATGGTCGTCGGGCCTCCGCTGGCCGGAGCCGGCAAGGGATGAGCGTCGGCCCCTATGTCGCTAGTGGTCAGCGTAGCAAGAGGGGCGCCAGCGTCGCTGCCAGCGCCCTTCTCCCCGTCACTATACGGGGAGAAGTGCCCGGCAGGGTGATGAGGGGCGGCGCCGGCTTCGACAATCGGCGGTCTCCACCACAAATAGGTCATTCGGAGGTCCCACGGGCAGGAGCCATGCAAAATGGCGCCTAGCTTCGGCATTGCCTTCGGCGGTGGCGGCGCGCGCGGGCTGGCGCACATCCACGTCATCGAGGCGCTGGACGAACTCGGCATCCGGCCGGTGGCGATAGCCGGCTCGTCGATCGGCGCCATCATGGGCGCCGGCATGGCTTCGGGCATGACGGGCAAGGATATCCACGACTATGCCCGCTCGATCCTCGGGCGCCGCGCCGAAGTGGCGAGCCGCATGTGGCGGGCGCGGCCGGGCACCATCGCGGAAGCGATGCAAGGCGGCATCCGCCTCAGCCAGTTCAATGTCGAACGCATCCTGAAAGCCTTCCTGCCCGACGCCATCCCCGAAACCTTCGCTGAACTCAAAATCCCGCTGAAAGTGACGGCGACCGACTACTTCGGCCATAAGCTCGCGGTCTTGGAAGACGGTGACTTGCATTCGGCGCTTGCCGCCTCGGCGGCCATTCCCGCCGTATTCCGCCCGGTGACGCGCGACGGCCGGCTGCTGATCGATGGCGGCATGTACAATCCCGTGCCGTTCGACCTGATCGAGAACGACGCCGACATCATCATCGCCGTCGACGTGGTCGGCGCGCCGGAGGAAGTCGACCGCAAACGCCCGACCTCCGTCGACCTGATGTTCGGCGCCACGCAGCTGATGATGCAGTCGATCACCGCCCACAAGCTCAAACAATGCCCGCCCGACATCCTGGTCCGTCCATCGGTATCAAAATACCGCGTGCTCGATTTTCTGAAGATCGACGCTTTGATGAGCGAGACGGCTGGCATCAAGGATCAGCTCAAGCGGGAGGTGGAGCGGGTTGTGGAGGCGCGGGAAGGCGCTGCGGTCAAGGGGTGACGTGGGAAGAAGGCTGGGTGAGATCCGATTCAAACAAAGAGATAAGAGCCTGTTCCCGATTCCAAGGAAAGCCCCTAACCGGTTTACGATTTCGCAGCTAGCGGCGCATATTCGAGCGCCACAACGCCGTTGCTGAACGGCGTGGCCGAAATCAGCTCGAGCGGCACTTTCTCGCCGGGCGGAAACAGCGGCTTGCCTTGGCCGACGGCGCCGGGATAGCTGAGCAGCCTCACACGGTCGACCAGATCGTGACGCAGCAATTCCTGAGCAACGCTGAGGCTGCCATGCACGTAAATGTTGCCGCCGCTGCATTGCTTCAGCGTTCTGACGGCATCCGTCAGGCGACCCTGCAGGAGCTCGGCTGGCTTCCAGTCCAGCGCCGTCAGGCTGTTCGAGGCGATATACTTCGGCAGCGCATTGAACCGGTCGGCAAAATCTCCGGTTTCCATGGGCCACGAGCCGGCAAAAATCTCGTAGGTCGTGCGCCCCAAAAGCATGGCGCCGCTGTCGGCAAGCTCGTCCTCCTTGAACCTGTTCATCTCGTCGTTCCAGGTGACGCTGGGCAGCTTCTCGACTTCGGCAATGCCATCGACACTGATGAATTCGGTGACGATAAGTTTTCGCATGGCGTTCTCCTTCTTCCGTCCGAGGACGAACCGCGCGAGCCTTCTGCGACACGTTGCATGAAAAATAGCGCGGCGCGGTGGGAGGAGGAAAGGTGCTGCAATGAGGAGAGGGGATGGAAGAGGACAAATGAGCGTGGAATGTTACGAACTTCGAGCGTTTCCGGCCAGCTCGGAGCAATCGCTGTCACGTCCACCGCAGCATCCGGTGCGGAGATGACGACAACCATGAGGAGGAGAACACGAAGAGATGGCTGCCGGGCTAGTGTGAGATAGTCGCGAGCCCGGCGAAATGCTGGTCAGGCTGAGAAGTTTTTGGTGCCAGCCGCTCGCCTCAGTCCTTCGCCCGTTCCACATAGGCCCCATCGGCCGTCATTACCACCACGCGGGTGCCGGCGGAAATGTGCGGCGGCACCGTTGTGCGCACGCCGTTGGAGAGCACGGCGGGCTTGTAGGAGGAGGATGCCGTCTGGCCCTTGGTCACCGGCTCGGTTTCGACCACTTCGAAGGTGGCGCGCTGCGGCAGCACCAGCGCGATCGCGACGCCGTTGAACTGCGAGACCTGCACCGGCATGCCTTCCTTGAGATAGGGCGCGGCGTCGCCGACCACGCTTTCCGAAACCGCCACTTGGTCGTAGGTCTCGGGGTTCATGAAGTGATAGCCTTCGCCGTCGGCGTAAAGGAACGTGTGCTCGCGCTCCTCGACATAGGCGCGCTCCACCTGCTCGGTGGTGCGGTAGCGCTCCGAAACCTTCACCCCGTCGCCGATGCGGCGCATGTCGAGCTGCGTCACGGGCGTGCCCTTGCCTGGGTGGATGTTTTCGGCAAAGAGGATCACATAAAGCTTGCCGTCCTTGTCGACGACATTGCCTTTGCGGAGCGAACTGGCGATGACTTTCACCACGGTTTTAAATCCTGCAAGAGTTGATTGGCGTTTGCCGGCTTGTGCGGCGCTGGATGGGGGCCTAGCGCATCTTGGCGCGAACCGCCAGCCCCTCCTGCAAACCGACATGCCTGCTGTCCGTCGATGACCGCCGCTTCGCCCTGGTGGACGCCGCATGTCCATGCCGACCGCCGCCCGCGCCTGATGCTGCGCAACGGCCTCACCGCCGCCTTGCGCGATTGGTTCGCCCGCCACGATTTCGTCGAGGTGGAAACGGCAGCGCTGCAGGTCTCGCCCGGCAACGAGGCGCATCTGGCGGCCTTCGTCACCGAAGCGGTCAGGCCGGACGGCGCGCGTTCGCCGCTTTATCTCCACACCTCGCCGGAATTTGCCTGCAAGAAGCTGCTTGCCGCCGGAGAAGTCAGGATTTTCAGCCTCGGCCCGGTCTACCGCAACCGTGAGCGCGGCCCCTTGCATCACCCGGAGTTCACCATGCTCGAATGGTACCGGGTGGGGGAGACCTATGAAGCCCTGATGCGGGATTGTGCGGCGCTGCTGGCGCTCGCCGCGACAAGGGCCGGCGCCATGCGCTTTGCCTTCCGTGGCCGTGACTGCGATCCCTTCGCGGAGCCGGAACGGCTGGCCGTGGCGGATGCCTTCACCCGCCATGCCGGCATCGACCTGTTGGCCACTGTCGCTGCCGACGGCAGCACCGACCGCGACGCGCTTTACGCCGCCCTGGTCCGCGCCGGCCTGCGCACCGCGCCTGACGACAGCTGGGCCGATCTGTTCAGCCGCGTGATCGTGGAGAAGATCGAACCCAATCTTGGCATCGGCCGCGCCACCATTCTTTGCGAATATCCGGTCGCCGAGGCAGCACTTGCCCGGCCGAGCCAGCAAGACCCGCGCGTCGCCGAGCGCTTCGAACTCTATTGCTGCGGCGTCGAGCTTGCCAACGGCTTCGGCGAACTGACCGACGCGGCCGAGCAGCGCCGGCGCTTTATCATCGAGATGGACGAGAAAGAGCGCATCTATGGCGAGCGTTATCCCCTAGATGAGGATTTCCTCGCCGCCCTTGCCGTCATGCCGCAGGCCAGCGGTATCGCGCTCGGCTTCGACCGGTTGGCGATGCTGGCGACCGGTGCGCAAAAAATCGAGGACGTGATCTGGACACCGGTCGCGGGGTCTTGAACCCGCGCGCCGCGGCCAAGCCGTGTCAATGCGCGAAAACCTGGTCCAATGAGCGAAAGCCCTTGAATTCCAAGGCATTGCCCGAGGGATCACGGATGAACAGCGTCGCCTGTTCGCCGGGCTCCCCCTCGAAACGGACCATCGGCCGTTCCAGCCAGTCTATGTCGTCTCGTGCGTCCAGCCGCGTGGCCAGGCGCTGCCAGTCATCCATCAACAGCACGGCGCCGAAATGCGGGATCGGCACGGTGACGCCGTCGACCTTGCCGTCGCTGGCGGCTTGCGCGGGCCGCAGATGCGCCGACATTTGGTGGCCGTAAAGGTCGAAGTCGACCCAGGTCGCCGACGAGCGGCCGATCGCGCAACCCAGCACCTCGCCATAGAAAGTACGGGTTTCATCGAGATCACGGACCGGAAAGGCGAGGTGAAAGAGTGTCATCGAAAATGCTCCGAGCAGGATATAAGGCCGGGTTTCCATGCCACGGTTCGAGCGGCGAACCGTGAGCCGCGGCATTTTGATTGAAGCCTATGCCATTGCACAAGGCGGACCGGAACAATAGATGGTGGGCGGCGGCCATGGGCCGGCCGCAACAGCAGGATCTCGCGCATGACCGATACACCAGACGCAGCTAAATTGACCGACCGCGTCACGGCTCTGGTCGAAGCTGCCAAAAAGGCGGGCGCCGATGCCGCCGATGCGGTTGCCGTGCGCGGTCGCTCGACCGGTGTGTCGGTGCGTCTCGGCAAGGTCGAAGCCACCGAAGCGTCGGAGAGCGAGGATGTCTCGCTGCGCGTCTTCGTCGGCCAGAAAGTGGCGAGCGTCTCCGCAACAGCCGCATCCGATCCCACCGCACTTGCCGAGCGCGCTGTCGCCATGGCCAAGGTGTCGCCGCAGGATCCCTATCAGGGCCTGGCCGATCCGGCACTGCTTGCCAGGCAGACGCGCGACCTCGACCTGTTCGACGCCACCGAAATATCCGCCGATCAGTTGAAGGAGGCGGCTCTGGCGGCGGAGGCGGCGGCGCTTGCCGTCAAGGGCGTCACCAATTCGGCCGGCAGCAACGCCAGTGCGGGATTGGGCGGACTGGTGCTGGCCACCTCGCATGGCTTTCTCGGACACTATGTCGCCTCGCGCTTTTCGCGCTCGACCAGTGTCATTGCCGGCGAAGGCACCGGCATGGAGCGCGACTATGAATTTTCCTCGCGCCAGCACTTTGCCGATCTCGATGCGCCCGAGGATATCGGCCGCAAGGCCGGCGAACGTGCCGTGCGCCGCATCGGCGCGCGCAAGGCGGCGACCGGACCGATCGACGTGGTGTTCGACCCGCGCGTCGCGCGCGGCATCGCCGGCCATCTTGCCGGCGCCATCAATGGCGCTTCCGTCGCGCGCAAGACGTCGTTCCTGCGCGACATGATGGGCAAGCAAGTCGCCGCAGCCGCCATCACCGTCACCGACGAGCCGCTGAGGCGCCGTGGCCAGGCTTCGCGTCCGTTCGACGGCGAAGGCATCGAGGGCGAGAAGCTGTTGATGGTCGAGAAGGGCGTGCTCAACCATTGGTTCCTATCGACATCGGCCGCGCGGGAACTGGGGCTCACCACCAACGGGCGCGGCGCGCGCAATGGCTCCTCCGTCTCGCCGTCTTCCACCAATCTCGCCATCGAGCCGGGCGAGCGTTCGCCTCAGGACCTGATCGGATCGCTCAAGACCGGCTTCTATGTCACCGAGGTGTTTGGCCAGGGCGTGGACATGGTCACCGGCGAATACAGCCGCGGCGCATCCGGCTTCTGGATCGAGAACGGCGAGCTTGCCTATCCCGTCGCGGAGGTCACCATCGCCTCGAACCTGAAGACCATGTTCCTCAACATGGTGCCGGCGAATGATCTCGACCGCAATTTCGGCACTGCCGCTCCCACGCTTCTGATTGAAGGCATGACCCTTGCCGGAGCATGAACTGACCACCGCAGGCGCCACCCAGGACTTGCCTCTGCTGCGCGACGCTGCCCGCGAGGCGGGTGCCATCGCGATGCGCTACTTCGGTCAAAACCCGCAAGTCTGGATGAAGGGCGGCACTTCGCCGGTCAGCGAAGCCGACCACGCCGCCGACGCCTATCTGCGCCGGACGCTGCTTGCGGCACGACCGGAGTATGGCTGGCTGTCGGAAGAGACGGTAGACGACCCCGTGCGGCTTTCGGCGCGACGGACCTTCGTTGTCGACCCGATCGACGGCACGCGCGGCTTTCTGGAGGGCCAGCGCACCTGGTGCGTCAGTGTTGCCGTCGTCGAGCAGGGCCGCACGCTCGCCGGCGTGCTCGAATGTCCTGCGCTGGACGAAACCTATTGGGCTTTGCCCGGCCAGGGCGCCTTCCGCAACGGCAAGCGCATCACGGTTCGCGAACTGACCGGCACGGCCGAGATTTCCGGACTGAAGCAGTTGATCGATTTGATGCCGGCCGAATGGCAGCGGCGGCTGAAGCGGGCGCCTTACAGTCCTTCGCTGGCCTATCGGCTTGCCATGATCGCCAACGGTTCGCTCGATGCCACCTTCGTCAAGCCGAACGCGCATGACTGGGACATTGCCGCCGCCGACCTCATCCTGCGCGAGGCTGGTGGCCAGTTGCTCGACCGGCATGGCCGCGCCCCGCTCTATGCCGGCGAGGTGATCCGCCACGGCACGCTAGCCGCCGGCAGCGGCGAACTGCTGGCGGTGCTTGCCGGCGTCATCGCCGGGCTGGAGGCGTGAAAGCGTTTTCGAAGGTTCCAAAGTCGGCGGCTTTGGTCTAGACCTGTCACAAACTCACGATATGTGAAGGACCGACATGGCCGCGGAAGACGGAAAGAAACAGCTTTTGCATCTGGTGTTTGGCGGCGAGCTGAAGACGCTTGGCGGCACCGAATTCCGCGATCTCGAGGCGCTCGACATGGTCGGCATCTATCCGGACTATCAATCCGCGCATGCGGCGTGGAAGGCCAAGGCGCAAGCCAGCGTGGACAATGCCCATATGCGTTATTTCGTCGTTCACCTGCACCGCCTGCTGGATCCCGACAACAAGGCCGTCGGTTGACTTCGATGGAGCATGACCTGGCGAAGGAGCGAGCCGGCGGCGCCGCGCCCACGGGCAGGGGGCGCAGCCGCGCGACCAAGACCTTCTGGCGCAAAATTCGCGAACCGCTGGCGCAGTCGCGATTCGTCAAGAACGCCATTGCCAGCCTGTTCGCCCAGTTCGTGCGGCTCGTGCGGCTGACCAATCGCGTCGTGGACGGCTCGGCGCGGTTTTCGGGCGGTGCCTATGCGCAGTTCGAGCCCGGCATCATCGCTCTGTGGCACGGCCAGCATCTGCTTACGCCAGCCTACTACCCCAAGCGAAAGCCGTTGGTCGCCATGGTCTCCCGTAGTGCCGATGCCGAGCTCAATGCGCTGATGCTGGAGAAATTCGGTATCGAGGCGGTTCGCGGGTCCGGCGGGCGTGAGAATGCGAGGCATCTCGACAAGGGTGGCGCCAAGGCGCTCATCGCCCTGAAAAAGTCGCTCGGCGCCGGCAAGAACGTCGCCATGATCGCAGATATTCCGCATGGCACGCCGCGCGACGCGGGGCTTGGCATCGTTCTCCTGGCGCGGCTGTCCGGCCGCCCGCTCCTGCCTGTCGCCATCACCACCAGCCGCCGCAAGGTGCTGGAGAAGAGTTGGGACCGGACCACCATCAACCTGCCGTTCGGCCGCTCGTCGATCGTCATCGGCACCCCGATCTTCGTGGCGGCCGACGCCGACGATGCGGAGATGGAGCGCAAGCGCCAGGAAATCACGGTCGCGCTCAACGCCGCGACGGCCGAGGCTTACCGCCTCGTGGATGGTCCGCGATGAGTGGCCGCTGGGCGCGCGCCATGCTGTCGGCCTACCGGTTCGCCGGCGCGGCAGCCTATCCGCTGGTTGGGCCCTACGTTGCCTGGCGTACGTCGCGGGGCAAGGAAGACCGTCACCGCCGCCGCGAGCGCTACGGCGTCGCCGGCCGTCCGCGTCCCGAAGGGCCTGTTATCTGGATCCATGCGGCGAGTGTCGGCGAGACCATAGCCGTCGTACCGCTGGTCGAGAGCATTCTCGATTACGGCGTCAACATCGTGCTGACGACCGGCACGGTCACCTCGGCCCAGGTCGCCGACGAGCGGCTCGGCAGCCGCATCATCCACCAATATGTGCCGCTCGACCTGAAGCCGGCGGTCAGCCGGTTTCTCGATCACTGGCAGCCCGACCTCGCCATCATCGCCGAATCCGAGATCTGGCCGATGACCATCCTCGAGCTTGGCGCGCGCCGCGTGCCACAGGTGCTGGTCAATGGCAGGCTCTCCGACCGCTCCTTCACCTCGTGGAAGAAACGGGCCAACATCGCCGAGGCACTGTTCGAAAATCTCGCTCATGTCGTTGCGCAGTCCGATGTCGACGGTGAGCGCTTCCTGGCGCTCGGCGCCCGGCCGGTCACGGTGTCAGGCAACCTCAAGGTCGACACCAACCCGCCGCCAGTCGATGAACGGGCGCTGGCGGCGCTGAAACGCCAGATCGGCGAGCGCCCGACCTGGGCGGCGATCTCCACCCACGACGGCGAGGAAGTGGTCGCGGCGGAAGTCCACGCGACGCTGCACAGACGTCACCATGGCCTGCTGACGATCGTCGTTCCGCGCCATCCCGATCGTGCCGAGGCGCTTGCCGCGCAGATTTCCGGCATGGGCCTGAAGGTGGCGCGGCGCAGCAAAGGCGACAGGATCGCGCCCGACACCGATATCCTGCTCGGCGATACGATCGGCGAGATGGGGCTTTATCTCAGGCTGACCGAGATCGCCTTCGTCGGCCGCTCGCTGACCTCCGAGGGCGGCCAGAATCCGCTTGAGCCGGCCATGCTCGACACGGCGGTTCTGGCGGGCCGCAACGTGCAGAATTTTCGCGAGGCCTATCAGCGCCTGCTCGACAGCGGCGGCGCCAAGCTGGTGCGCGATCGCGACATGCTGGCCGGCGCCGTCAATTTCCTGCTGACCAATGAAGTCGCTCGCCACGAGATGATGGCGGCAGGGGCGGCAACCGTCGACGAGATGCGCGGCGCGCTGGCGCGTACGTTGAAGTCGCTCGAACCCTACATCCAGCCGCTGGTCGTCAAGTCGCGCCTGAAGGGCGCGAACGGGCGTTAACGTGGCCTCCGAAGCGCCACCCTTCTGGTGGGAGGAGCCGGATTGGCGGGTGGCGGCGTTGTCGCCGCTGTCGGCCGCCTATGCGCTCGTCGCCGGCCGCCGGATGCGCCACGCCACGCGCGAGAAGGTCGAGGCCCCGGTGCTTTGCATCGGCAATTTCACTGTTGGCGGAACCGGCAAGACGCCGGTCGCCATCGCCCTGGCCACGCAGGCCAAGCGCATGCGGCTCAATCCCGGTTTCCTGTCGCGCGGGCACGGCGGCTCGTTCGCGCAGCCGCATATCGTCGATCCGTATCACGACGCCGCCAGGCATGTCGGCGACGAGCCGCTGCTCTTGGCCGAACATGCGCCGGTCGCGGTGACGCCGAACCGCGCTGCCGGCGCCCGGCTGCTCATCGAGGCCCATGGCTGCGATTTCCTGATCATGGACGATGGATTCCAGAGTGCTCGCATCCATATCGACTACGCCCTGGTCGTGGTCGATGCGCGCTACGGCATCGGCAACGGCCGCGTCATTCCCGGTGGGCCGCTCAGGGCCAGGATCGTCGACCAGCTGGTCTTCACAAGCGGGCTGCTGAAGATGGGCGAGGGCGCGGCCGCCGATGCCGTAGTCCGCCAGGCGGCCCGCGCCGGCCGGCCGATCTTTGAGGCGCATACCGAGCCAAGCAGCAGGCACGGATTTGCGGGGAAGCGATTTCTCGCCTTCGCGGGCATCGGTCATCCCGCGAAATTCTTCGACACGGTGCGCGAGGCCGGTGGCGAAGTGGCGCTCTCTCGGCCCTTTCCGGACCATCATTTCTACGCCGAGGACGAGCTTGCCGAGTTGATGGCGACGGCACGCGCGGAAGGGCTCGGCCTCATCACCACTGCCAAGGACGCCGCCCGGCTGCGCCACGGCGCATCACAGGATTTTCTCGACCGACTCGACGTGCTGGAAATCGACACGATCTTCGAGCTCGACCACGTGCCGGAGCGCATCATCGACGAAACCCTCGACGCCTGGCGCCAGCGTAAAATGCGGAGATAAGGTTCTTTCCCAGAACTGTGATTAGCGTTCCAAGTCGCGGATGAGATGGTCCAGTTCTGCAAGCACTGCCACGTTGCCGCCGTCGGTCCAAAAGGTGCGAGCTTCTCTTGCAACGCGCAGCACAAAGGGACGCTTTGTTCTTAGCGAGCGCAGTTCATTGATTGCGGCGAGCTGAGCCCACATGCCGTGCTCATAGTTCTTATTGTTCAGGATGCCGAGAATTTCGCCAAATCGCACCCACTCTCTCTGTTGTTGTTCGCGAAAATAGGTCCACGCGCGCACAGCATTGGCTATTGCCCAACCGAAAGTCGATCCAGCTATCGTGCCGATGGCGGCCCATTGTTCGACTGCCCATCCCATCGATAACCCCCATTCTCGAATACGTAGAGAACGAAGCTGATATTCCAGCGTCAATCTCTATCTGCAAACATTAAGAGATTGGTCTAGCTGCGCTTGCGCAACTCCGGATGCAGCTCGATCTCGCGGCGCAGCGAAGCGGCGGCGTTGACGTAGGGCTCCTGCCTGGCGACGCTCCAGTATTTCAGCTCGTCCAGTAGGATGTTTTCGCCGGTCACCGCGCAGCGCACGAACGAGCCAGGGCTGGTGACCTGAAAATCGCCGTCGAGGTAGCGGATACGGGCTTCCTTGCCGCCAGGGCCTTCGAAACGGTTCATCATGCGGTGGTATCGAGGTTCATGGAGATTTCATCGCCACAAATTGCCGGCAAGGTCAAGCATGCGGCAAGCCTGAGACAACGCTGATGCGCTAGTCATAGGCTGAAAAGCGCTTTTGTTGGGGGAATGATGGATATTTCTTCCGCCGGCCTGGCTTCCTTGCTCAAAGAGGCGATGACGTCGCAACCCCCGCCGTCGGCGAAGGCTGATCCGGCCAGGACGGCGCTGGTCAAGGAATTGATCCAGCCCCCGACGCCCTCTTTGTTGACACAGCGCACAGCGCCGGCGCTGTTGACCATGCCGGCGGCGCCGGTGGCCGCCAAATCGCAGCAGATTGCTTCGGCTGCTATCGTCGAGGCCTATCTGGCGCAGCTCGAGACGAGAGAAGAGGCGGCCCTGACGACGGTCGTGGCGAGAATAGCAACGCCCGAGGCCGAAACGAGGCGAGGCGTGTTGCCGCCTCCGACAACGGCCAACGACAACGCTCCCGCCAGGGTTGCGGCGTTATCATTGCTTGCGTTTATCCCACCCCGGGATCCGGTGTCGCGCAATGCCGCCTTGGATATGCCGGCTGGACGGAGAAGGCCGGCCGATCAATCCCATGCCGCGGAACCGGGCACCGAGCGCCTGCTGGTGAAAATTGGCTTTGTTTCGGCAATGACCGGTTTATTGGCGACCATGGTCGTCGGGTTCGTTCTGCTGTTGCTTCGCTGAACTTCGGTTCGACTGGTCCTCGGGATGCCGTCCGGGAGCTTATCTCTCGGCTTCGATGAACTCCTCGATCTTCGCTGGCGCCAATCCAGCCTGCTGCGCGATGCGGCGGGCGAGGTCGGCGGCGGCGGTGCGTGGCCGCCCCATCGGCCGGTCGAGCCAGTAGGACACCGGATTGAGCGCGGTGCGTTCATCGACGGGCGTTATGCGGCCCGACTTCAGCTGGTGCCCGGTCAGCGGCGGCCGCGCCAGCGCGATGCCGAGTCCATAGGCGGCGGCGTCGAGCACCAGATTGTAATCCTCGAAGCGGCGGTCCTGCGGGCGTGGGCGGTAGTCCATGCCTTGGGCTGCGAACCAGGCTCGCCAGGCCGACGCGTCGGAATCGTTGATCAGAGGAAATTTGAGCAGCCGGGCAGGGTCGCCGCGGCCGATCTCGCGCGCGAGTTCCGGTGAAGCGACGGGGAAAACATGCTCCTCGAAAAGCTGCACCGAGATGCGGCCCGGAATGCCGCCACGGCCGCAGCGGATCGACAGGTCGATACCCTCGTCGGCAAGGTCTGCCTGGCGGATGTCGACATCGAGCACGATGCGCAACTTGGACGGGTTGTTCTCCAGCGCCGCCATGCGCGGCATTAGCCACAACCCGCTGACCGAGGGAATCGAGGTCAGCCGAACCACCGCGGTGCCGCGCGGCTCGACCCAGCGGTCGGAATGGCTCGATATCAGCGCGAAGGCTTCCGCCGTGCGCAGATGCAGCCGGTTGCCCTCGATCGTCAGCGAGACGCCGCGCGCGCCGCGATCGAATACTTTCAGTCCAAGCCAATCCTCGAGCTTGGCGATCTGCCGGCTGACGGCGCCATGGGTGATGTTGAGTTTCTCGGCCGCCGCCGAAAAGCTCCCGGTGCGTGCCGCGGCATCGAAGGCGCGCAGTGTTTCGAGAGGCACCATCGTGTCTGAGCTGTGATCCATAGTCACAGGTGATCCTCGATTTGGTCGTTTGTCAACCAGCCCGAAAAGGCGTTTTCTGCATTGCGAGGCCAAGGAACACGAGGACAGCGAGATGAGCGCGACGACGGGTACGTTGAATTCGACACAGCGGATGGATGCCAGGGCAGCCATCGCCGTGGCGCTGACGGTGGTCGGCTGGGCGTCCGCCTTTCCTGCGATCCGCGCCGGCCTCGCCGCCTTCGGACCGCTGGAACTCGGGGCGTTGCGCTTTGCCATCGCCGCTGTGCCGGCGGCGATTTTTCTTGCGGTCAAGCGTCCGGCACTGCCCAGGCTCGACGAAGTGTGGCGCCTGGCCTTTGGCGGCGCCATTTTCGTGGCGCTCTACACCGCAATGCTCAATTTCGGCGAACTGACGGTCTCGGCGGGAGCCGCCGGCTTCATCATCAATGTCAGCCCGATCTTCACCGCTATCATGGCGATGGCGCTGCTTGGCGAACGTTTCTCCGGGATGGCATGGCTCGGCACCGCAATCTCTTTCGGCGGCATCGGCATCATCGCCATGGCCGACGGGCACGGCCTGCATTTCAACGCCGGGGCGCTGCTGGTGCTGGGTTCGGCGTTGTGCTCGGCCGTCAACACCATCGTCCAGAAGCCGCTCTTCGCCCGTCATCACCCGCTGACCATCGCTGCGTCCAACATGGTGCTCGGCGCGCTCTGCCTGTCGCCCTTTCTGCCAACCGGTCTGGCACAGGCCGCGGTTGCCGACACCGCTGGCCTCGGCGCCGTCATCTTTCTCGGCATCGTGCCCAGCCTGATCGCCTATGCCGCCTGGGCGACCGCGCTGTCGCGACTGCCGGCGGCGCGCGCCTCGAACTTCCTCTATTTGGTCTCGCCCATGTCCGCCCTGATCGGTTTCTTCTGGTTGGGCGAAGTGCCGACGCTGCTCGGCATCCTCGGCGGTGCGCTGGCGTTGGGTGGTGTGATCGTGGTGAACTTGAAGAGATAAACAGCGGGAGAGAGTTGTTTGCTGCCCGCGTCCTTCAGCGCCGCCCGAACAGCCGCTCGATGTCCGCCAGTTTCAGCTCGATATAGGTCGGGCGGCCGTGGTTGCAGGTGCCGGATCCGGGCGTCGCCTCCATCTGCCGGAGCAGCGCGTTCATCTCCTCGGCCTTGAGCAGGCGGCCTGAGCGCACCGAGCCGTGGCAGGCCATGGTGGCGGCGATCTTGTCCAGCCGCTCCTTCAGCGTCTCGACAGTGTCATTGTCGGCGATCTCGTCGGCGAGGTCGCGCACCAGTTGCTGGACATTGGTTTCGCCAAGCATCGACGGCGTCTCGCGCACGGCGACCGCGCCAGGTCCGAAGCGCTCGATGCCGAGCCCAAAGCGCGCCAACGTCTCGGAATGCATAGCCAGCCGCTCGGCGTCTTCTTCCGGCAGGTCGATGATCTCAGGCAGAAGCAGCATCTGCGAGGGCACGGGGCGCGAATGCAGTGCGTTCTTCAGCGCCTCGTAGACCAGCCTTTCATGCGCCGCGTGCTGATCGACGATGACGAGCGAATCCCTGGTCTGGGCGACGATGTAGTTCTCGTGCACCTGTGCGCGCGCCGCGCCCAGCACCGTGCCGAGCAGCGTTTCGGCCGCCTCGCTCTGCCCGGCGCGGGCATCGGCGCTGGCAAGCGGACCCGCATCGAACGCAGCTTGGTCGTTCTCGTGCAAACCGCGATGGCCGAAGCCCGCGCTCTCGAAACCCATGTCGAGCGGTCGCTGCGGCGATCGTGCCGGATCGAAACCATGGTCGAAACCGGCGGGGCCTGAAGCCCGGTACGCTGCCTCATAGCTGCGATGACCGTTTGCCGGCCCGCCGTGGCTGTATGGTGCGGCTCCCGGCCGGAATGCCGCCATCATGCCGGCGGCTCCCGAAGTCGCAGCGCGGATACCGGCATCGGCCAGCGCCTGGCGGATCGAGCCGACGATCAGCCCACGCACCAGGCCAGGATCGCGGAAGCGTACATCCGCCTTGGCCGGATGAACATTGACGTCGACGATGGCCGGGTCGAGCGTCAGGAACAGCACGGTGACCGCGTGGCGGTCGCGCGGCAGGACGTCGGCGAAGGCGCCGCGAATGGCGCCGGCAATCAGCTTGTCGCGCACCGGACGGCCGTTGACATAGGCATATTGCTGCAGCGCGTTGGCGCGGGTGAAGGACGGGATCGACACGTGCCCGGTCAGACGCACGCCTTCACGCATGGCGTCGATGGCGATCGAATTGTCCGGAAATTCGGCGCCCATCACCTGGGCGACCCGGCGCAGGCTGCCTTCCGGACTGTCATCCGTCGCCGGCAATTCCAGTGTCGAGCGATCCGAGCCTGCCAACGTGAACCGCACGGAGGGGAAGGCAATCGCGATGCGCTTGACCACGTCGCTGATCGCCGAGCTTTCGGCGCGCTCGCCCTTCATGAATTTAAGCCGGGCCGGCGTGGCGAAAAACAGATCGCGCACCTCGACCGTGGTGCCGCGATTGGCAGCCGCCGGCCTGACGGGCAAGATACGGCCGCCTTCGATGCCGATCTCGGCGGCGCCGTCACTTGTTGCCGTGCGCGAGCGAATCGACAGCCGCGACACCGAGCCGATCGACGGCAGCGCCTCGCCGCGGAAGCCGAGCGAGCGGATGTCGTGAATGTCCTCGGCGAGCTTGGAGGTGCAGTGACGCGCAATCGCCAGCGCCAGCTCTTTTTCGGGGATGCCGGAGCCGTCGTCGGTAACGCGGATCAGGTTCAGCCCGCCGCCCGACGTGACGATTTCGACTTTGCTTGCGCCAGCGTCGAGCGCGTTCTCGACCAGTTCCTTGACCACGCTTGCCGGACGCTCGATGACTTCGCCGGCGGCGATCTGGTTGATCATCGTTTCGGAAAGCTGGCGAATGGGCATGGAAGCACTATAGGCGGATTCGACTTGCGAGCGGGAGGGGTGAATTGCGGTGACCGCGACAAGGCGACCAAATGGATCCTTCTCGCCTCACGCCTGCGCCGCCAGCCAGTCCCGCACCTTGCGGGCATTGTCGCTGAGCTCGCGGTTCTTCGGCCAGATGACATAGAACGCCTTGCCGGTCCGCAGCACATGATCGGTTACCGGCACCAGCAGGCCGGACGCCAGCAGCCGCTCCGCAAGGTGTCGCCAACCTAGAGCGATGCCTTGCCCCTCCATCACGCCCTGGATCACCAGGCCATAGTCGTTGATGCGCAGGCCGCGTGCGGTATCGCCGAGGCGGGCGCCGGCCGATTCGAACCACTCATCCCAGCTCGCCGCCTCGCGATAGGGCTCCTCGAGATGGATCAGGCGGTGCTTGGCCAGTTCAGCGACGGTTCCCGGCATGCCGAACTTTGTCACATAGCTGGTGCCGGCGACCGGGAAGATCTCCTCGTCTGCGAGCGGCAACGAATGGTAGTCCGCCCAGTCCCGTGGCTCGCCGCCGCGCACTGCGAGCGGGATACCCTCGGCGATGATGTCGAGATCGCGATCGGCGGTCTGGATGCGCAGGTCGATGCCCGGCAATTCGTCACGGAATTGCTGCAGGCGCGGCATCATCCAGAAGGAGCCGAAAGCCGTCGATGCGGCAAGCGTCACATGGCCGCCAGTGGCTTGCAGGCGCAGATCTTCCGCGGATTTGCGAATGTGCGAAAGGCCGAGCGAGACGTCGGCGTGGAAACGCTCGCCCGCTTCCGTCAGGACGACCTGGCGGTGGCGGCGCTGGAACAGCTGGGCACCGAGCTGTTCTTCCAGCCCGCGCACGGCGTAGGAGACCGCCGCCTGCGTCATGCCGAGCTCGCGTCCGGCGGCGGTAAAGCTCGACAGCCGCCCGGCCGCCTCGAAGACGATCAGGCTGCCGGCCGAAGGCAGGAGGTGGCGTAGGCTTCGCATAAGCACAGCTTATACAAGAGATCAGGATTTTCCAGCGTCACATCAGGATTTTGTCTCGTTAGGTTGGCGCCAAGAGTGGGATGGAGCTGCCATGAACGCACCGGCCGTTGAAGTGATCGAACATGCAAACCGTCGAAGCGGCGGTCGTCTCGGACGCAAGGCGTTGCGCGGCGCTCCCGTGACGTCGTTTCCGACGCTGGTTCGCCAGATTCCCGTCTACCAGATGGTCCCCGACGAGGCGGTCGAACTGATCCACCAGGAGTCGCTCGCAATCCTCGAGGAGGTGGGGTGCGAGTTTCGTGACGACGAGGCGATCGCCATCTGGAAGGCGGCCGGCGCCGACGTCTCTGAGACACGAGTCCGGATCGACCGCGCCCTCCTGATGGAGCTCGTCTCGAAGGTTCCGTCGGAATTCACGCTCAATGCCCGCAATCCGCAGCGTTCGGTGCGCGTGGGCGGAAACAACTCGATCTTCGTGCCGATGTATGGCGCGCCTTATGTGCGTGACCTCGACAACAACAGGCGCTACGGCACGCTCGCCGACCTGCAGAATTTCCACAAGTTGGCCTACATGGCGCCGGCGCTGCATTCGTCGAGCTCGATCATCTGCGAGCCGATGGAAATCGCGGTGCCGAAGCGTCACCTCCACATCATCCATTCGGCGCTGAAGCACTCCGACAAGCCGTTCATGGGCATCGTCACATCCAAGGATCGTGCCGAAGACACGATGGCCATGGCAGGCATCGTGTTCGGCGAGGACTATGTCCGCGACAACCCGGTCCTGGTGTCGATCACCAACTGCAACTCGCCGCTGGTGTGGGATGCCACCATGCTGGACGCGATGAAGGTCTATGCGCGCCATAACCAGCCGCTGATACTGGCGCCCTTCGCTCTCTGTGGCGCCTCGACGTCGGCATCCGCCGTGGGAGCGGTGGCGCAGGTCAACGCGGAAGCGCTAGCGGGCATCGCCTTCACGCAGCTGCTGCGTCCGGGTTCGCCGCAGATCTACGGACAGTTCATGGTTACCGTGGACATGAAGACCGGCGCCCCGATGGGCGGCACGCCGGAGGCCGCCCAGATGATGTATCTGATGGGAGCGCTGGCGCGGAAATACCGGCTGCCGTGGCGCACCTCGGGCTTTCATGTCGGCTCGAAGCTGAACGACGCCCAGGCGGGCTACGAAGCGAACATGCTGATGCATGCAGCCATCCTCGCCGGCGCCAATTACATCTGGCACTCCGCCGGATGGCTCGAGGCCGGCCTGACCTGCGGCTATTCGAAATTCGCGACCGACTGCGAACAGCTTGTCGGCTGGTACAAATATGCGGGCGGGCTCCCGTTCGACGATTTCAAGGAAGCGATGGCAGCGATCCGCGAGGTCGGGCCGCAGGGCCATTTCCTCGGCACCCAGCACACGCTGGAACATTTCGAGTCCGCTTTCTTCATGCCCAGCATCATGGACTTCAACTCGTTCGAACAGTGGAAGGCCGAAGGCGCGAAGGACCACGATACGCGTGGTCGCGAGAAAGCGCGCAACATGCTCGCGGATTATGAGGAACCGAAGCTCGACGACGGCATCGCCGATGGCCTCAAGGATTTTATTGCGCGGCGCGAGGAGAGGCTGCCGGACAGCGTCAGTTGATGCAGAAGGCGAGCGCCCAACGCGAACAAAGGGAGGAAAAAATGACATTCTTCAGAAGCAATGGTGATCGCGTTCCGAGTGCCATCGAGGCGATGGCCGAAGAAGCACGCGCAGGCCGGATCGACCGGCGCGAGTTCCTGGCACTGGCAAGCGCCTTCGGCGCATCGACGGCCCTTGCCTACGGCATGATCGGCCTTGCCGTGCCGGACCAGGCGGTGGCGCAGGAGCCAAAGAAAGGCGGAACGCTGCATATATCCATGTCGGTGAAGGCGCAGAAGGATCCGCGCACTTACGACTGGGTGGAACTGGCGAACATCTCGCGCTGCTGGCTGGAGCCGCTTGTACGCTATACCAGACAATTCACGTTCGAGCCGGTGCTGCTCGAAAGCTGGGATATCAACGACGACGCCACCGAATACGTGCTGCATGTGCGCAAGGGCATCACCTGGAACAACGGCGATGCCTTCAGTGCCGATGATGTGGTGCAAAACCTGACGCGCTGGTGCGAGAAGAGTGTCGCCGGCAATTCCATGGCCGCACGCGTCGGTGCGCTCATCGACGCCAAGACCGGCAAGGCCAGGGATGGCGCGATCACCAAGGTCGACGACAACACCGTCAAGCTGAAGCTCAGCGAACCCGACATCTCGCTGATCCCGAACTTCACCGACTATCCGGCGCTGGTGGTCCATCGCAATTTCGACGCCGACGGCGCGGACCCGGTCAAAAAACCGGTCGGCACCGGCCCCTTCGAGCTGGTGTCCTATTCGGTCGGCCAGAAAGCGATCGTCAAGCGCCGCGAGAATGGGAAGTGGTGGGGCGGGGAGGCACCACTCGATGGCGTCGAGTTCATCGACTACGGCACCGACTTCAATGCTTCGGTGAACGCATTCGATTCCGGCGAGATCGATCTCAACTTCGAGAGCCCCGCCGACTTCATAGACATCCTCGACAAGATGGGCCTGGAAAAGTCCGAGGTGGCGACAGCGACCACGCTCGTTGCGCGCACCAACATCACGCATAAGCCCTACGATGATCAGCGGGTGCGCAACGCGCTGCAAATGGCCGTCGACAACAATGCGGTTCTCGAACTTGGCTATGCCGGGCGAGGGACCATCGGTGAAAACCACCATGTCAGCCCGATCCATCCGGAATACTATTCGCTGCCCAAAAAGACCCGCGACGCGGCCGGCGCCAAGAAGCTGATGGCGGAAGCCGGACAGGCCGACTTCGAGCATGAACTGATCACCATCGAGGACGATTGGCAGAAGAACACCGGCGACGCGATTGCCGGCCAGCTGCGCGATGCCGGGATCAAGGTGAAGCGCACGGTGCTGCCGGGCTCGACCTTCTGGAACGACTGGACGAAATATCCCTATTCGATGACGATCTGGTACATGCGCCCGCTCGGCGTCCAGGTGCTGGCGCTCGGCTACCGCAGCGGCGAGGCCTGGAACGAAACGGCCTATGCGAATCCAGATTTCGACGCCAAGCTCAAGCAGGCTCTTTCGCTCATCGACGTGGCCAAGCGGCGCGAGGTGATGAAGGACGTCGAACAGATCCTGCAGGATTCAGGCGTCATCATTCAGCCCTACTGGCAGAAGCTCTACAGCCACATGAACAAAAAGGTGAAGAACTACGCTGTCCACCAGACCTTCGAGATGGACCTCCAGAACGTCTGGCTGGACGGCTGAAACAAGGTGCAGCGGGACTTCATGGGCCGCAAAAAAGCCGATATGCAGGATGCGGGGTATTGATCGCCTCAAGCCATCAAAAGCCGGAGATTCTGCATGAGACTGATAGTGCTCGCTGCCGCCCTTTCGATAGCCTTGCCCGCAGCCGCGTTTGCCGGACCAGCATCCGACGCCGTGAGGTTCTTCTACGTTCCGGAGGTCAAGTTCGAGGCCGACGCACAATATCGCGATCGGTTCACCGAGCCGGTGACGAAGCTGTTCGACCTCAACGATCAGGCAATCAAGAAGAATCCGGATCAGGTCGCCTGTGTCGACTTCGACCCGGGCCTCGACGCGCAGGATTTCGACCAGAAGACCGTCTCTAAGACCCTGAAACTGTCTGAGACGCTGGATGGCGACACCGCGCAAGTGGTGGCGAGCTTCGAGCTTTTTCCGGAAGGAGATGATTCCCAACGCGAAATGCATTGGACGCTGAAGAAAGTCGATGGCAAGTGGAAGATCTCGGATATCGCTTCGAAGACCAGCGACTGGACGCTGAGCCAGCTCGAATGCGTGGCGGGTCAAGATCCGGAGTGATGCCATGGCCCGCCGCTTGTTCCTGGCACTATCGACCATGTGCCTGCTGGCGGCGGCTTTGAGCGCCGCCGCTGCGCAGGGGCTGCTTGGCGCGCCGCCGGCGAACGCCCCGGCCGACACGGCGCCGGGCGACAGCGGGGCGCCACTTTCAAATGCACCCGGCGGCGCGGTGGAACCGGCAACGCCGCCCGCTGCCCGGCCGCCGAGCGAGCCTGCCGCGCCTATCCAGCCGGGATCGCCGACAGCGGTGGTGCGGCCATTCTACGATCAGGCCGGCCTGGAGATCGACCCGGCACAGCGCAGTCATTTCACCGATCCGGCGAAGACCGTGCTCGACAAGAGCGATGCCTTGCGCAAATCCGGGCAGGGCGAGTGCCTCGACCCCAACATGGCGCTCGACAATGCGGACTATGACAAGGCCGGGATCGACAAGAGCCTCAGGACGCTCGAGGCGATCAATGGCGACCAGGCCAAGGTTATCGTCGCCTTCGTCGCCGCCGGCAACCCGCACCGCCTCGAATGGAAATTCAAGAGGGTGGGCGGCGAATGGAAGATATCGGACCTGCTGTCGGTGACCGGCGAATGGGCGCTCAGCCAATATCAGTGCGAATGATGGTCGAGTTAACCGCGTCCGCGATAGGGGGCCACTCCAGTGTCAGGCAGCCAGGCACCTTCGGGCGGCGCACCGGTCTGCCAGAACACATCGATCGGAATGCCGCCGCGCGGATACCAATAGCCGCCGATGCGCAGCCACAGCGGCTTGGTCGCCGCCACGATGCGCCGGCCGATCATCACGGTGCAGTCTTCATGGAAGGCGCCGTGATTGCGGAACGAGGTCATGAACAGTTTCAGCGACTTCGATTCCACCAGGGCCGCGTCGGGTGCGTAGTCGATGACGATATGGGCGAAATCCGGCTGGCCGGTGACCGGGCAAAGCGACGTGAATTCCGGGCAGGTGAAGCGCACGATGGCCGGCGGGCCGTCGCCGCGCGAAAACGGCACGGTTTCCAGGACCGCTGCTTCCGGGCTCTGTGGCGTCTCGACGTGAGCGCCGAGCTGGGTGAGGGTTTTGGTGTCGATCATGGGCGGTTATTCCTTCGAATTTGCCGCTCATTAGCACCGGACCGAAAAGTGTGCAGCACAATTTGAACCAGCAGGAAGACGATGACCAGTAGCGATCCGCTTCTCCAGCCCTACCAACTCAAGCACCTGACGCTGAAGAACCGGGTGATGTCGACCAGCCATGAGCCGGCCTATTCCGAGGACGGCATGCCGAAGGAGCGCTACCGGCTTTATCATGCCGAGAAGGCCAAGGGCGGCATGGCGCTGACGATGACGGCCGGCTCGGCCATCGTCTCGCGCGACAGTCCCGCCGCCTTCGGCAACCTGCATGTCTATGACGATAGGATCGTGCCGTGGCTCGCTGAACTCGCCGACGCCTGCCACGAGCACGACTGCAAGGTGATGATCCAGATCACCCATCTCGGCCGCCGCACCGGCTGGAACAAGGCCGACTGGCTGCCGGTGCTATCGGCATCGCCGGTGCGCGAGCCGGCGCACCGTGCTTTCCCGAAGACCATCGAGGACTGGGATATCGAGCGCATCGTCGCCGACTATGCTTCGGCCGCGCAGCGCTGCCAGGCCGCCGGCCTCGACGGCATCGAGTTCGAATCCTACGGCCATTTGATGGACGGCTTCTGGTCGCCGGCCACCAACCACCGCGACGACGAGTTCGGCGGCTCGCTCGACAATCGCTTGCGTTTTACCGACATGGTACTCGACGCCGTGCGCGCGGCGGTCGGCGAAAATTTCGTCGTCGGCATCCGCATGGTCGCTGACGAGGATTTCGAAAAAGGCCTGTCGAAGGAGGAAGGCATCGAGATCGCCAGGCGGCTGGCCGGTTCCGGCAAGGTCGACTTCCTCAACATCATCCGTGGCTCGATCGAGACCGACGCGGCGCTGACCAAAGTCATCCCGGTGACCGGCATGCGCTCTTCGCCGCATCTCGATTTCGCCGGCGAGGTGAGGGCGGCGACGAAGTTCCCGACCTTCCACGCGGCGCGCATTTCCGACGTCGCCACCGCTCGCCATGCCATCGCCACCGGCAAGCTCGACATGGTCGGCATGACCCGCGCCCATATCGCCGATCCGCACATCGTCAAGAAGGTGATGGAAGGCCGCGAGCATGAGATCCGGCCATGCGTGGGCGCCACCTACTGTCTCGACCGCATCTATGAAGGCGGCGAGGCGCTCTGCGTTCACAATGCGGCGACCGGCCGTGAGGCCGATATTCCGCACGTCATCGTCAAGACCGAGGGGCCGCGGAGAAAGGTCGTCGTCGTCGGCGCCGGTGCCGGCGGGCTGGAGGCGGCGCGCGTCGCGGCCGAGAGAGGCCACCAAGTCACGATCCTGGAAGCCTCGTCACAGGCCGGTGGCCAGGTGCGGCTGGCAACACAGAACCCGCGCCGCAAGGAATTGATCGGCATCATCGACTGGCGGTTGGCCGAACTCGACCGGCTCGGCGTCGAAATCCGCTACGATACGTGGGCGGAGAAGGACGACGTGCTGGCGCTGTCGCCCGATGTCGTGGTGGTCGCCACCGGCGGCCTGCCGCAAAACCCGCCGCTGACCGCAGGCGACGATCTCGTCACTTCGAGCTGGGACATCATGGCCGGCGGCGTCAAGCCCGCCGAAAACGTGCTGCTCTACGACGATAATGGCGGCCATCAGGGCATGGGCGCCGCCGAATTGATCGCAAACAGCGGTGCAAGGCTGGAGCTGGTTTCGCCTGAGCGCTTCTTCGCCCCGGAAATGGGCGGCATGAACCATGTGCCCTATGTCAGGGCCTTCCAGGAAAAGGGCGTCACCGTCACCATCAACACGCGGCTACGTTCGGTGCGGCGCGAGGGCAATCAGCTGGTCGCGGAACTGGCTTCGGATTTCGCCGATGGCTGGCGCGGCGAGCGCAGGGTCGACCAAGTCGTGGTCGAGCACGGCACGGCCCCGCTCGACGACCTCTATCTGTCGCTTAAACCGCTATCCAAGAATGGCGGGGCGGTGGATTACGAGCGGCTGGTCCATGGCGGCGATATCTTTCCCGCGCGCAACCCGCAAGGTGGTTTCGTCCTGTTCAGGATCGGCGACGCCGTCGCTTCGCGCAACATCCATGCCGCCATCTATGACGGCATCAGGTTCGGCTTGAGGATCTGACCTTAGCGAAAATTGGTGGCGCGCGGCCGGACCGGCGTACGAGAGCCCGTGTACATCGGCATGACCACGCGCCCGCACGTCATTGGCTCGTCGCCAGACAACGTACGATTCTGTGGAGTATTGCTGCGTCTCAGAACATCCTGGCGGTCGCCATGCACAGCACCGTGATGACCAGCAGCCCGCCGGCGATGCGCTCGCCTCTGGTCATTTTCGCGCGCAATCGGGCTTCCGTCGCCGCGTCGGTGCCGGCAAGCTGCCTGGTGGCGGAACCCACCAGCGCGCCCTGGACGCCGGCGGCAATCAACGCCGTGGCTATACCCAGCGCCAGCACCTTCTCCATCGGGCCGAAAAGGCCCTCGTGGAAGAAATACCAGAGCAGTATGCCGGTGAGGAAAACCAGGCCCGCCGCGCCCATTTGGGGCCGGAAGAACCGTTCCGCCCGGATTTCCGGATCGCGGCCGACCGCGATGGTGGTGCCGGCCCAGAACACGCCGGCCATGACATGAAGACCGAGGACGACGATATAGACATATTGCATGACCGCATTTCCTCTTTTTTGCCCGCCGTTCGCCATAATGGTAGATATCTAACGATTAGATGTCAATGTATAAAGTCCGGCCAGTTCCATCGGCCTGTTTGTTGCTCTAGGGTCCGCTCATGACGCCTTTTGACCGCCCGCCAGTCGGGATGAATCTCGCCCGCACCGCCAAACTTGTCGCCCAGGCTTTCGACGCGGCTTTGGTCGAAGCCGGCGGTACGCTGCCCGTCTGGCTCACCCTGCTGTCGGTCAAGTCGAGCAAGCTCGCCAATCAGCGCGAGCTTGCCGGTATGATCGGCATCCAGGGCGCGACATTGACCCACCATCTGAATGCCATGGAGGCGCAGGGCCTGTTGACGCGCCGCCGCGATCCCGTCAACCGCCGGGTTCATCTGGTCGAGTTGACGGAAGCGGGAGAGGCGACGTTCGAGACATTGCGCAAGGCGGCGCTCGTGTTCGACAAGCGACTTCGGACGGGGTTGTCCGACGAGCGCCTGGCCGAGTTCGCGCAGGTGCTGGCGGCATTGCGGGCTAACGTTGGTGCCTGACATGGTTCCGGCGGCTACAGTGCTGTTCGGCCGCTCACTCGTCGTAACTCCGGATCGCCCCAAATGCGTAGCCACGCAGCTTCAGCGCAGTGATCAGATTGGTGAGCTTCGTCTTGCCGTCGAAACCGTCCTGGAACATCTCGTCATGCATCAACAGGATGAGCCTGCCGGGCTTGACGAAACGGCCGTAGCCGAACAGGTGATCGATCTCGCTGACAAGATGGTCGACGCTCTGCACCGGCTCGCCGCTGTCCTTGTGTACCCATTCGTGGTCCCAGCCGTAGAGATAGAAGCCTGAGGCGGCGACAAATTCGTAGTCGGGGTCCTCTCGTCCCTCCTGGGCCAGGCCGAGCGAGGTGTCGTTCATCGACGGCAGCCGGAACACGTCGCGCCCTGGCAGACGAGCATGCACGACCGGCTTCAGCCCGAGCACCGCGTTTGCCCGCAACATGTCGGCGACGACCCCTTCCGTATCGGCGTAATAGTGCTGGTAGTGGTTGTTGGCGTGACTGAAACTGTGGTTGCCGAGCGTCACCAACGGAAGCTGTTTGGCACGTTGGACCAGCGCCTTGCTGGCGGCGCTCGCTTGCGCATGCATGCCGACCATGAACATGGTCGCCGGTACCTGCTCGGCTTCCAGCACGTCGAGGATGTTGCTTGTGCCGCTCAGCGGGCCATCGTCGAAGGTAAGATAGATGGTGCGATCCGCTCCGTAGGCGGGGACGGCGAGCATCAACACTGCCGCCAGTACAAACCGAAACGGTGTCACCGGCTGCGATATCCGGTTGTAATCACGACAGACCGCCATCCGACGACTGCTTCTCAAAGTGCCTATGCCAGGCTTCCTTGAAGCACGGTCAGCCGGGCCTTCTTCGGCGTGCGGGCGGTCAGCCATTCCAGCGCCTTGTCGTGCGGCATCGGGAAGGCGATGGAATAGCCCTGCACCTGGTCGCAGCCGATCGCCATCAGGGAATCGAGTTCGGCCTCGGTTTCGGCGCCCTCGGCGACGATCGAGATGCCGAGGCCGCGGGCAAGCTCGGTGATGGCGCGCACGATCTTGGAGTTGTCGCCATTCTCGTGGATGTTCTGGACGAACCGGCGATCGATCTTCAGCCGGTCGATCTCGTTCGGGTTGACATGGCTGAGCGAGGCGTAGCCGGTGCCGAAATCATCGAGTTCCAGATGGACGCCGGCTGCTCTTATCTGGCGCAGTTTGGCGGCGATTCCGGTCTTCTCGTCGTCGAGAATGACGGATTCGACGATTTCAAGCGACAGCTTCTGTGGCGGCAGTCCGGCCTTTTCCAGCGTCTCGAACAGGAACGTATCGAAATCATGCTCGCGCAGTTCGGTGCCGGAAACATTGACGGCAAGCCGTCCGAAGGCAATCCCGGCGCGGTTCCATTCGGCGGCTTCGTTGATCGCCTTGCCGATGACGATGCGGCCGATTTCCGGCATGAAGCCGCATTTCTCGGCAACCGGAATGAATTCGCCGGGCGCGATCATGCCGCGCTCGGCATGGTTCCAGCGCACCAGCGCCTCGACGCCGCTGATCGCGCCGGTGGTCAGCGAAACCTGCGGCTGGAAATAAACCTGGAATGCCCGCTCCGAGACGGCGACCCTGATGTCGTGCTCGAGTTGCTTGCGATAATCGAGTTCGCGGCGTAGCTCCTCGGAGAAGAACGAGAAGTTGCCGCCTCCCATCTTCTTGGCGGAATAGAGCGCCAGGTCGGCGTGAACCAGCAGATCCTGCGCGTTGTCGGCGTCTATCGGATAAACGGCGATGCCGCCGCTGGCGCCCGGAAGGATGGTGGTGCCCTGAAACACGATCGGCTCGTTGATGTGCACCAGGATGCGCCGGGCGAGCATGTTGATGTCCTCGGTGCCGCCGGCGCCGTTGAGGATCATGACGAACTCGTCGCCGCCGAGGCGCACGCACAGGTCCGATGCGCGGCAGGCATCGCGCATACGTTGTGCCGTGACGACCAGCACATAGTCGCCGGCCGCGTGGCCGAGCGTGTCGTTGATCTGCTTGAACCGGTCGAGGTCGAGCTGGACCACCGCGAGGCGTTCGCGCCGCCGATGCGCGCCTTTGATGAGCGTGTCGAAATGGTCGGTCAAAAAGGTGCGGTTGTGCAGGCCGGTCAGGCCGTCGTGAACCGCGATGAAGGCCATCGAATTGCGCGCGTCGACCAGTTCACGCGTTTTGCGCAGGATGGCGTTGGACATTGGCCTGAAGATGAACAGCGCCACCAGCAAGATGACGCCGAGGGTGGCGTAGAACAACGTGCGATGGAGCGACAGCAGTTTTTCGGAGCGCTCATCGGCCTCGGCATTGATGCGCTGGCCAAGTGCGGCATAGCCCGACAAGGTTGCGTTGGCGACAGAGGCATCGAGGTGGACGCGTTCATCGCCACCTTTGTAGCCGCCATTGTCGGGATGATTGAACTGAGATTCGAAGGCCGAGACCAGCCGGTCGCCATTGGCGATCAGCCCGACCGAGAAATAGTCGAGATGGAAAGGCTTAGCGAAAAGCACGCTCTCGATCGATTTCGGATCGAGCTTGGCCGGCGATGCCGGATCTACCGCTGTCTGTGTGAGCAGCAGGTCATAATTCGTCTCGAACTCCGCCGTGGCCTGCTTGAGCGCGCTCACCAGCGCCGGCTGCTGGTCGCGCGAAGCAGAGCCGGTCGCGCCGGCAAGAAAGACGATGCGCTGCGACAGCGTCTTTTGCGTGCTGACGATGTCGAGCAAGGTATTGTGGTTTTGCTGCGTGGCCATCATCTGCTGGAGCAGTGTGAAGGAGGCGACCACCATCGCCGCGATGATCAGCAGCGCCAGCCAATAGCCGGCCTTGATCAGCAATATGAGCTTGCCTGAAACGGTTTGCACCGGCTGCTGCGACATTTTCGGGGGCGGCCCTCTCGCCAACGGATTGCTGTGAGAAGGACCATGAACCTGCAAATGTTAACAGGTCTGGAAATCGACAGCCGACAGGCAAGGAGGAGGCGTCGGAACATCGCGAGATGGTTATCGGCTCCTTTCGCGGCCGGCCCGCATTTGACTTGCCTCGACTGCTGCCCCTTTCGCGACTGCTGTCGTACCGGTATCCCTCTGTCGCGCTCGGATGACATTCCCGTTGGCGGCACCTCCACCGACGCGGTCGCTTTTGCGATGGATTTTTCGAGCGGGCGGGACGACAGTCTGCCCACGTCAAACGAGGCTCGACCATGACCACGGCATTTCTCTCTCATATCGACAACGAACTTGCGGGGCTGAAATCGGCCGGCCTCTACAAGTCCGAGCGGGTGATCTCTTCGACCCAATCGGCGCAGATCGAGGTCGGCGGGCAGAAGGTGCTGAATTTCTGCGCCAACAACTATCTTGGCCTCGCCGACAGTGCGGAACTGCGTGAGGCGGCGAAGCAGACGCTCGACCGCTATGGCTACGGCATGGCCTCGGTGCGCTTCATCTGCGGCACGCAGGAGGAGCACAAGCAGCTTGAAGCGACGATATCCGCATTTCTCGGCATGGATGACACCATTCTCTACGGTTCGTGCTTCGACGCCAATGGCGGCCTGTTCGAGACACTGCTTGGTGAGGATGACGCGATCATCTCGGATGCGCTGAACCATGCCTCGATCATCGACGGCGTGCGGCTGTCGAAGGCCAAACGCTTCCGCTACGCCAACAACGACATGGCCGATCTCGAGGCGCGGCTGAAGGAAACCAAGGATTGCCGCTTCCGATTGATCGCCACCGATGGCGTGTTCTCGATGGACGGCATCATCGCCAATCTCAAGGGCGTCTGCGATCTTGCCGACAAATACGATGCCATGGTCATGGTCGACGACAGCCACGCGGTCGGCTTCGTCGGCAGCAACGGCCGCGGCTCGGCCGAGCATTGCGGCGTCGAGGGGCGGGTCGACATCATCACCGGCACGCTCGGCAAGGCGCTGGGCGGCGCGTCCGGCGGCTACACGTCCGGCAAAAGCCAAGTGGTCGACTGGCTGCGTCAGCGCTCCCGGCCCTATCTCTTCTCGAACACGCTGATGCCGGCGATCGCCGGCGCTTCGATCAAGGTGTTCGACCTGATCCGCAATGGTGACGACTTGCGCGAACGCCTCTACGCCAATGCGGCGCGGTTCAGGTCGCAGATGGGCAAGCTCGGCTTCACGCTGGCTGGAGCAGACCATCCGATCATTCCGGTGATGCTGGGTGACGCGAGCCTGGCGCAAGAGATGGCGGCGCGCATGCTGAAGCGCGGCATATACGTGATCGGGTTTTCCTTTCCGGTGGTGCCGAAGGGCCAAGCCCGCATCCGCACCCAGATGTCGGCGGCGCACTCCAGCGCCGACATCGATCGCGCCGTGGAAGCATTCGGCACTATCGGCAAGGAACTGGGCGTGATTTCCTGAACGGCCCGCCCCAAAAAACGATTCCGGATCAAGAGATTCAAGGAACAGAACAATGTCGAACATGATGAAGGCGCTGGTGAAGGCCAAGGCCGAACCGGGCATCTGGATGGAAGAGGTGCCGGTACCGGAGATCGGCCCCAATGACGTGCTGATCAAGGTCAAGAAGACCGCGATCTGCGGCACCGACGTCCACATCTACAATTGGGACCAGTGGGCGCAGAAGACGGTGCCTGTGCCGATGGTGACCGGTCATGAATTCGTCGGCACGGTCGCCGATTTCGGTGCCGCGGTCACCGAGTACAAGGTCGGCCAGCGCGTGTCGGGCGAAGGCCACATCGTCTGCGGCCATTGCCGCAACTGCCGCGCGGGCAGGGGACATCTGTGCCGCAACACGCTCGGCGTCGGTGTCAACCGGCCGGGCGCGTTCGGTGAATATTTGGCGATCCCGCAGCACAATGTCGTGCCGATCCCCGACGACGTGCCGGACGAGATCGCCGCGATCTTCGATCCGCTCGGCAACGCGGTTCACACCGCTCTGTCCTTCGACCTGGTCGGCGAGGACGTGCTGGTCACCGGCGCCGGGCCGATCGGTATCATGGGCGCGCTGGTGGCGCAGTGCGTCGGCGCGCGAAAGGTTGTCATCACCGACATCAATCCGGTACGGCTGGCGCTGGCGACGAAGCTTGGCGTCCAGCATGTCGTCGACGCTTCGAAGGAGAAGCTACGCGAGGTCATGCCGGCGCTCGGCATGACCGAGGGTTTTGATGTCGGCCTCGAAATGTCGGGCGCCGCACCCGCCTTCCGCGACATGATCGACACCATGAACAATGGCGGCAAGATCGCCATTCTTGGCATCGCGCCGACCGGCTTCGAGATCGACTGGAACAAGGTCATTTTCAAGATGCTGCACCTCAAGGGCATCTACGGCCGCGAAATGTTCGAGACCTGGTACAAGATGATCGCCTTGGTACAGGGCCCGCTCGATGTCTCTGGGTTGATCACGCACCGCATCGGCGTAGACGATTTCCAGGTTGGATTCGACGCGATGCGTAGCGGCAGCTCGGGCAAGGTGGTGATGGACTGGTAAGCCTGATAGAGGCGTCGTAGCGACCCTTCGCGCCCCCTCTGTCCTGCCGGACAGAGGGGGCTCTGTCCCGCCAAAATGCCAATTTCTGCTCCCGACCTAGCCTTCGCTCACCGCGCTCTCCAGCGCCGCCAATCCTTCCGCGATCGCGGCACGCTCGCCAGCTGTCAGCTTTTCCAGCAGCTCCCGCTCGAACGCTTTCGCCAGCGGCACCATTTCGCGATAGGCGGCAAGGCCTGCCTTGGTCAGAGTCAGGTGCTCGGCTCGGCGGTCGTTCTCATCGGGCGTGCGCGTCAGCCAGCGCCGCCGCTCGAGTTCGGCCACGGCCCGTGACACTTTCGTCTTGTGCATGGCCGATTGCTCGCCGAGTTCCGTCGCGGTCATTGTGCCGCGCTGGCCGAGCCCGGAAAGCGTGCGCCATTCCGGCCGCGTCAGGCCGTGGCGCTCCTTGTAGATCCTGGAGAATTCGCGGCTGACGGCGTCTGCAAGGCGATAGAGCCGGTAGGGCAGGAAGCTTTCGAGTTCCAGGATTTCCATGACCAGCCCCCGGCAAACGGTATTGATAGTTACATTTTCGATGGTTACAAATGAAACCAATTTGGTCAAGCATTCGCGAGGAGGAAGCGATGGCCTTTTCCTACATGCCGGGTTTCGGCAACGATTTCGAAACCGAGACCTTGCCTGGTTCGCTGCCACAAGGGCGGAATTCGCCGCAGCGGCCGGCCTATGGCCTTTACGCTGAGCAGCTTTCCGGCTCGCCCTTCACCGCCCCCCGCGGCACCAATGAACGCTCCTGGCTCTACCGCATCCGGCCGAGCGTCAAGCACACCGGCCGCTTCAAACCGGCGACCTATCCCTTGTGGAAGAGCGCGCCCAATGTCGGCGATCACGAGCTGGCGCTCGGCCAGTATCGCTGGAACCCAGTGCCGATGCCCAAGGAGCCGACCGATTTCATCGCCGGCATGCGGTCGATTACCACGGCCGGCGACGTGCTCGGGCAGACCGGCATGGCGGCCCATGTCTACGTCGCCAATCGCTCGATGGTCGACGACCATTTCTTCAACGCCGACGGTGAGTTACTGGTCGTGCCGCAGGTGGGCGCCTTGCGCTTCGTCACCGAGATGGGCGTCATTGAATTGCGGCCCGGCGAGGTCGCGGTGCTGCCGCGCGGATTGGTGTTCAAGGTCGAACTCGTCGATGCCGAAGTGCGCGGCTATGTCTGCGAGAACTACGGCGCCAAGCTGACGCTCCCCGATCGGGGCCCGATCGGCGCCAATTGCCTTGCCAACCCACGCGATTTCAAGACCCCTTGCGCCTGGTTCGAGGAGAAGGAAACGCAGTGCCGGCTGATCGTGAAATGGTGCGGAAATTTCCATGTCACCGAGCTCGGCCATTCGCCGCTCGACGTCGTTGCCTGGCATGGCAACTACGCGCCCTACAAGTATGATCTGGCTACGTTTTCGCCTGTCGGTGCTCTGCTGTTCGACCACCCCGATCCGTCGATCTTCACGGTATTGACGGCGCCAAGCGGCGAGGAGGGCACCGCCAACATCGACTTCGTCATCTTCCCGCCGCGCTGGCTGGTGGCGGAAGATACGTTCCGGCCGCCCTGGTATCACCGCAACATCATGAGCGAGTTCATGGGCCTGATCCACGGCCAATACGACGCCAAGGAAGAAGGCTTCGTTCCCGGCGGCATCAGCCTGCACAATCTGATGCTGGCCCATGGCCCGGATGCGCCTGGCTTCGAAAAAGCCTCGCGCGCCGCGTTGAAACCGGTCAAACTCGACAACACCATGGCATTCATGTTCGAGACGCGCTTTCCGCAGATGCTGACCCGCTACGGCGCCGAACTGGAAACCCGGCAGGACAATTACATCGATTGCTGGGCCGACCTGAAGAAGCGCTTCAACGGCACGCCCGAGGGCGACTGGTCTTGAGCCGCGCGCCAACGCTGGACCGGCTGGTGCTTCTAGGCTCGAAAGGCGGCCCGGCACTACGGCCGGGCGGTCCATGGCCGAGTTCGTCGCTGCTGTGGATTGGCGGCCGAAACATCGTCATCGACTGCGGCCTTGGCGTGACGCGCGGTCTGGCGGACGCCGGCCTCAGCCTGAAAGCGCTCGACCTGATCTTCATCACACATCTGCATTCCGACCACGTGCTGGAACTGGGCCCTCTGATACACACCGCCTGGACGGCGGGTCTGTCTACCCAGGTCGGCGTGTTCGGCCCGCCCGGCACGGATCACCATTGGCAGCACTTTTGCCAGGCGATGGAATTCGACATCGAGATCCGCATCGCCGACGAGGGCCGGCCGGACATTCGTGAGTTGGTTTCGATCGTCGAATTCGGCGAAGGCGAGGTGGTCGAGCAGCGAGGCTTGAAGGTGATGGCGCTACGCGTCGACCACCCGCCGGTGGTCGACTGTTTTGCCCTGCGCTTCGAGCATGGCGGAAAAAGCGTGGCGTTCTCCGCCGATACAGCCTTCTTTCCGCCGCTCGCCAGGTTTGCCGAAGGTGCCGATATCCTCGTTCACGAGGCGATGCTGGAAGAAGGTATCGAGCGGCTGGTGGCCAAGACCGGCAACGGCGCAAGGCTTAGAGACCATCTGCTCGCCAGCCACAGCTTTGCCGAGGAGGCCGGGCGCATCGCCGGCGATGCCGGCGTGAAGAGGCTGGTGCTCAATCATCTCATTCCGGCCGACGATCCCGAGATCGGCGAGGCCGACTGGACCGCAGCTGTCAGGAAAACATGGTCCGGCGACTTGACGATCGCTCGCGACGGCCTTGTTGTGGAACTCGCATGATACCGACCCGAAGGACCGCGTCGGCGAAAAGAGGAACCGGTTCTTGGGAAAGATCACGCGCAAAACAAGAAACCAAAGCAGCGGGAATGCTGCACAAGGAGAGGGAACCGCATGAAGCTTGCCACATTGAAGGACGGAACGCGTGACGGAAAACTTGTCGTCGTCTCGCGGGACCTGACGCGCTTCACCGACGCCTCGTTCCTGGCGCGGACGCTGCAGGCGGCAATCGACGATTGGCGCCGCGTCGCGCCGCACCTCGCTACAATCGCGGAATCGCTGGAGAACAATGCGGTCCCGTCGGAGCGCTTCCACGAGCATGTTGCCCATTCGCCGTTGCCGCGAGCCTATCAGTGGGCCGATGGCTCTGCCTACGTGAACCATGTCGAACTGGTGCGGAAAGCGCGCGGCGCCGAGATGCCCGCGAGCTTCTGGACCGATCCGCTGATCTACCAGGGCGGTTCGGATTCTTTCATTCCGCCGCGCGATCCAATCCGCATGGCCGACGAGGCCTTCGGCATCGACATGGAGGCGGAGGTCGCGGTTATCGTCGACGATGTGCCAATGGGTGCAAGCCTCGATGAGGCGCGTGCCGCGATCCGGCTGGTCATGCTGGTCAACGATGTGACCCTGCGCGCGCTCACCGGGCCGGAACTGGCGAAAGGGTTCGGCTTTTTCCAATCGAAGCCGTCCTCGGCGTTTTCGCCGGTGGCGGTGACGCCGGACGAACTGGGCGACGCCTGGGACGGTGGCAAGGTCAGCCTGCCGCTTCTTGCCGACCTCAATGGCAAGCCGTTCGGCCGCGCCAATACCGGCGTCGACATGACCTTCGATTTTCCGGCGTTGATCCTTCACGCCGCGAAAACGCGGCCGCTGGCCGCCGGTACCATCATCGGTTCGGGCACCGTCTCCAATAAGCTCGACGGCGGGCCGGGCAAGCCTGTCTCGGCCGGCGGCGCCGGCTATTCCTGTATTGCCGAACTGCGCATGATCGAGACCATCGAGGCCGGCACACCCAAAACGCCGTTCCTGCGCTTTGGCGACACGGTGCGCATCGAGATGAAGGACAAGGCCGGCCACTCGATCTTCGGCGCCATCGAGCAGAGGGTCGAGAAATACGAGCGATAGCAGGAGTGATGGAATGACGGCTGCTGTTGATCGCTGGATTTGTGACTGTGTGGACGGGCTTGTATCTGGTGCGGTCAGCCGGGTGACGCCATGACCTTGCTGGATCACCTGCGGCGCATGGCCGGCAACAATCTCTGGTCGAACGACCGGCTTTACCGAGCCGTGTTGAAGCTCAAGCCGGGTGAATTCGAAGCCGCGCGCACCAGCTTCTTTCCGTCGATCAAGGCGACGCTCAACCACATCCTTGCCGTCGATCTTCTCTATCTCGATTTTCTGGAGGAGGGCGGTATCGGCGCTGCGGTCTATGACGATTTCGCGCCTTTCGATGACGCAGCCGATTTGGCGGTGGCGCAGACTGAATTCGACCGCAGGCTGATCGCCTTCTGCAATGCCCTGTCGGAGGCCGACCTCGACCGCCGCGTCATCACCGACCGGCGTGGGGACGGCATGATCCCGGAAAGGATCGGCGATATCCTCGCCCATGTCTTCCTGCACGACATCCATCATCGCGGCCAGGTGCACGCGATGCTGTCCGGCACCTCGGTCAAGCCGCCGCAGCTGGATGAGTTCCTACTCGATTATGACCTCAGGCTCAGGAGTGCCGAGGTGGAGCGGCTGGGACTGGGCAATCAGACCAGTGCAACGTCATAGGCTGAGAAATGCCGATCCGCGGTCACCAACGTCAGAGCTTCGATTTGAGCTTGTGCAATAAGCAAACGATCAAAGGGATCGCGATGATGGAGCGGCAAATGCTCAAGCCTTGCTGCGTGGAGTTCGTTTACACCGAGGATTGGAATCCCGTTCGATCGCAGAATCTCCACGATGTCGCCTGTGAGCGTGACTTTGCCGAGCGCTTTCTTGATGGCAATCTCCGCGACCGAGATGGCGCTGACGATCACGTCCTTGCCTGCGACAAAGATGTCGCGATGATGATCCGAAAGACGTGAATCGGCGTTGAGTACCCAAAGCAGAATATGAGTGTCGACCAGATATTTGCGGCTCATTTAATATACTCGTCCCATTCGGGACCAAGTTCATCAAAATCATCCGATATCCAAATTTGGCCTTTCAGGGCTCCCAACAGGCGCTTGCTGCCGCCGGGCCGGGCGGGAGCACTCAAGGTCGCGACAACCTCTCCATGCCGGGTCAGATGGATTTCTTCGCCGGCCTGGGCACGCTTTACCAACTCGGAGAGCTGGGCCTTCGCTTTCGCCATGGGAACGTTCATCGTCAAGAACCCTTTATGACCTGAATTTAGGTCATAAAGGGACGAGCCGCAAGAACTCCGAGTTGACCAGATTATTCCGCGGCCTGCACCTTGATCACGCCGCGCTTGATCTGGTCCTGCTCGATCGATTCGAACAGCGCGCGGAAATTGCCTTCGCCAAAGCCTTCGTCACCCTTGCGCTGGATGAATTCGAAGAAGATCGGGCCGATCACGGTTTTCGAAAAGATCTGCAGCAGGATCTTGGTCGTGCCGCCGTCGACCACGCCTTCTCCGTCGATCAGGATGCCGTGCTTCTTCATCCGCTCGGTCGGCTCGTCGTGGCCATTCACGCGGTCATACGACATGTCGTAATAGGTTTCCGGCGGGCCGGGCATGAACTTCAGCCCGTTCTCGGCAAGCTTGTCGGTGGCGGCGTAGATCTCGTCGGTGCCGACGGCGATGTGCTGGATGCCTTCGCCATTGTACTTCTTCAGATATTCGGCGATCTGGCTGGTCTCGTCCTTGGATTCGTTGAGCGGAATGCGGATCTTGCCGCAGGGCGAGGTGATGGCGCGGCTCACCAGTCCGGTGATCTTGCCGTCGATGTCGAAGAAATGGATCTGCTTGAAGCCGAACAGGTTGCGGTAGAAATCCCACCACTTGTCCATCTGGCCGCGATAGACATTGTGGGTGAGGTGGTCGAGGTAGTAGAAGCCGACGCCTTGCGGCCGCGGATCGCGCTTACCCAGCCATTCGAACTCGGCGTCATAGGCCGAGCCTTTCTTGCCATATGTTTCGATGAAATAGAGCAGCGAGCCGCCTATGCCGACGATCGCCGGCACATCGAGCGCCTTGTCGTCGCCTTCGTAAGGTATGGCGCCCTTGGCGACGGCGTGGTCGAACGCGTGTTTGGCATCGACCACCCGCCAGGCCATCGAGGCCGCGCAAGGCCCGTGCTTGTCGGCGAACTTCATCGCATGCGAGCCCGGCTCGGCATTGACGACATAGTTGATGTCGCCTTGGCGCCAGACGGTGATGTTCTTGGTACGATGCTTCGCCACCGCCATATAGCCCATGCGGGTGAACAGCTCGGCCAGCTTCTGCGGCTCCGGATGCGCGAACTCGACGAATTCGAAACCGTCGGTGCCGGCCGGATTGTCCTTGCTGATCTTGGCGGGCGGGGCGTCGTGCGGGAAGGGACCCATGGCATTCCTCCGAAGCTGGTTGGCCTGAAAAGACCATCTGACGTCATCATAGCGCGGAGGTAGCGCATGGTGCTTGCATTCAAACGCTTGAAATGATCATCTCGTGCGAGAAACGTGCATGATGAGGGATAAAGTCATGGATGAGACGCGCATCGATCAGTTTGATCGCAAGATAATGGCTCTCTTGCAGGGCGATGCGCGGCTTACCAATAACGATCTGTCGGAGCGCGTGAACCTGTCTGCGTCGCAATGTTCACGCCGCCGCCAGCGGCTTGAGGAAGATGGCTATATCAGGGGCTATCGCGCCGTCCTCGACCGCGACAAACTCGGCTTCTCGCTGGTCAATGTCATCTCGGTGACTTTGGCCACCCATAACCGCGACAATGCGCGGCGCTTCGGCGAACTGGTGGCCCGGCTGCCGGAGGTGCAGGAGGCGCACGCGCTGACCGGCGAGATGGATTACATCCTGAAAGTGGTGACGCCCGACCTGAAATCGCTGTCCGAGTTCGTCAACGGCGTGCTGCTGCCACACGAATCCGTGCAGCATGTGAAGACGGCGATCGTGCTCGAAACGCTCAAGGAGACTGGGGCGCTGCCGATTTAACCCTTCGACTGCTGGATCAGCCCATAGAGATTGGTGCAGCGTGCGCCGGAGCGGCAATAGGCGAACACCGGCCCTTCCAACTCATCCAGCGCCTCGGCCTGATCCTCGACATTCTCGGTCGTGATCTGGCCGCTGATCACCGGGATGTAGCGGAAAGCGAGCCCCGCGGCTTCGACCGCCGCCTTGAGCGTATCGGCCGAAGGCTGTCCGGGCTGCTCGTCGTCAGGCCGGTTGCAGATGACGCTCTTGAAGCCGGCGGCCTTGATGGCGGCGATGTCCTCCGGCTGGATCTGGCCCGAGACCGAATAGTCCTCGCTGATTTCGCGGTATTCCATGGCAGCATCCTCGCAATCTGATTTAGCGCCAGTCTTGCCACTCCCCGCCATTCGCGGCAATCCGCATCGAAGGAATTCTCTGCCAAATAGACATTACGCGCCGCAAAATCCAACCGGGCCGATACGACCCGGTTGGCTGGCAGTTCAGATTCAGCTGCCGAGAATGGCGCCTTTGATCTGACGGATGTTGTTGTGCATCATGTCGATATAGGTCGAGGCCGGCCCGTCGGGCTGCGACAGCGCATCGGAATAGAGCGTGCCGCCCACCTTGATGCCGGTTTCGCCGGCGATCTGCTCGACCAGGCGTGGGTTGGTGATGTTCTCGACGAAGATCGCCGCCGCCTTGTCCTGCTTCACCTGCTCGACCAGCTTGGCGACATCGGCAGCTGACGGTTCGGAATCGGTCGAGATGCCTTGCGGGGCGAGGAACGTCAGGCCGTATTCGTGTTCGAAATAGCCGAAGGCGTCATGCGAGGTGATGACGACGCGCTTTGCTTCAGGAATCGACTGGATCGCGGTCTTCACTTCACCTTCCAGCGCATCGAGCTTCTTGGTGTAGGCGGCGGCATTGGTCTGGTAGGTGACGCAGCCTTCGGAGTCGGCCGCACAGAAAGCATCGGCGATGTTCTTCACATAGATCCTGGTGTTGGCGATCGACTGGAAAGCGTGCGGATCGGTGACCGTCTTGCCGCCGCCCGTGCCGGCACCCTCGGCCGCGTCGGCATCGGCGAATTCAGGCTTGAAATCGATTGCGGTCACGCCCTTGGTCAAGGTGATGATCGAGGCCTTGGTAGCGCTGGCATCGACCAGCCGCTGCAAGAAGCCTTCAAAATGCAGGCCGTTCACCAGCACGATGTCGGCCTTGGCCATTGCCACCGCGTCGGCCGGGCTCGGCTCGTAGACATGGGCATCGCCATCCGGCCCGACGATGGTGGTGATGTCGACACGGTCGCCGCCGACATTTTTTGCAAAATCGGCGATGACGGTGAAGCTTGCGACCACTTTCAGCGGCGCGGCGAAGGCCGACGATGCGCCAAAAGCGGTTAATGTTATAACGCTCATCACCAAGGTGGCGCGGATCGATTTCAGCATGGACTAGTCTCCTTTAGGGGGCGGGATGGATATCAGGCCGTTCTATGACGGTGATGGACGATGCGGGCGCGCAAAATGCCGCGCGTGCCGAACAGGATCGAGGCGAAATAGACGACGCCGGCCGACAGGATGATGGCCGGACCGGACGGCAGCGATGCATGATAGGACAACAAAAGCCCTGCGATGCACGAGGCAAAGCCGATCAGCACGGCCAGAACGCACATCGGCTCGACGCGCGCCGTCCAGAAGCGAGCGGCTGCCGCGGGCAGCATCATCAATCCGACGGACAGAAGCGTGCCGAGCGCCTGGAAGCCGCCGACAAGGTTGAGCACGACCAGGCCGAGGAAGATGAAATGCACCGGGCTGCCCAGCCGGCTGACCGAGCGCAGGAACAGGGGATCGAGACATTCGGCGACAAGTGCCCGCCAGAAGATGCCGAGGCTGACCAGCGTCACCGCGACAATGCCGCCGATCAGCGTCAGCGCTTCGTCGTTGAGCGCCAGCACGGTGCCGAACAGCACATGCATGAGATCGACGCTGGAGCCGCGGATCGACACCATCAGCACGCCGATGGCGAGCGAAATGAGATAGAAGGCCGCCATCGAGGCGTCCTCACGCTGGATGGTGAAGCGCGAGACGGCACCGGCGCCGAGCGCGACGACGATGCCGGCGATCAGGCCGCCAATAGTCATCGGCAGGATTTCAAGTCCATAGAGCAGGAAACCGGCGGCGGCACCCGGCAGGATGGCATGCGCCATGGCATCGCCGGACAGGCTCATGCGCCGCAGCATCAGGAAGACGCCGACCGGGCAAGCGCCGAGCGACAACATCAGCGAGCCGAACAGCGCCCGCTGCATGAAGCCGAAATCGGCGAAAGGCGCGATGAAAAGGCCGTAAAGCGTGTCCATCAGGCAGCCCTCGGTCCGGCGCCGTGATGATGGTCGTGATCATGCCCGTGAGCATGGTGATCGTGGCCATGACCATGAGCGTGCTCGTCTGGCTCGCACCAGGGCGCATTCTCCTCCCAGGCCTCGTGAAAACGGCGAGCGCGCAACAGGTTCTCCGGCTTCAGTGTTTCCCTGGTCTCGCCCCAGGCGATCGGCTGGCGTGCCAGCAGCAACGTTTCAGGGAAATTCTGCCGGACGAGGTCCAGATCATGGACCACGACCATGATGGTGCGTTCCTCGCCATGCCAGTGCTTGATCAGGGCGATCAGGTCGCCGACCGTCTTGGCATCGACGGCGTTGAACGGCTCGTCGAGCAGGATGAGGTCTGCATCCTGCAGCAGCACGCGGGCAAACAGCGTGCGTTGCAGCTGGCCGCCCGAAAGCGTATCGATCGGCCGCTTCTCGAAGCCACCCAGGCCAACCGCCATCAGCGCCTGGCCGACCGACTCGCGGTCCTCCCTGGTGTAGCGGCCGAGCAGACCGCGCCTTGGCCACAGGCCGAGCGAAACCAGATCGACCACCCGCGCCGGAAAAGAGCGGTCGAGTTCCGATTGCTGCGGCAGGTAGGCTGCCCGCACGCCGGGCGCGCGGATGACCTCGCCGGCCATCGGCTTCAGCACCCCGACAATACCCTTCATCAGCGTCGACTTGCCGGATCCGTTGGCGCCGACCACAGCCGTCAGCGAACCCTTGCGGATCGTGCCGTCGAGATGATGGATCGCTGGATGACTGCCGTAGCCAAGCGTCAAGTCGCGGAATGTCAGGCAGGTATTTGTCATTTTGGTATCCGTGAGGCGGCGAAATTCGGCTGCTGCCGCGGTGGCTTGGATATGTGATGTTATTACATTAGTCAACAAGCCAATCCAGGCCTCCCGAACGCAGCTTGGCAAAGGCGTGACGACGGCCAGCACCGCCGGTGCCGGCGCGATAGGAATTTTTTCTTGACATGGTGAGTGCAGCTATGGTAGATATTTATCCATGGTGCAGATTTGCGCCAACGGCCCGCCGCACAGGCGGGTTTTTCGTTTGGTGCTTCCTGGTCCTCGCTGGTCCAAGGAGATTGGGCCGCGGCGGTCTTGCCCGAAGCGGGTGGCGACCCTAAAGAGGCGCGACCACAAAGGAAGGAACTCCCATGAGCATTCGTCGCATCGATGTTGGCCCGCGCATGAGCCAGATCGTCATCCATGGCAACACCGTCTATCTGGCCGGCCAGGTCGGCGAGCCCGGCGGCAACGTCGCCGCCCAGACCAGGGACATTCTCGCGACTATCGATGAATTGCTGGCCAAGGCCGGCACCGACAAGACCAAGATCTTGCAGGCTATCATCTGGCTGGCCGACATGAGCACCTTTGCCGAGATGAACTCGGAATGGGACAAGTGGGTGCCGCAGGGCAACACACCGGCCCGTGCCACGGGCGAGGCCAAGCTCGCCGGGCCGGAGTATCTGGTCGAGATTATTGTGACGGCGGCGATCTGAGACGACGCTGAAGCTGCCAATCTCCCCCTTGTGGGGGAGATGCCCGGCAGGGCAGAGGGGGGCGCTGTCCCGCCGGCCTTTCAGCTAATCAAAACCACTTGGACAAAATTCCCGGTAGGCAAATGAAGGTTGGCACTCTACGGCGCCCCCCTCTGTCCTGCCCGTCCTCCGCAGCTGCAGCGCAGCTGCTGCGGAGGGTGGACCGGACATCTCCCCCACAAGGGGGGAGATCGGCTATCCCTGTGACGGCGTGAACCTTGCCACCAGCGTGTGGCTCTCGGCTGCATAGGTGAAGCGCACATGGGTGACCGGATGTTCAGCGCTCCAGGTCCGCCGCTCGACCACCAGGCAAGGAGCGCCGGCTTTGATGTCCAGCGCAGTCGCCATCTGCGTGCCGGCGGCAATGGCACGGATCCGATGCTCGGCCTCGCTCCAAGGCACGCGGCCGATCAGCCAGGGGCCGGGTGCGATGTCGAGAAACTTCTCATCGGCTGCTTCGGGTACGGCGGCGAGATTGATCAGCCGCTGTTCGTGCGCGAACGGGCGGTGGCCGGCAAAATGCAGGCATTCGAGCGCCAATACCGGTCCTGATGCCGAAAGTTCCAGCAGCGCGCGATCCTCGGCGCTGCTGCGCCGCTTCAGTTGCGCCAGCCGTTCGTAACGGTAGGGCAGGCCGAGCGCCTCGACCTCGATCCGGATATCGTGGATTTCCAGCACCGCGGCTTGCGACTGCGGCCGACGGACAAAGCTTCCGGAACGGCGCCGGCGTTCGATCAGTCCGGCCTTGGCAAGCTGCGACAGCGCCTTGTTCACCGTCATGCGCGAACAATTGTATTCGACCGTCAACTCGTGCTCGAACGGTATGCGATGGCCGGGCGCCCACGCGCCGGACAGGATCTTGTCGCTGATGTCGGACAGGATGCGCTGGTGTAGCGAGCCGCCGCCGTATGCATCCGCTGCCTCGATCATGCTCACGCCGAAAGCGCCGTCATCACACTGCGAAAACGCCTGGCGATCGCCTCGCCCCTTGTGTGCCTGCCGCCGCTGACCTGTTTGTTGCCATGGACCCAGACGCAGTCGACCTTGCTGCCATTGGCGAAGATCCAGGCATCGAGGATCGCGTCGCCGGTCTTGCCGGCCAGCGAGGGAGTGTTGGCGTCGAGCGAGACCATATCTGCGGAGGCGCCGACGGCGATCTGCCACGCGCCGGCACCAAGCGCGATGCTGCCGCCGTCGAGCGCGGCGTCGAACAGCGCGCGCCCGGTCGAGCCGCCGGCCACCGCCAGCACATTGCGGGCGCGGTGTGCGAGACGCTGCGAGTATTCGAGTTGGCGCAATTCGTCGGGCAACCCGATCAGCACATTGGAATCCGAGCCGACGCCGAAGCGGCCGCCATGTTCCCTGAACAGCGGGGCTGCAAAAGTGCCGTCGCCCAGATTTGCCTCGGTGATCGGGCAAAGGCCGGCGATGGCTCCGCTCCTGGCCATGGCGATGGTTTCCGCGTCGGTCATGTGCGTGGCATGGATCAGGCACCAGCGCTGGTCGACCTTGGCATGGCCAAGCAGAAATTCGACCGGCCGCGCGCCGGTCCAGGCGAGGCAGTCGTCGACTTCCTTCACCTGCTCGGCAACGTGGATGTGGACCGGCCCGTCCGGCGCCATCGCTGCAACCGCAGTGAGTTCTTCCGGCGTCGCGGCGCGCAGGCTGTGCGGGGCGACCCCGACGACAGCTTGATTCAAGGTGCGAACGCATTCGCGGCTTTTCTCAACAAGCCGGGAGAACCGAGTGACATCGTTGATGAAACGGCGCTGGCCGTCATTCGGTGCAGCGCCGCCGAAAGAGGAGTGTGCGTAAAACACCGGCAGCAGCGTCAGGCCGATACCCGTTTCGCTTGCCGCGGCCGCGATGCGCTCGGCCATTTCGGCTGGATTGGCGTAGGGTTTTCCATCGCGATCGTGATGCAGGTAGTGAAACTCGCCGACGCGTGAAAACCCAGCCTCGAGCATCTCGACGTAGAGTTGCGCGGCAACCGCCTCGACCTGATCGGGCGTCATCGACAGCGCGAAGCGGTACATCACCTCGCGCCAGCTCCAGAAACTATCGGCGGAGGGACCGCGAAGCTCGGCAAGACCAGCCATGCCACGCTGGAAGGCGTGGCTGTGCAGATTGGGCATGCCGGGCAGCAGGATTGAATGGCGCTCGTCGTCGGCTGACGCGGCGCTATTCAGCTCGACGTCCGCGATGCGCCCATTGGCCAAGGTGAGCCGAACATTGCTGTGCCAGCCATTGGGAAGGAGCGCCTGTTCCGCAAAGATGTCGGTCACTTTTCTCTCCGCTTCCCTGTCTTACATGCGATGATGCTACTTGCAGTGCGTTTCAATATGTATATACATAATCGCCACCGATTGAAACGGAAAAGATGATGGCTGAAGAAAGCAAAAGCCGGGCAGGGGGCATTCGTCTGTGGCGCAATGCGCGCCTGGCGACCATGGCCGAGAATTCCGCCGGCCTTGGTGTTGTCGAGCATGGTGCGGTCGCCGCACGCGACGGCCGTATTGTTTATGCCGGCCCTGAATCGGGGCTGCCCGCGGCGCTTGCCCAGGGCGCCGAAACGATCGATTGCGAAGGTCGCTGGGTCACGCCCGGCCTGATCGACTGCCACACCCATCTGATCCATGCAGGCAACCGGGCCAACGAATTCGAGATGCGGCTGGCCGGCGCCACCTATGAAGAGGTTGCCCGTGCAGGCGGCGGTATCGTCTCCTCGGTCAAGTCGCTACGTGCCGCCAGCGAGAGCGAACTGGTCGCGCAGTCGCTGCCGCGTCTCGATGCGCTGATCGCCGAAGGCGCAACCATCGTGGAGGTTAAATCGGGCTACGGGCTCGACCTCGAAAACGAGAAGAAATCGCTGCGTGCCGCCCGCCAACTGGGCGAACGGCGGCCGGTGACGATCCGGACGACCTTCCTCGGCGCGCATGCATTGCCGCCGGAAGCCAAGGGCGACAAGGACGCCTTTATCGATCTGGTCACAAAGGAAATTCTCCCCGCGGTCGCTGCCGAGGGGCTGGCCGATGCCGTCGACGGTTTTTGCGAGGGCATCGCTTTTTCCCCCGGGCAGATGGCGCGCGTCTTCGATGCCGCCAAGGCGGCTGGCCTGCCAGTCAAGCTCCATGCCGACCAACTGTCCAACCTGCATGGGGCCGAACTTGCCGCCCGCTACGGAGCGCTGTCGGCCGATCATCTCGAATACACCGATGAGGCAGGCGCCGTGGCGATGGCGAAGGCAGGAACCGTGGCGACCATCCTGCCCGGCGCCTATTATTTCATTCGCGAAACCAAGAAGCCGCCGATCGGCCTGTTTCGCCAGCATGGCGTCAGGATGGCTGTCGCCACCGACAACAATCCAGGCACCTCGCCGCTGACATCGCTGCTTCTGACCATGAACATGGCGGCGACCTTGTTCGGGCTGACGGTCGATGAATGCCTTGCCGGCGTCACCCGCGAAGCGGCCCGTGCGCTTGGCCTGCTGGGACAAACCGGCACGCTGGAAGCCGGAAAATCCGCCGATCTGGCGATCTGGGACATCGAGCGCCCGGCCGAACTCGTCTATCGCATGGGCTTCAACCCCCTGCATGCCCGCATCTGGAGAGGACAATGACCGAACTGACCCTGAAGCCAGGCAATGCGACGCTGGCCGACTGGCGCGCTATCTATCGCGGTGCCGCGCCGAAACTGAACGACACCTGCCGGCCAAAGATCAAGGCGAGCGCCGAGGCTGTCGCAAGGATCGTCGCCAAGGGCCAGCCGGTCTACGGCATCAATACCGGCTTCGGCAAACTCGCCAGCGTTCGCATCCCGGCGGAGGATCTCGAGGCCTTGCAGCGCAACATAGTGCTGTCGCACGCCGCTGGCGTCGGCGAGCCGATGCCGGTCGCCGTTTGCAGGCTGATGATGGCGCTGAAGCTGGCCAGCCTGGCGCAGGGCGCCTCTGGCGTGCGGCCGCAGACCATCGAGTTGCTCGAGGCGATGCTGGCCAACGACGTCATCCCGGTGGTGCCCGCGCAAGGTTCCGTCGGCGCCTCCGGCGACCTTGCCCCGCTGTCGCATATGACGGCCGTCATGATCGGCGTCGGCGAATGCTTTACTCCGCATGGCCGTTTCCCGGCCAAGGTCGCCTTCGTCTCGCACGACCTGGAACCGGTGACATTGGGCGCCAAGGAAGGCCTGGCGCTGCTCAACGGCACGCAGTTTTCCACCGCCTATGCGCTGGCCGCCCTGTTCGAGGCCGAAGTGCTCTACCAGTCGGCGCTGGTCGCCGGCGCCTTGTCGACCGACGCGGCGAAGGGCTCCGACGCCCCGTTCGATCCGCGCATTCATCTCTTGAGAAAGCATCGCGGCCAGATCGAGACGGCGGACGCATTGCGCGATCTGATGGCCGGCAGCGCTATCAGGGAATCGCACCGTGTCGGCGACGAGCGCGTGCAGGATCCCTATTGCCTGCGCTGCCAGCCGCAAGTGATGGGCGCCGCCCTCGACGTGCTGCGCAAGGCGGCCGATACGCTCGGCACCGAAGCCAATGGCGTCACCGACAATCCGCTGATCTTCGCCGAGGACGACACGGCGCTTTCCGGCGGCAATTTCCACGCCGAGCCGGTGGCCTTCGCCGCGGACATGATCGCGCTTGCCGTCTGCGAGATCGGTTCGCTGTCGGAGCGGCGCATCGCCATGCTGGTCGATCCCGCGCTGTCCGGCATGCCAGCCTTCCTGACGCCGAAACCCGGCCTGAACTCCGGCTTCATGATCCCGCAGGTTACGGCGGCAGCCCTTGTCTCCGAGAACAAGCAGAAGGCCTATCCGGCCAGCGTCGATTCGATCCCGACCTCTGCCAACCAGGAAGACCACGTCTCGATGGCCGCGCATGGCGCGCGCCGGCTTATCGGCATGGTGGAGAATGCAACCGCCATCATCGGCATCGAATTGCTGGCCGCCGCGCAAGGCTGCGATTTCCATGCGCCTCTGGCATCGAGCGACGCTCTGGAAGCAGTGCGCAGACTGGTCCGCGCCGAGGTGCCGCATCTCGACAATGACCGGCATTTCCATCCCGACATGGAGAAAGCCATCGCCATGGTGCGCAGTGGTGCGGCGGTGAAGGCAGCGAGCGCGGTGGCGCTGCCGGGGATTGCCTCATGAGGCCGAATACTAGAACGCCAGCGCTGGGGGATTTCTCATGACCGCGCCTTCCTGGCTCACCGTCACCCAAGGCACCGCACCGCTGCTGGTTTCCATCCCGCACACCGGCATCGATCTTGCCGGTCTCGAGAGCCGGCTAGTATCGCCCTGGCTTGGCCGTCGCGACTGCGACTGGTGGATCGACAAGCTCTATGATTTCGCCGCCGGCCTTGGCGCAACCGTCGTGCACACCGCCATTTCGCGCACCGTCATCGACGTCAATCGCGATCCGTCCGGCGCCTCGCTCTACCCTGGTCAAGCGACGACCGGCCTGTGCCCGACGGAAACCTTCGACGGCGATCCGCTCTACCGCGAAGGCGAAGAGCCGGGACCGTCGGAGATCGACGAACGTCGCGAAAAATACTTCGTGCCTTATCATGCGGCACTCCAGGCCGAGATCGACCGCTTGCGTGCCCTGCACGGCAAGATCGTCCTCTACGACTGCCACTCGATCCGCTCGGTCCTGCCGCGACTGTTCGAGGGCATGCTGCCGGTTTTCAATCTCGGCACCAATGACGGCAAGAGCGCCGATCCGGCCTTGCAGGCCATGATCGGCCAGATCATGGCCGAAACCGGCGAGAGCAACGTAGTCAATGGCCGCTTCAAGGGCGGCTGGATCACGCGCCATTTCGGCCAGCCGCAACAAGGTGTCCATGCTTTGCAGATGGAGCTCTCCAACCGCGGCTATATGCGCGAGCCCGAAGAGAGGGGCGCGCCAGACAATTGGCCGGTTCCCTATGACGCCGCCTTTGCCGCGCCCATCCGCGTCACGCTGAAGCAGATACTCGAAACCGCCATTGACTGGGCCGGGCGCTGACGCGCGGCCTTCGAAAGGGACAATGATGAACAATCCCCGCCACAACATCCGCGAAGTCCGCAGCCCGCGCGGCACGGAAATCAGCGCCCGCTCCTGGCTGACGGAAGCGCCGCTACGCATGCTGATGAACAATCTCGACCCCGACGTCGCCGAAAACCCCAACGAGCTGGTCGTTTATGGCGGCATCGGCCGGGCGACGCGCACCTGGAACGATTTCGATCGCATCGTCGCCTCCTTGAGGACGCTGGCCGATGACGAGACGTTGCTGGTGCAATCCGGCAAGCCGGTCGGCGTGTTCCGCACCCATCCCGACGCGCCGCGCGTGCTGATCGCCAACTCCAACCTCGTGCCGCACTGGGCGACCTGGGAGAAGTTCAACGAGCTCGATAGAAAGGGCCTGATGATGTACGGCCAGATGACGGCCGGCTCATGGATCTATATCGGCACGCAAGGGATCGTGCAGGGCACTTACGAAACCTTCGTCGAGGCCGGCCGCCAGCACTATGGCGGCAACCTTCGGGGCAAATGGATCCTGACCGGCGGGCTCGGCGGCATGGGCGGCGCCCAGCCGCTCGCCGCCGTCATGGCCGGCGCCTGCTGCCTGGCCATCGAATGCGATCCCGACCGCATCGATTTCCGGCTGCGCACCCGCTATGTCGACGAGCGTGCCGACACGCTGGACGAGGCGCTGGAGAAGATCGAACGCTGGACCAAGGCCGGCGAAGCGAAGTCCGTCGGCCTGGTCGGCAACACCGCCGACATCGTGCCGGAACTGGTGCGGCGCGGCGTGCGCCCCGACATGGTCACCGACCAGACCTCGGCGCATGATCCGCTGAACGGCTATCTGCCCAAGGGCTGGACCCTGGCTGAGTGGCGGGAGAAACGGACGTCCGACCCCAAGGCGGTCGAGAAGGCCGCACGCGCCTCGATGCGCGAGCATGTCGAAGCGATGGTGGCGTTCTGGAACGCCGGCGTGCCGACACTGGATTACGGCAACAATATTCGCCAGGTTGCCAAGGAAGAAGGCTTCGACAATGCGTTTGCCTTCCCCGGTTTCGTGCCGGCCTATATCCGCCCGCTGTTCTGCCGCGGCATCGGCCCGTTCCGCTGGGCCGCCCTTTCCGGCGACCCTGAGGATATCTACAAGACCGACGCCAAGGTACGCGAACTGACACCCGGCAACACCCATCTGCACAACTGGCTCGACATGGCGCGCGAGCGCATCGCCTTTCAAGGATTGCCGGCGCGCATCTGCTGGGTCGGTCTCGGCGATCGGCATCGGCTCGGCCTCGCCTTCAACGAAATGGTGGCCAAGGGCGAGCTCAAGGCGCCGGTCGTCATCGGCCGCGATCATCTCGATTCCGGCTCGGTCGCTTCGCCGAACCGCGAGACGGAAGCGATGAAGGACGGTTCGGACGCCGTGTCCGACTGGCCGCTGCTCAATGCGCTGCTCAACACCGCGTCCGGCGCCACCTGGGTGTCGCTGCACCATGGCGGCGGCGTCGGCATGGGCTTCTCGCAGCATGCCGGCATGGTCATCGTCGCCGACGGCACGCCTGCCGCCGCCAAACGCCTGGAGCGGGTGTTGTGGAACGATCCGGCGACCGGCGTCATGCGTCACGCCGATGCCGGCTACGACATCGCCATCGACTGCGCCAAGGAGCATCAGCTCAACCTGCCCGGCATTCTCGGGTGATGAGCTGATCCCATGCGCGTGACGCGGGCAGCCGAATACAAATCGATGCCGTGGAAGAACGGCGGAGGGGTGACGACGGAGATCGCGATCTCGCCCGCTCACGCCGGGCTCGATGATTTCGACTGGCGCGTCTCGATGGCGCGTGTCGAAGGCAGCGGCCCATTCTCGCAATTCGCCGGGATCGACCGCACCCTTGCCGTGCTCGAAGGCGAGGGCATCGTGCTCGATATTGCCGGCCATCCGCCGGCGTCGGTCACCAGGGCGACGGCGCCGCTGTCCTTCCCGGCTGACGTGCGGACCGCGGCCAAGCTGATTGATGGGCCGATCACCGACCTCAACGTCATGACCCGCCGCAGCCGTATGATGCATTCCGTCGAACGCCTGGTGATTTCGGCGCCGGTGGAAATACGGACCGAGGCGAGGGCGACCCTCATCCTGTGCCTGAGCGGGGAGGTCGTCATCGCTGGCGCCGACCCGGTTCGCCTCGGACCGCTTGACACGCTGCTGGCCGGTCCAGACGCCGCCGGCGTACATATCCAGCCCACCCGCGACACGACGCTTTTCGTGATCCGTATCGGCGGCATCTCCGGCAACGATTAACGCTTGTTTCCAAACATGATCGCGATGCCGGCGAATTATAGCGTAAGCTCCCGCCGACATCACGAAAAAGCCCGAATTCTCTTCGCCGATCAGTGCTGACGGGAGCGAGGGGCGCTCGTCTTTGAGTTTTGTCGAGAGATGACGCCCTGTCATGGTGCGGGGACAACTTTCGGCAAGTGGGAACATGCAACCAATTGCATTTGAATCGGTTTTAGGGCCATTGCCGTGGCGGTGACGCCGCTGAGTGCCCGCTTACGGAATTTTCAATGAATATTCAGACGAACCCAGCACAGATTGAGAAGACAAGCGCGAGCTTCCCGGCCGTTACGGAAGAGCCGATCAGATCCACGTTCCTGCCCGAGGAGCGCCTTCGGCAGCTCGGCGAAAGCCTGGCCAACGGCGATCTCACGGATGTGTTCGGCCTGACGCCGTTTGATTTCCAGGCACGCATCCGCGACAGCGCCAAGAAGATCCTCGAAGTCTACCGTTCGACCAACGCGGCGCAGGCCAGGGGAGAAACGATCACTCCCGCGGCGCAATGGTTGCTGGACAACAACTACCTGGTCGAGGAGACGATTTTCCAGGTCAAGCGCGACCTGCCGCGCCGCTTTTATCGCCAGCTGCCGACGCTGAAATTGCCCAATGGCGGCAGCGTGCCTCGCGCGCTGGCCCTGGCCTGGACCTATGTGGCGCATTCCGACAGTTCCGTCTCGGCGACGATGTTCAAGGCGATCGTCCAAGGCTTTCAGTCGGTCGAGCCTCTGAAGATCGGCGAACTGTGGGCGTTGCCGTCGCTCCTGCGCTTCGTGCTGATCGAAAATCTTCGCCGGCTGGCGGTCAGGGTCAACCGCACTCGCCAGATGCGCCAGATCGCCAACGATGCGGCCGACAGGGTCCTGGCAACCGACGACAGCGCCGACCGGCAGGCGATCCTGGCCAATTTCAGCACGCATGCGCAGGACACCACCTTTGCCACCCAACTGCTTTATCGTCTGCGCGACGGGTCGCAGAATGCCGGCAAAGCCCTTGAGTGGCTGGAAGGCGAGCTTGAGAAAACCGGCTCCGATGCAGAGGAGATCATCATCTCCGAGCATCACACGCTGTCCAGCGGCAATGTAACGACCGGCAACATCGTTCGCGGCCTGCGTCTCATCAACGACGTCGACTGGACGGTATGGTTCGAAGGCGTCAGCCGCATCGATACCGTGCTGCGCGAGCGCACGGACTTCGCGGCGCTCGACTTTTTCTCGCGGGATCAGTACCGGACCGCGATAGAGGAACTGGCGCGCCGCTCGAACCTGTCGGAGTATCGCGTCGCCGAAAAGGCGATCGAGCTGGCCGGCGAGGCCGCTAGTGAAAATGCGGCGGTTGGCGATGACGCCGATACCGTTGCGGCTCCGTCCGCGCATACCGACGTCGGTTTCTTCCTCGTCGGCCCACGCCGGCTGGAGCTTGAAAAGGCTATCGGCTACCGGCCGACGATCAGCCAGACCGTCAAGCGCACCTTCGCCAGGACCGGGTGGCTGGGCATCGTCCTGCCGGTCTTCGCGCTGACCGCGTTGCTGCTCGTCGTTTCCGGCAATGCTCTTGCCAATCTCGGCCTGTCGGTCCCGTCGATCGTGCTGATGCTGGTGCTGTTTGCCGTGCCGGCGAGCGAAGGCGCGCTTGCTTTTTTCAACACCGTGGCTTCGCTGTTCCTCAAGCCGACACGCCTGATCGGCTTTGACTACAGGCACGGCGTGCCGCCCGAGGCACGCACCCTGGTGGTTGTGCCGTCACTGATCGGCTCGCGTGACGATGTCGAGGAAAACATCCGCAACATCGAAGTGCATCACCTCGCCAATCTGGCGGACGAGATCCATTTCGCCCTGCTGTCGGACTGGCCCGACAGCAAGACCGAGATCGACTCGGCCGACGCCGAGATCCTCGAATTCGCTCGCGCCGAGATCGCCCGCCTCAACGCCCGCTATCCTTCGGAAGGCGCGCCGCGCTTCTACATCCTGCACCGCCGGCGGCTCTTCAATGCCGCGCAGGGATGCTGGATGGGTTGGGAGCGCAAGCGCGGCAAGTTGCACGAACTCGACCTTCTGTTGCGTGGCGACAGCGACACCACGTTCCTGCCGCTCGAAGTGCCGCTGCCGGAAAAAGTCGTTCACGTGATGACGCTCGACGCCGATACCCGCACCACCCGTGACGCGGTGGCAACCCTCGTCGGCAAGCTCTGCCATCCGCTCAACCGCCCGCATTTCGATGCGACCAAGCGCATCGTCACCGCCGGCTATACGATCCTGCAGCCGCGCATCACCGCCTCGCTCACCAGCGGCGACGAGGCATCGTTCTTCCAGCGCGTGTTTTCGGCCAATCGCGGCCTGGACCCTTACGTGTTCGCCGTCTCGGACCTCTATCAGGATGTCTTCGGCGACGGTTCCTTCACCGGCAAGGGCCTCTATCACGTCGATGCCTTCGAGGCCGCCCTGCAAGGCCGCATCGAGGAAAACACCATCCTCAGCCACGACTTGCTCGAAGGCGCGCTGGCGCGTTCCGCGCTGGTCACCGACGTCGAACTGGTCGAGGACTACCCGACCCGCTATTCGGTCGACGCTTCGCGCCATCATCGCTGGGCGCGTGGCGACTGGCAGCTCCTCGGCTTCATCCTCGATCCGCGCTCGGGCGTTCCGGCCCTGTCGCGCTGGAAAATGGTCGACAACCTGCGCCGCTCGCTGACGCCGATCTTCTGGGTCATGGCGGCGATCGCGGGCTGGACCCTGCTGCCCTTCACGCAGGCCGCGCAATGGCAGGCTTTGCTGATCCTCAGCCTGTTCATGGCGCCGACCTTCGACGTCGTCAACGCCATCCTGCCCAAGAGCGGCGACCAGACGCCGCGCGGCCATTTCTCGGCCCTGGCGCGCGATGTCGCCTTCGGTACCGCCATGGTGGCGCTGAAAATCGTGCTGATGGCGCATAATGCCTGGATGATGGGCGACGCCATCGTGCGCACGCTCTACCGGCTGTTCGTCAGCCGCCAGAACCTCCTGGAATGGCGCACCGCCTCGCAGGCGCACAAGGCTGGCGACAACGATGTCGGTTCCTATTACGGCATGATGCATGGCGCCGTGATCATCGGCTTCGTCGGTCTCGCCATTCCGGTGCTGGCCGATTCCACCGGCGCCTTCGTCGCCTTCTTCTTCGCCCTGTTCTGGATCGGCTCGCCGGCGATCGCCAGCTGGATCAGCCGCTCGGCTGAAACCGAGGATCGCCTGCGCATATCGCAGGCCGACATCCATGTGCTGCGAACGGTGGCGCGGCGCACCTGGCACTATTTCGAGACTTTCGTGACGGCAGAGCATCACAATCTGCCGCCGGACAATTTCCAGGAAAGCCCCGCGCCCGTCGTCGCGCCGCGCACTTCGCCGACCAACATCGGCGTCTATCTGCTGTCGGTCATCTCGGCGCGCGATTTCGGCTGGATCAGCCTGTCGGACGCCATCACCCGCATCGACGCCACGATGACGACCATAGAGAGCATGCCGCGCAGTCGCGGCCATCTGTTCAACTGGTACGACACCACGACGCTGAAGCCGCTCTATCCGCTCTACATTTCGGCTGTCGATAGCGGCAATCTCGCCGGTCATCTGGTGGCGGTGGCGGCGGCTTGCGCCGAGTGGGCGGAGGCGCCTTCCGTCCACCTCCAGGGCGATTTCGAGGGCATTCTGGACACGGTGACCATTCTTGCCGAAAGCCTCGACGACCTCCCCGACGATCGCCGCCAGTTGCGCCCCCTGCGCCAGCGTCTGGCCGATCGTCTCGACGGCATGCGGCGCGCGGTCGAAACGGTCAAGGCACAGCCGGAAATGGCTTCGATCCGCACGATCAACCTTGCCGTGCTGGCGGGCGAGATCCGCAAGCTGGCCACCGCCATCGACACCGAGGCGGCATCGCCACAGAGCGACGTCATCGTCGACTGGGCGGCCAGGCTTGAGGCCACTTGCGAAGCACATGTCCAAGACGCCCACAGCGACGACAATGCGGTCGAAGCGCTGCGCGCCAAGCTTTTGACCCTGCGCGAGCGCACGCGCCGCTTTGCCTTCGAGATGGAGTTCTCGTTTTTGATGCGGCCGGAGCGCAAGCTGCTGTCGATCGGCTATCGGGTCGAGGAACACCAGCTCGACGAAAGCTGCTACGATCTTCTCGCTTCGGAGGCCCGGCTCACCAGCCTGTTCGCCATCGCCAAGGGCGACCTGCCGACCGAGCACTGGTTCAGGCTTGGCCGCCCGATCGTCGAGATCGGCTTCCAGGGCGCGCTGATGTCCTGGTCCGGCTCGATGTTCGAATACCTGATGCCGCCGCTGGTGATGAAGGAACCGCAAGGCAGCATTCTCAACCAGACCAGCAAGCTGATCATCAAGCGCCAGATCCAGTACGGCCGGCAGAAGAACGTGCCGTGGGGCATTTCCGAAGCGGCCTACAATGCCCGCGATCGCGAACTGACCTACCAGTACACCAATTTCGGCGTGCCGGGCCTCGGGCTGAAGCGCGGTCTCGGCCAGAACACGGTGATCGCGCCTTACGCTACCGTGCTGGCGGCGCAGTTCAATCCGCGCGAAGCGGTACAGAACCTCGCCAGGCTACGCGAAATCGGCGCGCTTGGCCGCCACGGCTACTACGATGCGGTCGACTTCACGCCGCAGCGTGTGCCGGAAGGCACCAACCATGCCGTGGTCCACAATTACATGGCTCACCACTCGGGCATGTCGATCGCGGCGGTCGCCGACGCCATTTTCGAAGGCCGCCTTCGTGATCGTTTCCATAGTGATCCGGTGATCGAATCGGCCGAGTTGCTGCTGCAGGAGAGGGCGCCGCGCGATATCCCGACCGCGACCGTCAGGACCGAAGCGGACGAGCGGGCAAAGGACGAGACCGAGCTCGATAGTCCCGACACCCGCATCGTGCTCGATCCATTGCGGGCGCTGCGTTCCACCTGTGTGATGTCGAACGGCCGCTATTCGGTGATGGTGACCGCGACCGGCTCGGGCTACAGCCGCTGGGGCGATCTCTCGGTCACCCGCTGGCAACCGGATCCGACCGAGGATCGGCTTGGATCCTACATCTTCCTGCGTGATGCCACCTCTGGCGACTGGTGGTCCGCGACGTCGGAGCCGAAGCAGGCGCCGGAGGAAAAGGCGCAGACCCTGTTCTCCGACGACAAGGCAAGCTTCGTGAAATCGGTCGGCACATTGCGATCCGAGGTCGAATGCATCGTCATTTCGGAAGGCAATGGCGAAGGCAGGCGCGTGACCCTGTTCAACGAAGGCCCGGCCGATCGCTACATCGAGGTGACGTCCTTCACGGAACTGGTGCTGGGACTGGAGGCCTCCGACAATGCGCATCCGGCCTTCTCGAAGATGTTCGTGGAAACCGAAATCGCCGCCAATAACGGGGCGATCTTCGCCACGCGCCGCAAGCGCGAGACCAGCGAGCCCGATATCACGATGGTGCATTTCGTCACCGACCCGTCGGGGCCGGCACGCGATGCCGAAGCCGAGACGGACAGGCGTGCCTTTATCGGCCGTGGCCGCACCATCGTCGACGCCGCCGCCTTCGACCCCGGTGCCAGGCTTGGCGGTCATTCCGGTTTCACGCTCGATCCGGTCGCCTCGTTGCGCCGCCAGGTACGCGTGCCCGCCAACAAGAAGATATCGCTGACCTTCTGGACCGTCGTCGGCGCCAACCGGGCGGAGCTGGTGGAGGCCATGAACCGGCTCGACCATCAGGAGAGCTTTGCCCGCCAGGCCATGCTTGCCTGGACGCGCTCGCAGGTGCAGACCCGCCATTTGGGTCTCAGCCTGGCCGACGCCGCCAATGTGCAGAAGCTGGCGCGCTATCTGATCTATCCGGATCCGTTCCTGCGGCTCCCGGCCGAATCCATCGTCTCGGGGCTGGGCAAGCAATCGAGCCTGTGGCCGACCAGTATTTCAGGCGACTATCCGATCTTTCTGGTCAGGATCGGCGATGTCGCCGACCTGGAAATCGTTGCCCAGGCGCTACGTTTCCAGGAATACATGCGCACCCGCGGCATGATGATCGACTTCGTCGTCGTCAACGAGCAGGCGTCCTCCTATGTCCAGGATCTGCAGCGGGCGGTCGAATCGCTGTGCGAAAACAGCCGCTTGCGTGGCAAGGAACTCGGTCCGCGCCAGCACATTTTCGCGGTGCGCCGCGATCTGATGGAGGAGACCACCTATAAGACGCTGCTGGCCGTCGCCCGTATCGTCCTGCATACGCGCAACGGCACCATCTTCGATCAGATCGAAAGGGCCGAGGCGGCTGCCCTGCAGGCGCGCGACGCTTCGCAACCGGCAGGATTGCCAGTCCTGCGGGAACCATGGTCGGCCTCGCAGCAGGATAGTCGCGCCGACGGGACCGGGCTCGGCCAATGGAACGGCTTTGGCGGCTTCGAAGGCGATGGGCGTCACTATGTCGTGCGCCTGGCTGGCCGCCGCACCACGCCGCAACCTTGGATCAACGTCGTCTCCAACGCCTCGTTCGGCTTCCACACCTCGGCCGAAGGCGCTGCCTTCACCTGGAGCCGCAACAGCCGCGACTACCAGCTGACGCCATGGTCGAACGATCCGGTCACGAACCGGCCGGGCGAGGGCATCTACATCTACGATCAGGCCAGCGGCAAGGCGTTCTCGCCGATCGCCGCCATGGTGCGCGATCCCTCGATGACCTACGAGGCCTGGCACGGCCAGGGTTTCTCCACCTTCCGCTCCAGGCGCGGGCCGTTGTCGATGGACCTGACCCATGTCGTCGATCCGGTCGACCCGGTGAAGATCTCACGGCTGCGCATCCAGAATTCCGGCTCGGTGCCGGCGCGGTTGCGCGTCTATGCCTATGCCGAATGGGTGCTGGGCGGGCATCGCTCGCGTACGGCGGCAACCATAATCCCGTCCCGCGATGTCGCCACCGGCGCGTTGCTGGCGCAAAATCCCTATGGGCTCGACTTCAGCGAGCGGGTGGCCTTCCTCGCCGCCGATGCCGGCGTTCATTCAGTGACAGCAGACCGTGCGGAGTTTCTCGGCCGGCATGGTTCCAGCGAGCTTCCGCAGGCGGTGCTGAGCGGCGCGGCGCTGTCGGGCCGTGTCGAGGCCGGAGACGATCCCTGCGCGGCGATCGCCCGCGATGTCGAGATTCCGGCCGGTGGCGACGTCACGCTGCTATGGCTGCTCGGTGACGCCGACTCTGCCCCAGAGGCCATCGGTCTCGTGCAGAAGCATCGCGCCAAGGACTTCGACCAGCGTCTGGCCGACAACGAGCGGGAGTGGCGCGGTTTTCTCGACACCATTCAGGTCGAGACGCCGGACAAGGCGCTCGATGCCATGGTCAATCACTGGCTGCCCTATCAAAGCCTTGCCTGCCGCATCCGCGCCCGCTCGGCCTTCTATCAGGCAAGTGGTGCCTTCGGCTTCCGCGACCAGCTGCAGGATACGCTGGCGTTGCTGTCGCACGATCCGACACTGGCGCGTGACCAGATACTCAATGCGGCACGCCGGCAGTTTCCCGAAGGCGACGTGCAGCATTGGTGGCTGCCCCGCACCGGCGCGGGCGTGCGCACCATGATCTCGGACGACGTGGTCTGGCTGGCCCATGCCACGGCTCGCTACCTGCTGGTGACTGGTGACGCCACGATCCTCAAGGAGCAACTGCCCTTCATCGACGGCCAGTCGCTGGGCGAGGGCGAGCACGATGCATTCTTCACCCCGGAAGTCCTGAAGAAGACCGTGTCGCTTTATGACCATTGCGCGCGCGCGCTCGACCTTGCCATCAAGCGCAGCAGTCCCGCCGGGCTACCGCTAATCCTCGGCGGCGACTGGAACGACGGCATGAACCGCGTCGGCGAGCACGGCAAGGGCGAGAGTGTCTGGCTTGGCTGGTTCCTGCTGAAGACCCTGGGCGACTTCGCCGCTGTCGCCAAGACCGAAGGCGACACCAAGCGCGCGCAGGCCTGGGCAAAGCATGCCGATGTGCTGAAGCGGGCGCTCGAAAGCACCGCATGGGACGGCGAATGGTATCGGCGCGGCAGTTTCGATGACGGCACGCCGCTGGGGTCGCGCGCGTCGCAGGAATGCAAGATCGACTCCATCGCCCAGTCCTGGAGCGTGCTTTCGGGCGAAGGCGACCCGGCGCGTTCGACTACGGCGATGCAGCAGGCGACCAAGCTGCTGGTCGACGACAAGCTCAAGATCGTCAAGCTGTTCACCCCGCCTTTTTCGAAGACGGACAAGGATCCCGGCTATATCAAGAGCTATCCGCCCGGCGTGCGCGAGAATGGCGGCCAGTATACCCATGCCGCCACATGGTTCGTCATCGCCCTCGCCGAAATGGGGCTGACCGATGAAGCCTATCGCTGCTTCTCGATGTTGAACCCGGTCACCCACGCGTTCGACGAGGCTTCGGCCGAGCACTATCGCGTCGAGCCCTATGTCGTGGCAGCCGACATCTATGCCGGCGACGACAAGGGCGGGCGTGGCGGCTGGACCTGGTACACCGGCTCGGCCGGCTGGCTCTACCGTGCGGCGGTGGAGGGCATACTGGGTATCGAACGGCGCGGGAAGCAGATCACGTTCCGGCCCAGACTCCCCAGCCATTGGGATGGCTACGAGGCTTCGCTCAAGATGCTGGGCGCCGAGATCAAGGTCCGTGTCGTCCGCGATAAAAAAGCCAAGACAATCTCGCTCGAAGTCAATGGTTCGAAAACAAAAGCCGCGGCCTTCGAACCCAAAGCTGGTGACCAGACTGAGGTTGTCGTCAAGATACCCGCGTGAAATCAGAACGTTAGATCAATCGATCGCGCGCCCTTGAGGGCGTGCGTTGCAATATACCGTTTACTTGCGCGCGCCCTGGGGCGGCTCCGCTGCGTTTCCTCGGCGCAGGCGGTATAAGTCCGCCGTGATTAAAAATGTGGCAGCGCTCGGCTGCTGCCACTATTTCGCCGCAAGGCTGACATTTCACCTTTTATCTCAAACTGTTAGGCGATCACGTCAGATTTCGCATCGTCGTCATCTTTTGTTCGCTAAATGGGAACGGAAGCGATAGAGGGGCATTGTTTTGCGACGCGTCAACCGTTACGTGTCAGGAAATGGTGCAGTGCACAATATTGAAATTGAGCACAATAGAAAGTTGGCGGAGTAGCTGAAGTGTCACTTCTGCAGATCTATTGGAGAGCGTTGGGTTATCTGGCCTCGGACAAGAAGCGCGTTGCGCTGATTTGCGGCGCCAATATCGCGCTGGCCATCATCGCCATCCTGGAGCCGATCATGTTCGGCCGGGTCATCGACGCCATCTCCGACCGCGGCTCGGTGTTCTCGACGCTCGCGCTCTGGGCTGGGCTCGGTGCCTTCAACATCATCGCTTTCGTCATGGTCGCGCGCGGCGCCGATCGCTTTGCCCATGCCCGGCGCAGCGAAGTGCTTTGCCAGTCGTTCGAGCGCGTGATCACCATGCCGCTTGCCTGGCATCACCAACGCGGCACCTCCAATTCCCTGCACACGCTGTTGCGCGCGGTCGAGACCCTGTTCAGCCTCTGGCTCGAATTCATGCGTCAGCACCTGTCCACGGCCGTTGCGCTGTTCCTGCTGATCCCGACGGCGATCAGCATGGACGTGCGCATGTCGATGGTGCTGCTGGTGCTTGGCGTTCTCTATGTCGGCATCGGCCGGCTCGTGATGCGGCGGACCAAGGAAGGCCAGGCCGCCGTCGAGCGCCACTATCACAAGGTGTTCGCGCATGTGACCGACTCGGTCAGCAACGTTGCCGTGCTGCAGAGCTACAATCGCCTCGGCCACGAGGCCGACACGCTGCGCCGCTACGTCAAGAACCTGCTCGACGCGCAGAACCCGGTGCTCGACTGGTGGGCCATGGCCAACGCGCTGCATCGCCTGTCGTCGACCATTTCGATGATGGTTGTGCTTTTGATCGGCGCCTACCTGGTCACCCATGGCCAGCTGCGCATCGGTGACGTCATCGCCTTCACCGGCTTTGCGACGCTGCTGATCGCCCGGCTCGATCAGATGTCGGCTTTCGCCAACCAGATTTCGGAAGCCCGCGCCAAGCTTGAGGAGTTCTATCATCTCGAGGACTCGGCAGCCGATACCGCCGAGCCGGACGGCATGCGCGATCTCACCAATGTCACCGGGCATGTCCGATTCGAGAATGTCGGCTTCGAATTCGCCAATTCGGGGCAAGGCATCGACGACGTGTCCTTCGAGGTTCAGGCGGGTCAGACCGTGGCCATCGTCGGCCCGACGGGTGCGGGCAAGACCACGCTGATCAACCTGCTCCAGCGCGTCTTCTCGCCGTCCAACGGCCGTATCCTGATCGACGGCGTCGATACCCGCACAGTGACCCGCAAGTCGCTGCGCCATGCGATCGCGACCGTGTTCCAGGATGCAGGCCTGCTCAACCGCTCGATCGAGGACAACATCCGGGTCGGCCGCGCCGATGCGACCTATGACGAGGTCCATGCAGCCGCCAACGCGGCCGCTGCGCAGGACTTCATCCTGGCCAAGAGCAATGGCTACGACACGGTGGTCGGCGAGCGCGGCGGTCAGCTGTCGGGTGGCGAGCGTCAACGTATCGCGATTGCCCGCGCCGTGCTGAAGGACGCGCCGATCCTGGTGCTCGATGAGGCGACCAGCGCGCTCGACGTCGAAACCGAGGACCGCGTCAAGGAAGCGATCGACGAATTGCGGCGCGACCGCACCACCTTCATCATCGCCCACCGCCTGACCACCGTTCGCGACGCCGATCTGGTCGTGTTCATGGACAAGGGCAAGGTGGTCGAAATGGGTGGCTTCGCCGAATTGTCGCTGCGCAACGGCCGCTTCGCCAGCCTGCTGCGCGCCGGCGGCCTGCTCAACGACGAGGAGGTTCGCCGCCTCAGCCGCTCAGTGCAGGGCGAGGCCGCGTAAAAGGCGGTGTTTACCTTCTCCCCCGGGGGAGAAGGTAAGACTTGACCTGCGACACCAGCACTCGATTGCCCCAGCCACGCTGCCGGTCTATTTAAGGCCGCATGAGCGACACGAGTTCACGCTTGGCCGGCTGGATGGATCTTGCCAACCCGACACGCTTTGTCGGGCTGGCCGACAAGGTCGTGCCGTGGCTGGCCTCCATTGCCGCCCTCATTCTTGCCGCCGGGCTCTATATGAGCTTCACCGCGCCTGAGGATTTCCAGCAAGGCATCACCGTGCGCATCATGTACATCCACGTGCCTTTCGCGTGGCTCGCCATGATGTGCTACACGCTGATGGCGGTTTCCGCGCTCGGCACTCTGGTCTGGCGGCATCCGCTGGCCGATGTCGCGCTGAAATCGGCCGCGCCCATCGGCGCCGTCTTCACCGCGCTGGCGCTTATAACCGGTTCGATCTGGGGCAAGCCGATGTGGGGCACCTGGTGGGTGTGGGACGCGCGTCTGACCTCGGTCTTCGTGCTGTTCCTGATGTATCTCGGCATCATCGCGCTGACCCGCGCGCTCGACGACGCCGGACGCGCCGCCTGGGCCGCCGCCATCATCACGCTGGTCGGCTTCATCAACATTCCGATCATCAAATTCTCGGTCGAGTGGTGGAACACGCTGCATCAGCCGGCCTCGGTGTTCCGGCTTGGCGGTCCGACCATCGACCCCAGCCTGCTGTGGCCGCTGCTGGTAATGGCTGTCGGTTTCACGGTGCTGTTCTTCGCGCTGCACCTGATGGCGATGCGCACCGAAATCCGACGCCGCCGGATTATCGCCATGCGTCGTATCGCGGCACGGCAGGCCAACTGAACTCCGTCGAACAGCGTCGGAAAACTTCGCCCGCTACGGCAGCGCCTGTTTCACCCCATCAGGCCGCGCGCTGCCACCGGTAGCGTCTCCAGCACCGTCTCGCCGTCGATCAAATTGACCTCGTTGAACAGGTTGGTGACCACGCAGCAATGATCGGGCAGGACGCGCACGCGTTCGCCGATGTGCAGCTTGCCGTCGCCCGAAAGCGTGACGGTGCCGTGTTCCTCGCTCAGACCCGTTACCCGCGCTCCTTGAATGCCAAGCAGTTCACCGAAATCGGGCAGCCCCAGCGTGTCGCTGGACAACGCCTTGCTGCCGGCGTCGAGGATGGCGCGCGTTGTCGTCGGATGGCTGACCACTGTCGAGAGCACCGTCAGCGCGCAATCGTCGAGTTTGCCGACTCCCTTGGCGACCTGGTAGCGGTCCAGATAGATGTAGGTGCCCGGACGATATTCGGTGACGACCGATGCCTTGTTTGAGCGCCACATATCCGGTGTGCCGCCGCTGGAGATGCGTTCGCAAGCGAGACCGGAAGCGGCCAGCGCCCGCTTGGCGTCGGCAAGCCAGGTTTCGGCCTCGGCCGCGCGGCCGGCGGCCGGATAGGTCATCAATCCGCCGAACACGAGGCCGGCGGCCTTGTCGATCCGCCTTGCCAGCGCAACCGCTTCACTGGTCGTCTGCACGCCGCAGCGGCCCATGCCGGTGTCGCATTCGACCAGCACCGGAAGAGGGTGACCAGTATCGGTGAAAGTGGCCGCCAGCCCCTCGACGGTCTCCATGCTGTCCGCCGTCACCGACAGGGTGACACGGCGGTGTAGCGCCAGAAGCCGCTCCAGCTTGGGGCGGCCCAGAATATTGTACGGAAGAAAGATGTCGGTCAGTCCTGCATCGGCCATCACCTCGGCTTCGCCGATCTTCTGGCAGGTGATGCCGACGGCGCCGGCCGCGACCTGCTTCTTTGCCCAATAGGGCAGCTTGTGCGTCTTGATGTGAGGCCTGAGATTCAGTCCATTCTTGTCGGCATGGGCCTGGGCGCGGGCGATGTTGGCTTCGGCGCGCATAACGTCGATCAGGATCGATGGCGTATCGAGGTCGTTGATTGTCGGCATCATCTGTCACCCTGTGGCAAATCCGCAGGGGTTATGGCCCTCAAAGCGCGCGATGTCATGCGGCCAGCGGCTCGGGTTTGTGGTCCATGCGCTGTAAGCGCCAGGTTCGTGCAGGCAAGATGGATCGACACCGGATCGGCGTTCGGCTATGCGATTTGTCGGAAAAATCGACACCTGAGGACCACGATCATGAAACGCTCCGCCATCAACGACATCATCCGCGAAGCCGACGCTTTCATCCGCTCGTTCGGCTACATCATGCCGCCCTTCGCCTATTGGTCTCCGGAGGAGGCGAAGGCGCGCCAGGTTGATTCCTCGGCCGTGTTCACCTCGCGGCTCGGTTGGGACATCACCGATTACGGCCAGGAGAAGTTCGACGAACTCGGCCTGTTCCTGTTTACCGTTCGCAACGGCCGCTACGAGGACATGAAGAGGGGCATGGGCATGCTCTATGCCGAGAAGATCATGATCTCGCGCAAGGACCAGCTGTCGCCGATGCACCGCCACAACATCAAGGCCGAGGACATCATCAACCGTGGCGGCGGCAAGCTGGTGCTGGAGCTGTTCATGCACGATCGCGACGGTGGCATCGATCCCAAGGCCGAGGTGTCGGTTCCTGTCGACGGCACCACCCACAGACTGCCGGCGGGCGGGCTTCTAAAACTTGATCCGGGCCAGAGCGTCACCCTGCTGCCCGGCGTCTGGCATGCCTTCTGGGCCGAGGGCAAGGATGTGCTGATCGGCGAGGTGTCGACCGTCAACGACGATCTCACCGACAACGTCTTCCGCGATCCGATCGGCCGCTTCTCAAACATCGACGAGGATGTCGCGCCGGTGCACCTGCTGGTGTCCGACTACGAGAAGTGGCTGGGCTAGATTCAGGTGTGAATTGAGGCGCCAGGCCGGCCAAGATTGCCATCATCTCGATGACAACAGCCCGGCGCCTCCTCGATGCTCGCTGCACAGGCATGACGAGGTGATCGGCACGTCTGGCTAGCATGACGTCGACGGCGTCGTGCCTGGGGCAATCCGCGGCGTGCGGGACGGCCACTATCAGGGAACAAAACATTCGATCGGATGTTCGAATCCCAATCCTGGTGCGGCTCATGGACCGCTGCGGCGGCATCTGGCTGGAGCGATGGTCATGAGGCTCGTCCCGGTTTCCCTCGTGGTTCTGTCTGAAATGCCTGCTTCATGACCGGGCGGGCTCGTCACAATGTTGGCCAAGCAACGAACGGGGTTGGCCGAGCAACGAACGGGCGGAATGGCGGCATCGTCCGCAGCCTGGGCCTCGGACTGATTACCGGTGCGGCCGACGACGACTGCTCGGCCATTGGCACCTACGCAAGCGCCGGAGCCCGGTTCGGACCTGAACTTTTGTGGACGGCGCCGGTCACCCTTCCGATGATGTACACCGTCGTGTACCTCTCGTCCAAGCTTGGCCAAGTCTCGGGCCGCGGCCTTTTCAAGGTCATTTCCGACTTCTATCCGCGTTGGCTGCTATGGTCGGTTCTGGTGGGTGTGCTGATCGGCAACACGGTCGAGGCAGCTGCCGATCTTGGCGCCATGGCGGCGGCTATCATCCTGTTCGTGCCGCTTCCTGCTCCATTGATCGTGGTTGTCGTCGCGCTCGTCATCTTTGCGCTGCAGGTATTCGGATCCTACAAATTGATCCGCAACGTATTCCGTTGGCTGGCGCTGGCTCTGCTCGCCTATGTGATTTCAGCCGTTCTTGCCAAGCCGGATGCGGCTTCCGTCCTGCGGGGTACTCTGCTGCCGAGAATCGAATTCAGCCCCGAATACCTGTCGATACTCGTCGCCATCATCGGCACGACGCTTTCCGCATACCTCTACACCTGGCAGTCCAACCAGGAGGTGGAGGAGGAGATCGCAGAGGGCAGGACGACACTCGAAGAGCGCAAGGGAGCCACTGAAGGTGAGCTTCGCCGGTCTCGGCGCGATATTCTGATCGGCATGACGTTTTCCAATCTGATCATGTATTTCATCATCCTTTCGACGGGATCGACGCTGTACGAAGCGGGGCAGACCCAGATCGAGACGGCGGCACAGGCCGCCGAAGCGTTGCGGCCGCTTGCCGGTGACGCTGCCGGAATTCTCTTCGCAGCCGGCGTGATCGGCGTCGGCTTCCTGGCGGTTCCGGTCATGACGGCCGGCGCCGCCTTCGATTTCGCCCAGGCCGTAGGATGGAAGAACAGCTTGAATGCCAGGCCGCGGCAGGCGCCAGAATTCTACATGGCGACCGGCGTGATCACTCTGGTGGCCGTGGGGCTCAATTTTTTCGGCTTTAACCCGATGAAGGCCCTGGTCTGGTCGGGTATCGTGCAGGGTTTTTCAACGCCTCCGCTTCTGCTCCTCATTCTCATCATGACCAACAATCGCAAGATCATGGGCGACAAGGTCAACAGCAGAAGCACGAATATCCTGGGTGGCGTGACGACGGTAACGATCTTTGCGGCGTCGGCAGGGCTGGTGGCAACCTGGTTCATGTAACCCGGCAGGAAAGGACGTTCAGCCGCGGTGGAACATCTGCAGCCAACCGTCGTTGACATAGTTGCGAGAGAAAGGGGCTGTCCATGTCAAACTTCCAAGCTGCCACCCCTGAGCGTTTGGAGCAACTCAGGACGGAGGCTTCGGCTTATTTCGCTCCGATGATGCTGCGCGAGGCGTTGCGGCGTCTTTCCCGGGTGTGCGGAAGCGATGGTCTCGATCGGTTCGAGAAAGCCATGATCGATCAGATCGAGGCAACGCGGGACGAGCGGCCCGATTTCGAGACGATCAAGGAATTCGCGGTCGAGCAGCTTTATGGCTGGATCAAGGAGGCCGGCGCTTCGCCGGACGCGAAACAGCCGCTGGAGAGGGTCGAAACCCGCAGAACGTCTGGTCGCTCGGAAGAGCCGGAAACGCTGGAGGATCAACTGCAGGCAGGGCTGGAGGATTCCTTTCCCGCAAGCGACCCGCCGGCCGTGGTGTCCACCACCATCGCCGGCCGGGCGAAGAAGCTGGTTGGCACCGATGAGGTTCTGAAGAAGCAGCGGCAAGAGAACAGCGGAGCAGACGGCCGCTAGCCTGCGTCTATCTAGGGCCACCGGCGTGGTGTTCATCACAGCCTGACGGCTGCTTCCCGGGCCGAAGCCGCGGTGCCTAGCGTCATCAGCGTTCCATACGCGTCCGGGTGCATTGTCCCCGAAAGAAACGCGCGCAAAGCCTGTGAACCGAGCCGCAGAAGGTGCAGGTGAGGCGATGCGAACACGCCGGATTCGGCCGATGTCTCGGCCGGCGGGCAATTTTCTAAGGAGTTACCTTCAATACCCGGAACGATACAAACTTCTATGCATTTAGCGGGGGCGGGGTTCATATATTGGTTTCTTGGGAGCTGGACCATTGTCATCCAGAGGCTATGCTTTGGCCAATCAGGAAAGCGGCGAAATCTCCATCGTTGACCTGATACCCGCGTTACGGGCGTTCGCTCGCACCTTCTGCCGCGTCCCCGACGATGCCGACGATCTGGTGCAGGAGACGTTGACCAAGGGTCTCGCCAACATCGATAAGTTCGAGCCCGGGACGCGCATGAAGTCGTGGCTCTTCACCATTATGCGCAATACCTATTACACGCGCGCCAAGGCCGCGGCCAGGGAAGCGCCGGGGTTGCTTGACTGCGCATCCCTGAGACCAATTTCGGAAGCCACTCAGGAATGGTCCGTTCAGAGCAAGGAGGTCCACGGCGCTATCCAGAGGCTGCCGGAACATCAGCGCGAGGTCTTGATGCTGATCGGCGTTCTGGGCGTCAGTTATGAGGAAGCGGCCGAGATATGCGGTTGCGCGGTGGGAACGGTGAAAAGCCGGCTGAACCGCGCTCGCGCCAACGTCCTCGAATTTCTTGGAGAAAGCTCGTTGCAGACGCTTATGGAAAGACGAAATCACCTGTCGGAAGGGCAGTTCGACATGGAAGTCGATGGTCGCAGATAGCTAGTTCCTCACGTCACGCCGACGTTTCTCAACGAGCGCATTCTGCAGTTCGATCGCCAGCTTGGTCAATCGATCGGGAACCTGCTCCTGCTCGATGGCAGTCAGCAGAGAGGCAATCTCCCTATCCACCGCCATGCCGATATGCGGGTCTGTGCTATCATCGCTCGAACGAGACATATTATTCTCTTGGACGTGAGCCCCTCACTTTGCTCCCCTCCTCTTAGTGTGGTGCCCAGCACCTGGCTTTGCAAGCTTATGCGCAGCGCGATCCCGTCACCGGCCGCCCCCTTGCACAGATTTATTTCCTCATTCCTTGCCCGGCCGAAGTCCCCCAAAACGGCGCGTCAGCATTCAGTCCTCGGGCAATCGGTCCGCGGAATGATCCTGGTATTGATCGGACTTGATTCGATTGCCGTCCTGCCCGCGTTCCTCGCTGTGCTGCTTTTTGTCCCGGTTGGACAGAACCGCGTTTTCCTCGATCCTATCCTTGGCCAGGTCGGTCATTGCGCCGGCGCCGGTGCCCTTGCCTTGACTGCCGCTGCCGATGTGCTTCTTGCCGCCGGATGCCATGCTGGTCTCCTTCGATTGGCGATACTGCGCGGTGTCCCCTTGCTCGACGTCCGAACTGGTATTGGGCGGTAATGTTCCGTCGCTCCGTGCAAGCAGGAACGCATCGCCGTCCCACAACCCAAAGGGCTTTTCGCCATCGATGACGACCTGCAATCCGTGAGTTTCGGCTAGGCGACGGATGTCGGCGCGGTCCAAGAACAGGGATCCGCGATAGGAGTAGTTCAGCAAGGCCAGTCTGCCCGGCCTTTTCAGGACGCGCGCGATTTCCTCGAAATGCCGCTCGGCCACGCCAGCCAGCACCAGGTAGGGGAAGCTGTCGACCGCCAGCACGCAATCGAAACATGCATCGCCGAACTCGGCCAGGTCGAGGCCGGAGGTTTGCCGCAACTCCACATTGCCAAGCGCGGCGCATTGCTCGCGGGCGATGGCGACCATCCGCGGCGATATGTCGATACCGACCACCTGGCCGAAGGATTTGGACAGCGCGCGTTCGAAACGCCCGATGCCGCAGCCGATATCCAGAATGCTTCGTCCGCTTCCGGTGAAGTCTTGCGCTTCCAGCCACGCGACGATCTCGGCGGTCGTGGCCGACAGCTTTTGATCATCGCCGAGGGATGACAACTGCACGCTTGCCGCTCGCGAAATCGCCGCCGCGGCGTCGAAGCCCGAGGCCAGCCGCCTGACGACAGCGGCATCCGTCTCGTCCCTGTCGCGTTCGTGGCGAACGGCGGCACCCGTCTTCCGCAGCGTGGCAAAAACATCCGGCCTGCGGCGAAGCACGTTGGCGATCCGTCGCAGCGTTGCTATGTCCCGGACGTCGACCGGATCGATGTCCAGCACGATCTCCGCCAATTCCGCTGCCCCGATCCCCGTATCGAGATGCAGCGCCAACCTGGCGATGACTGCCTCTGCGCAAGCGCCGTCCGCCATGCAGTCTTCCACCGCCAGCCTGACCGCTGTCCGGCGACGCGCGGATGTCGGTCCTGTCGCGCTCATGTTCGCGTCCAAACCCTTCGCACCGTCCATCTGTCGACGGCACCCCAGCCGTATTTGTAGGCCTCCTGGCCGCGCAGGAAATCGAACTCACGCGCACCTTCGCGGATCGACTCGGCGATAGCATGGCCGATCAGGATCGCCCCTGGGCTCTCGTCGGAATAGGCCGGGTCGAAGCCCCCGAGATAGGCGTAGGCGCGGCGGCGATGGTGAAATCCGTAATAGGCGCCGACGACCCTGTCATCGATCGCGATCAGCCAGCATCGGGCCAGACCTCGTGGGCGAAGCAAGGGAAGGGCGTGCCTATGAAATTCCTCCACGGCGACGTCGGCCAGCACACCTTCCCCGTGCCGGGCCCAGCGCGCGCCGTGCAGGCGGATCAACTGGTCGAGGAATATCTGGCAATCATCCTGTGCCGGCACTATCGCGACGCGGCCGCGCCTGGATGCGGCCCGGCCCGCGCGGCGCAACTGGCGTCTCCGTCGCGCAGGTACGCAACCGGCAAGCGTGTCGTCGCCCGCGATCGCGAGCACGGGACAAGCCGCATGGCCGACTGGCTGACATGCCGGCAACTCGGGATGCGCGATCGCCAGGCCGGCACTGCCTTCCGGCAGATCGGACAAGATCCATTGCGACCACCCGATCGAGAGGATCTTTTCGGCAATGGCGGCGCCGACGGAGGTCTCGATGCCGGGAACACACAGGATATCCAGATAGTCGCTGAGCGAAATTCCGACCGGAAGCAGTTTCGAGCCCGCCGTCCCATGTTCGAGATAGAGCGGCGCCAGCCCCACCAGGTCGTCGCCGCGCCAAATGGCGACCGTCGCCAGCTCGCCCGGGGCGAACGAGCGCCACCACGGCACCAGCCAGGCTGGAGATTGAAAGGGCGTGGCGGAGGAACTCCGCTCCCATAGCTTCCACCAGTGCGGCGCCAGCGCCTCGAATTGCATGGGGTCGCCGACGAGATCGCTTCGCAGCCGGGGCTCGCTCACAGCGATGCGGCCAGTGGTGCTTGACCGGCGCCAAGCCGCGCCAAGGCTTGATAGGCGTCCATGTAGGACGAGATCATCCGCTCCAGCGAAAATCGCCGGCGCGCCTCGGTCCTGCACGTCTCTGCATCCAGGCTGGATGCCGCGACGATGGCTTGCGCCATCTCGTCGACATTGTTGACGAGAAACCCGGTCTTGCCGTGTTCGACCACATCGGGAAGCGCACCATTTGGAAACGCGACGACCGGCGTGCCGCAGGCGAGGGCTTCCATGGCGACGAGCGAACTGGTCTCGGCGGCAAGGCTCGGGACGACCAGGCAGCGGGCCGCGTTGAGAAAACGCCGCTTGGCGGTGAAGCCGAGCGGACCGAGGAAGCGGCGCCGGCCGTCGAGACGGGATTTAATCTCGTCGTGAAAGTACCGCGTATGCGTCTCGTATGGATAGACCTTCCCGCCAATGACAAGCGGCACCCCGGCCTGTTTGGCAGCATCCAGCGCCAGATGGATTCCCTTTTCCGGACATATGCGGCTCAGTACCAGCGCGAAGTCGCGCCTTGGTTGCGGCAGGTTCAGCACTTCGATGTCGACGCCGTTCGGGATCGGGGCAACTAGCCTGGCGTCCGGTGGGGCGGTTTTGTGCTGGGCCGCCGATACGGCGTGAAGCCAGAGGTCGTCGCGCGCCGGACGTAGTGCCTCGGCCGGGTACCAGCCGAGCGGCAGGTGAAGCGTCACCAGGGTCGGGCCATCGTCGGGCAGATAGGCGTCGAAATCGATGCCGTGCAGGTGAATCACGTCGATTGGCCATCGGCCGCGGGCGGTCGCGATCGCGGCGCGATGAGCCCGCTGTGCCCGGCCCTTTGCCGCCTCGTCGAGCACGCCGGCCGCGGCCGGCGTTTCCACGAGAATGCCGCTGGTACTGGAACCCCGGCAACCGACGACGATGGAACGGTGACCGGCACGCACCAGCGCCTGATCGAGCATCGACAGCACCTGTTCGGCACCGCCGACCGCGTCTGGCCCGACGGGCGCCAGAGGATAGGCGACGTTGAGGACGGTGAGCGTCATGGCTGGTCCAGCCGCAGCGTCTCATGCGCGAGGGCGCTTGCACGCAACCAGCTGTCAGGCTCAAAGCCCAGCGGCAGCGATTCATAGTAGAGCCTGCCGTTGTTGGGCAGCTTCAGGAAATCATAGGCCGGAGCCAGCCGGAAGCGCTCGGTGCGCGTTGAAAAAGGCGCCAGCGTTCGCTGTTGCGAGAGATGCCTGGCCAGCATGCGCTGCTTTTGCTGAAAGGCTGCTTCGGTCAGGCAGACCTCGATGCAATCGCCGCCGGTACCGCCGGCGAAGTCCTGAAACACTGGACCGTCGGGACCAGCCGAATAGAACGCCATTTCGACGATGGTGGGCGCCGGCCGCTGGTCGCGGCGCAGCAGATGGCAGGCGGCGTGAACGGCAAAGGCGGTCGCGTCATGGTCGGGATGGCCGCCTTCGAACGGATGTGTGCAGACGAACCGGATCCCGGGATCGGAAAAAAGGCAGGCGAGTTCCTGCGCCAGCGCAACGAGATTTGCAGTGGCCTCCTTGTCGGGGTAGCCAAGCGCGGTCAGAGCTTCCGTCGGCAGCCCGGCGGCGGCCAGGGCTTCCATCAGCTCGGCACGGCGGGCAGCGGCGTAGTCCTGCCATGTCTCGAAGCCATGGGCTTGCGCATCGGCAAGATCGCGTGGCGCTCCGTCCGTTACAAGGATGATGCGGCATGCCCGCAATCCGGCAAGATGTCCGCCGATGCCGATCGTCTCGTCATCCGGATGCGCGACGACGACCATGATGGCGGAGCCATGGGCTCCGTCATTGCCCGTCAAAAGGGCGGCGAATTCGGCCAGCATCTCCGACGATTGATTCGTGGGCCGCATGGGAGCCTCACGCGGCGGAGACTCGCTGCGCCGGAAGCGAGGCGGAGATCATGCCGGGCGCGTAGCGGTGGATCATGGTTGCACAAAACGCGGCGAATTCTTCCGGTACCAGCGGCGGACTGGTGTGGTGGGGCATCATCCCGCGGTGCTCCGGCGTGAAGCAGAAGGTGACGGTCACGTCGAAATCGGCAAGCGCTTCCATTTGCCGGTCGAACCAGTCCAGCGCATTCGGCCTGAAACTGTCTGCCCAGGAAAGCCCGGTGCGCAGATTGGTGACCCCGAGCCGCTTCATCCAGGCGACGGCGTCGTCCAGCCGCGGATCCTCGAAATGAAACCATTGCACCAGGCCCATGTCCGGCGTGTAGCGCGCAAACTCCTCGAGCGCCGGTTTCGGGGTGCCGTCCTGGCGCAGCAGGCCCATGTGGAAATGGCGATAGTAAGAGGAGCCTTCGGCCTCGCGATGGCGCGTCGTCGCTTCCCATTCGCGCGGCAGGTCGTAGAGACTGTACCACTGGATGCGCGGTGCGTTGCCGAGCAGCAGCTCGGCGGTGCGCCGCAGTCCCCAGACCTGGATCTCGTCAGCGCCGAACGTCGACACTCCCACTTCGCTGACCCAGACAGGAAGATCGGTGACGGTCGAAATCTCGCCGATCTTCTGCGGCCATTCCTGGATCTGCCACAGGTTCCAGTCGAGCGGAAAGCCGTGCACGGCAACGGCGTCGACATGGTCCAGCACGCCGAGCTCCTTCATGCGCATGATGAAGCCCGGGTCTATCGGCGAAATGCCGCCAAGCACCTTGGTCAGGGCAGGGTTCTCCGAAGCGATCGCATTGGCCGACAGCTTTGCCATGGTGGCGAAGCGGCTCCAATCGGGGTCGAGCTCGGGATCCCAATGCGACTTGTTGTTGGGCTCGTTCCAGATCATCGCGGCTTCAATCATGGGGCAGTCCTTTCAACGGGTAGACGGCGCCGCCGCCATCCGGCTCTCCGGCAACGCGGCAAAAATAAACCTCCTGCTCAGGGTGCAGAAAGATCTCAAAGCCGGCGCTGCGCAACATGGCCTCGGTGCAGGCGCGGTTCGGAATCCACCAGTTGGTCGGATCGTCGGCATAGCGGTGTTCGACGAAATGCAGCTTCGGAAATTCCGGCCGGTCGAACAGGTCATGCGTCCAGAAATGATAATTCTGCTCCAGCGCAGGCAGGTCGGCGCTGCCGCGTTGCATGGACTGGAAAATCATCAGGTCGCTAGCGACATGCTCGCGGATCAGGTCGAGAGCAAGCAAGGGGTGGCGCAGATGGTACAGCACGCCCATGAACAGCACGATGTCGAATTTCTCGCGCAGGGCGCCGACGTCATAAACCGAAAGCTTCTGGAATTCGATGTCGCAGTCCGCGATCTCGGCCGCAAAACGCGCCTGCGCCAGATAGGCGTCGTCGAAATCGATGCCGAGGACACGGCTGGCGCCGCGCCGTTTCATCTCGATGGAATAGAAACCGGCATTGCAGCCGATATCGAGCACGGCCTTGCCGGCAAGGTCGGCAGGAATGACATCGGCGAACTTTCGCCATTTGATCAGCGGGTAATTGCCGAGAAAATGATCGGGAGCGGTTTCGACGCCGGCCAGTTCCATATTGTGGAACCATGGGCCAAGGGCATCGATACGACGGCGGATTTCGGCGTCGGAATGCAGCATGACTATGCTCCTTCACCCCGGATGGGGCACCTGCGGGTGCACTTCAGGCACGATCATGGCGGGTTGGTGTTGTTCGGATGTGGCGCCGTTTTCAAGCAGCCGAAGGGCGGTGCGATAGCCGTTGAAAGTTCCAACGTCGACATAGGCGGTACCAGCCTTGACGCCGTACGCCTTGCCGCCGGCCGCCAGGTAAGCGTTGATCAGGGTGCCGATATATTCGTCGTAACGGTCCCGTTCGCGCCAGAGCGCCGCAAGTTGGTGAAAGATATGACCCGGCATCTTGAAGGCGCCCCAGATCCAGTTCGTGGCGGCGTCCTGCTGCTTGACCTGGATTTCCGTCACGCGGTGGTCCTGGTCCAGAACCACGGCATCGAAGAGCTCGGGACGCTCCACCGGGAACAGCAGAAAGGACAGCTCGTCCGTCGGCAGCCGGCAGAAACCATCCTCGGGAAACCAGATCGTGTCGGGAAGGCCGATCAGAACCGTTTCGTCCGGCGCGACGAGGGGGGCTGCCCGGAAAATCGCATCGCAAAGGCCAACGGGGGTGGGTTGCGCCACGAACAGAGCGGCCGCGGTGCCGTAGCCGGCTGCGTAATATTCGAGGATGTCTGATTTGCCCGACCCGATGATGAAACAGATCTTGTCGACACCGGCGCGCACCATCCGCCGCACGAGATATTCGCTCACCGCGCAGGGGCGCTCGGTTTGCCCATCGATCCGGCTGCCGACCGGCAGCAGCTCTTTCGAGAAACCAAGCGGTTGAATGCGGCTGCCGCGTCCGGCAGCGGGCACGATGCCCAACATCAGACTGCTTCCTTCATCGGTTCGCCGGCCGGGTTTCGCGCCGCTTCGCTCAGAATGCGATCGAGTTCCGCGGCGCGGCGCGCGGAGGTGTGTTCGTCCAAGACCCGCTCGCGCGCCCGGCTTCGAATGGCGTCGAGTTCCCGCGCCGGCAATTTGAGCGCTGCGACCACGTCGTCGGTGTCGTGCGCCAGCAGGATCTCGCTGCCGGGTTCGAAAAAGCTGTCGAGGCCCGGCCAGGTGTCGGTTACGATCGGTACGCCACATGCCGCCGCTTCGAACAACCGGCCCGAGGGGCACCAGCCCTTTTGAGCCATCGCCTCGCGGGTGACGTTCAGCGTCAGGCGCGACGATGAGAAGAAGGCCGGATGGTCGGCCGGCGGCAGGTGCCTGACGAAGAAGATGTTGTCGCTCCACGGGAATTCCTGCGGATATTGCGCGCCGCCAATGACGAAGCGGTGGTCCGGCAGGCGTGCGGCCGGGCGGACCAGCAGCTTTTCGACACCGGCCTGGCGATCTGCCGCATAGGTTCCGAGGTAGGACAGATCGCCCGCGAATTCGGCCCTCGGTTCTGCCGGTCGGTGCTGGTCGGGATCGACATGCCCATAGAGCGGCACCACGTGGCGCGCGCCCAGGATCGTCTTCAGCGCGTCGATCGCCGATCCACCCGTATAACTGAGGACGAGGTCGAAATCGGCAAGCCCTTCAGGCCCGAAATAGGACGGGCGTTCCCCCTGCTCGATGCGGGCTAGCGTGACCGGAGTGTCGAGGTCGTAGAAGACCCGCAGTCCGCGAGATGCCTGCTGCGCCAGGCGCGAGGCGTCCACGGCGTCGGGGCAGTAGGAGGTGACGATGACGACGTCCGATTGCTTGATCGCCCGCTCGGCGACCCGGCGGATGTCCTCCCAGTCCGGGTAAAGTACGATATTGCCGCCGTCCAGCTGATCGAGGTCACGCGCTCCGGCATAGTAGGGGGTGTTGCGTTCGAAGAAGGTGACGGACCAACCCAGCCGGGCAAGCGCCCGGATCAGCCCGCGCCACAGGGTGGCGTGGCCGTTTCCCCACGAGGATGTGACGGTGAGTCCGAAAATGACCATCTGCATCCGGCAGATCCTCGTCAAACAACTTCGTTCAAGCGAATGAGCTTGGAGCCCCAGTCTCCGGACACGATCGTGGTGACGGAGGCCGGATCGATGTCGAAGCGAAAGCAGTCGCCGACCGGCAAGCCAAGCACCTTGCAGACGGCCGCCTTGATCACATCGGCATGGCTGACCAATGCCACGCATTGGTTCTGGTGCCGCTCGCGAACCCGGTCCATGAGCGAAGCGATGCGTTGCTGGACATCCAGCATGGTCTCGCCGCTGGGCGTACTTGCCTCCTGTCGCCGATCGTTCCAGGCTCGCCAGGCGGCATCGCCGCTCAATTCCTCGAACGTCTTTCCCGACCAGGTGCCGAAATCGATTTCATCCAGTTCCGCGCGGATCCCGATTTCGCCGACATTGCAGGCCGTTGCGATCGGCACGGCGGTTTCCTGCGTTCGTTCACGCGGGCTGCACAAGATGGCCGCGATCGATTCCCGGGCCATGCGGCCGCCAAGGCGCGACGCCTGTTCCTTGCCGGCTTCGCCAAGGCGAACCCCGCCCATTCGCCCGGCGAGATAGGAGCCGACATTGTCATGTGCCGCATGGCGGATCAGAAAGAAGATCGTGGTCATTCCGCGGCATCGAGCATCGGCTCGTCCTTGCCGGCGATGAAGGCGAGCGTGCGCTGCCGCGCTTCGGCGTCGGTGAACTGTTCGGGAGGCGACTTCATGAAATAGCTGCACGGGCCGGTCAGCGCGCCGGCGATGCCGCGGTCGAGCGCTAGCTTGGCGCAGCGCACCGCATCGATAACCACCCCGGCGGAGTTGGGCGAATCCCACACTTCAAGTTTGAGTTCGGCATTCAGCGGCACGCCGCCGAAGGTCGTGCCTTCGACGCGGATATAGGCCCACTTGCGATCGGTAAGCCAAGGCACATGGTCGCTGGGGCCGACATGGATGTTGCCTGGCTCCAAAGGCACGTCGAACTGGCTGGCCACGGATTGCGTCTTCGAGACCTTCTTCGATTCCAGCCGCTCGCGTTCCAGCATGTTGAGGAAGTCGGTATTGCCGCCGAAATTAAGCTGATAGGTGCGATCGATGCGCACGCCGCGTTCGCGAAAAAGGTTGGCCAGCAAACGGTGCACGATGGTCGCGCCGACCTGGCTCTTGATGTCGTCGCCGACCAGCGGCAGTCCGCGCTGTTCGAAGCGCCGGCGCCATTCCGGGCGTGAGGCGATGAAAACCGGTATGCAGTTGACGAACGCGCAACCGGCCTCGATCGCGCATTCGGCATAAAAGCGCGTCGCTTCCTCCGAGCCCACCGGAAGATACGAGACCAGCACGTCGGCGCCGCTTTTGCGCAGGATTTCGCTGACATCGGCGACCGGCTCAGGCGCTTCTTCGATCTCGTCGCGCAGATATTTGCCGATGCCGTCAAGGGTGGGCCCACGCTCGACTCGAGCACCGGTCGTCGTCGCATCGGCAAAGCGGAAAGTATTGTTCGGGGCGCTGTAGATGGCCTCGGCCACATCGCGCCCAACCTTGCCCTTGGCGACATCGAACGCGCAGACGACCTCGATGTCGTCGACATGATAGCCGCCGAGGTCCGCATGCATCAGCCCAGGGATCGGCTCATTGCCTCTTGCCTCGCGGTAGTAGGAGAGACCTTGCACCAGGGAGGATGCGCAATTGCCGACTCCGACGATACCGATACGAACCTTTTTCGATCCCACGAAACTGCCGCCCTGTGCTGTTTAAAGGTAAGTTCCTTGCGCCGAACCGCCAGCTTGCCGGAATGTTCCTTGGCACATGGAAAAATTGCGCATGCCGGGACGGATCAAAGTCTCGCGCACCGCGTTGCGGCACGGCAGGCAGCGGAAATCCACCGATGATCACCTATGGCGACCACAAAAGGACCGAAAACGCGCAACAACTCCGCCGGGCCGCCGACGAAATGGCCGAGAGCCTCGGCCGCATGCCTTGCGGCATCAAGCGTCATGCGGCGTTGGTGAAGCTGTTCGTCAGTGTGTCCGAACTGGTCCAGGCGCTCGCCGACGTCGACTTCGAAGCCAACGGCGCGGACATCAATCCGCCGCGGCAGCAGCAAGGCGCCAGACTGCTGGCCGGTCTTGCCTTCGAAGTAGCGAGGTCCTGGCGAAGCGGATTCGCCGTAAGCGGCGCCATCGATCCCGGTCTGCGGCAAATGCTGGCTGCGCTCGACTGCCGCGGTGAGGTTCTGACCGGCACGGCCGAGGGCTACGCGCATTACGCGCTTTATCCCGAAAGCTATCTTGGCGCGGCGCAGAAATCAGGTCTCGACGCGAACACATGCGTCATTGGCATCCGCAGCATAGGTCTCGGGCTTGCGGCTATCGTGGCCGCCGCGCTCGGCGCGCCGGCGCCGCTCAGCGTGCGCCCTGTCGGCCATCCTTTCCACAGGCGCATCCGTGCCGATCCGACATTGATCGGCGACTGGAGGAACAACCCGTCGGCCCGCTTCGCGATCGTCGACGAGGGGCCGGGCCTGTCGGGAAGTTCGATGCACGCCGTCGTCGCATGGTTGCGGGAACCGGGCATCGACACGGAGCGCATTCACCTGTTTCCCAGCCATTCGGGCGGACCGGGTGCTGAAGCTTCGCAAGATGCGCTCGAGACATGGTCGCGCTGCCGGAAACATGTGGCGATGGCCTTCGAGCGCACTTTCCCAGGCGGCCCGCAAATCCCGGCACTCCGCGATTGGGTAGCCGAGGCGGTAGGCAGTCCGCGACTGAGCCTGACCGAAATATCCGGCGGACAGTGGCGGAAATTCCACTACGTCAGTGAAGATCGCTGGCCTCCAAGCCAACGCGGCGCGGAGCGTCGAAAGTTCCTTGCGTCGGCGGGTCGCGATCGCTGGCTCGTCAAATTCGCCGGCCTTGGCCAAGCCGGGCAGCGCAAGGCGCAAACCGCCCAGATGCTGCACGAAGCCGGGTTCGGGCCACAGATCGTCGGGCTCTGCCACGGCTTTCTGGTCGAGCGCTGGGTCGACGGCATAACCATGGATCAATCAGGGGTCCCGAGAGAGAAACTTATCGAGCATCTCGCACGCTACCTGGCCTGGCGTGCGGTCAATCTGCGAACCTCGGAGCCCGGTGCTTCGTTGCCGATGCTCGCGGACATGGCCGTGCACAACGCCTCCGAAGCCGTTGGGGAGAGCCGTGCGGCGGAACTGCGGAACTGGTTCTCGAGGCAGCCTCCAACGAAAGGGTTGCTCCGGGTAGAGGTCGACGGAAGGCTTCACCCCTGGGAGTTTCTCGTTTGCGCCGACGGGAGGCTGGTCAAGACAGACGCCGTCGATCATTGCCGGGGGCACGATTTGATAGGCTGCCAGGGCATAGAATGGGATGTTGCCGGCGCCCGGGTCGAGTATGGATTTTCAGACAGCGAGGTTGCGGTCCTGTCCGACCGTATGGAAATAGACGCCAAGCGGCACGTCGATGCCGGCCTCATCGATTACTTCGAACCTTGCTATCTGGGATTTCAGATGGGACTTTGGAGCATGGCCGCCCGATCCGAAGACGGTCCGGAAAAGGTTAGGCTGACCGGCGCCGCGAAGCGCTATGAAACCGGCCTTATACAGTTCCTGGACAGATCGAAGCTTGTCGCCGCGCAACGACATCCAGCAGCGAATTGAATCGACCAGCCCTTTGAAAATACGGGAGGGCGCCGGCGCCGATCTGTTCGGCTTCAATCCAGCCTTCGCAGCATGTCTGCTTCCTGTTCGAGGATCCGGGCCACTTCCTCCCGCTGCAGATGCGTCATCATCAGGCTGACACAGCACTCGAGATAAGTGATAGAGGCCCGCCGCAGAAAGGCAGCCGTTTCCCTTTCAGCGATGTGCTCGATATCTTTTGCGGATCGTTTGGGTTGCACAGCTCCGTTCTCCATATCGGATCCCATTGCCAGAACCGTAAGCTTGGCCGGATGTTCCCGTGATCGGCAAAAGTGTCGTTGAAGACCGCATGGCCATGCTGGACGGTCATGCGGTAGAGGCGGCTGGAGGCGGGCTTCAGGCTGGGATGTTCTGCATCCTGCCCGATGCGGATCTCAGCTTTGCAATCGGTGTCATCCGACCATCGACGCGGCTCTTTTCAAGTCCGGCGAAGTAGCCGATCGTCTGCGTCAGCCCTTGCCTGAGTGGCACTTTTGGCGCCCAACCGAGCAGTGCCTTTGCACGCGAAATATCAGGCTGTCTGCGGCGAGGATCGTCTTGCGGCAACGGCAGAAACTTCAGATCCGACTTGGTGCCGGTCATCGTCTTCACCAGTGCCGCCAATCGCACTATGGTGAATTCTCCGGGATTACCCAGATTGATCGGTTTGCCCGGATTGGGATCGATGTCCATCAGACGCATCAACCCCTCGATCAGGTCGGAAACGTAGCAGAAGGACCGGGTCTGCAAGCCATCGCCGAATATCGTCAGCGGGCGCTTCTCAAGCGCCTGCACGATCAGGTTCGAGATGATGCGGCCGTCGGCGGGGTCCATCCTTGGGCCATAGGTGTTGAAGATACGCGCAACGCGAATGTCAGCCTTCGCGGCCCTGAGATAATCGAAGCAAAGCGTTTCGGCTGTGCGCTTGCCTTCATCGTAGCAGGCGCGTGGGCCCGTGCAGTTCACATGGCCGACATAGTCTTCCCTTTGCGGGTGCTGTTCTGGGTCGCCATACACTTCGCTCGTCGACGCCTGCAGCAAACGCGCGTCGTTGCGGGCGGCGAGTTCAAGCAGATTGAGCGTTCCGATGACGCAGGTCCGCGTGGTGTGGATCGGATCGGCCTGATAGCGCGGCGGCGAAGCAGCACACGCCAGATTGAAAATACGATCTACCGGCTCGCTTATTTCCAATGGCCGGCAGACGTCCTGCTCGATCAGCCGGAATTCCGGCTCGTCCATCATCGAGACGATGTTCTCCATGCGACCGGTAAGGAAATTGTCGACGCAGATCACGCGCCAGCCGTCGTGGAGCAATGTTTCGCAAAGGTGCGAGCCGAGGAAACCGGCGCCGCCGGCGACAAGCACTGTCTTGGTGCCTCGCGCTTTTCTTGTTCGTCGCATCTCTGTTTTCTCCTGTCTGCCACTCATGCTGCACTTCCGATATCGACATCGAGGATCGCCGGTTTTGGTCGTGACAGCAGCGAGATGAATTCGCGCGCCCTGGCCGCACCGGTATGTGCCGCAAGGACGAGCCCGCGCGCCCTGCTTGCCATGGCCAGCCTGGCGCGATCGGATTCCCTGGCCAGGGTCCCAACGACGTCTTCCGTGCGGCCGGCGGTGTGGATCGCCGAAGCTGGAAAGAAGCTGTCAAGACCTGGCCAGCGATCGCTGATGACAGGCGTGCCGCAAGCGGCCGCCTCGAAAAGGCGTACGCTGGGCGACCATCCCGCGGCGATCATGGAACTGCGTGTGACGTTCAGCGTATAACGCTGGCGGCTGTAGAACGCGGCATGCTCGGCCGGCGGCAGGTGCTCGATGCGTTCGACATTGTCCGGCCATACGATGTCGGGCGGATATTGCGAGCCGGCGACCACGAAACGGCGGTCCGGCATGCGCCGTGCCGGCTCGAGCAAGAGGGCGCTCAGCGTTGCCTGCCGGTCGGCGCTGTAGGTGCCGAGATAGCCGAGATCCCAGCGGATCGGGTCGGCTGTCCGATGATGCCGTTCCGGGTCGACCGAACAGTAGAGCGGCTCCACGCGACGGGCGCCGAAGTTTGCCGCCAGATGGTCGAGCGTCGGCCCGCCAGTGAAGGAGAAATAGACATCGAAATACGGGATCTGGCGCCGGTTCAGATAGTCGCAATCGTCCGCCGAAAGTTTTGCAAGCGTCACCGGCGTATCGATGTCGTAGAAACAGAGCTGCCCCTTGCAAAGCGAAGCGACGATGTCGACGACGGCGCGCCCCTCCGGAACGAAGGATCCGATGACCACGATATCGGCCCGCTGCAGGTATCCGGCGTAATCGCGGTGCAGCTCCTGGGTCGTTTCGTAGTAGCGCAAGGCGCAGAACTCAGGGTCGCGCAGGTCGCGGTGATTGGCGTACCATGGCACGTCGCGCTCCAGGAAGGTCACGCGGTGGCCAAGTTCATGCAGGCCCTTCAGCAGCCCCCGAAAGGTAGTGGCATGGCCATTTCCCCAGGACGAGGAGAGCGATAGGCCGAGAAAGACGATGTCGAGCCGGTTGGTCATTCCGCTGCCTCCACGGTCCCGCGCTCGAAGTGCCTCCTGAAGACGCCGTCAGCCACGTCCGCCCTCAACGCGTAGGTATGTTCGCCAAGCACGCGGCGAAGCGCCGCCGCACCGATCGCCTTTGCCTGGTCGGGCGTCAGGGTGCGCATGATTTCGGCGACATCGTTGCCGTCGCGCGCCACAAGGATCTCTTCGCCGGGTTTCAGGAAAAGTTCGACGCCGACCCAGGCATCGCTGATGAGGCAGGCGCCCGCGCCCGCCGCCTCGAAGACGCGCGTGGCAGGCGAAAAGCCATTCGCCGCCATGCTGTCGCGGCTGATGTTCAACACCGCCTTGGGGGTGACATTGAAAGCATTGTGGTCGCGGGTGCCGACATGGCCGAGCCAGCCGACATTGGCGGGAAGCGGCTTGTCGCCCCAGCCCGATCCGCCGAGCAGGAAGCGTTGCTCCGGCAAACCGCTGGCAGGATCAAGGAAAAAGCCCTCGACCCGCGCTTCACGGTCCGGCAGCCGGTTTCCGAGGAAGGCTAGATCGCAGGCAAAACGGGCGTGCCGGCCGACTGGATGATGCGTTTCGGGATCGAGCGCATTGTAGATCGGCACGCATTCCTTCGCGCCCATGGCCCGATAGGCCCAGACCACGGGGTCGCCGCCGCCATAGGTCAGCACGAGGTCGATTTCCCGCAGCGCATGATGCAGCGGATGGTCCGGTTCGTCGCGCAACTGGCCAAGCGTGGCCGGGGCGTCCACGTCCCAGAATACGACAAGCGAGTCGGCGCGGGCGTGGTCGAGCACGGCGCGCAGCAGGGCGTCGTCCTCGAAGCCGACGCCGCTCGCCTTGACGACGATGTCGGCCCCTGCGGCGCGTTCCGCCATCTGCATCAGCGCATGTTGGGTCGCCTCGTAGACAACCACGTTGCACCAATCCGGCGCGTCGATGTCGCGGTTCTTCTGCCGGTCGTAGACATCGGGCTCATAGAAGGTGATCTCGTAGCCCAGTTGAGACAGAGCCTTGAGCAGTCCACGATAGTAGGTCGCGGCGCCGTTCCAGTATGACGACAACAGGCTTGATCCATAAAACGCGATCTTCATGCAGCGGCTTCCTTTGCGGAGGTCGGATTGACGATGTGTTGGCCGCCGCATTGGGCGAGCACGCCGAGCAGCTCGTCCACGCGGTGCCGGCAGGTGTGCCGCAGGCGGATGGTCTCGAGGCCCGACGCAGCCAGGGAGGCGGCTAAATCCGCGTCGTCCAGCACGGCGCGAAGGTGGCGCCGCATCCGAGAGCCATTCTCCGCAAACAGGAAATCGACGCCTGGCCTGAACATCTGCTCGACGTCGGACCACGGTGCTGAAATCAGCGGAATGCCGCAGGCGAGCGCCTCGAACATGCGGATCGTCGGAATTCCGGGCAGGCCCTCCCGATAGGGGCGCCGTGGAATATGCATCGTGACACGATGAGCCGCGAACGCCTTCGGTACGTCGGCGTTGGCGATCCAGCCTTCGTAGCGCAGGCCGGCGGCGGTAAGATCGGCGAGTGCCTGCCTGGGATAGCGCACGCCGTGGACGGTGGCGTCGAGACCGAGTTCGCGTGTCGGCTCGACCAGAAATTCCTTTAGTTCGGCGGTACGCTCGTCGTCGCCCCAGTTGCCGATCCAGATCAGGTCCGAGGTGGGATGGATCTCCGGATGCGGCTTGAACAGGCGATCGTCCGCCGCCTCATGCCAGGTGAAGACGCGTTTACCCCAGCCTGCGCGAAGATAACTCTCGCGCAACGCTTCGCCAAAGGCGAGAACGCCGTCGTAATGCTCCAGCCGCAACGCCGAGATCGCCTCGGTCGCCGATACGGCCCGGTGATGGGTGTCGTGAAACAGGAGGATGAAATTTCCTCCACTGGCCCGGGCACGGCCGATGCGGGCGACAAGATCCGGATCCGTCCATTCATGCACGATCACCACATCGGCGTCGGCGATCCAGGCTTCGTGGTCAAAGCCGGCATCGTAGGTCACCGGCATCAGCTCCGGAAAATCCCTTCTGAAGCGCTCGATAGCGAACGTTCCTTTCTCGGCCAGCAGGTTCGAGCGGCTCCAGCCGTCTGTCGGCTCAAGTGCGATCACCTGGTGTTCGCGCGCGAACAGTTCCCGCATCACACCGCGCAGAAAATGAGCGTTGCCATGGTTCCAGTCCGAAACGACCGAATGGGTGTAGAACAAGAAGCGCATGGTCAGCGCTCCGCCATGGCCGAAGCCGCTTTGTCGTATACGCCGCGCATGGCCACCGCCTGGCGTGCGAGCGAGAACTTGCGGCTCCGGCGGGCGGCGGCCTCGCCGAGCTCTCGCCTTCGCTGTGCATCGCTGGAGAGACGACCGATGCAAATGGCAAGATCGTGTGGGTCCCGCGCATCGAAGAACAGCGCCGCCCCGTCCCATAGTTCGCGGTAGGTGGGGATGTCGGCGAGCACCAGGGGTATCGACGACGTCGCGGCTTCCAGCACGGCAAGGCCGAACGGTTCGTAAAGCGAGGGCGACACGAAGATGCCGGCGCGCGTCATCAATGAGCGCACCTCCTCATACGGCAGCGGGCCGAGAGGAACGGCGTGCTTGAAGACGGCACGTTGACCATCGGGAGCTTGCATCGAGCCGGCTGTGAAGATGGGCCATTCAATCAGGGGCGCGGCTTGGTCCAAAACCGCCGCATTCTTACCTTCGTCCCACCAGCGAGCCGCGGCAAAAACAAGCGGTTGGCGCCTTTCTGCTTTCGGGACCGGGCGGGCACCGTTGCTGACGATGCTGAGGCGCGCGATCGGCCCATAGCAGGTTCCGAGCATGTCGGCATGGCTGCGGCTCGGTGCAATGACGGCGTCCGCCCGGTCGAAGCCGCGCCTGTTGCGCTCCTTCTGCCAGACCCACGCACCGTCCACCGCCTGTCCCTTGACGGCATGGAACCAGGTCACCACGCAGGAATGCGAGACCACCACGACCGGGCAGGGCGCGTCGAACCCAGCCGCCTGCGTCGGCGCGTTGAGATGGACGAGGTCGACCGCATGGTCACGGATGGGCGCACGCAGTTCGTGCGACAACACATCGAGATCATCGGCGTTGCGGGTCATCCAGTCCGGAGGCGTGTTCAGCCAGATCAGCGTCGTGAAGGACTGTGCTTCCTCGGCTTGCTGGCCGGACGGCTGGGGACCAACACCGGCAAGCAGCACGCTGTCGCCGCCCTTGACCAGTTCCCGTGCCAGGTCCAGCGCATAACGCCAGACGCCGCCCACGGCATCAACGGTCATCAGGATGCGCCGCGAGCGCGGGGTCAATGTCCGCAACATGTGGCCTCCAGCTCCGCCAGCGGACGCGGGCGCTTCTCCTGGATGTCGCTGAACGTCTGGAAGGATGCGAGGTAGTGGTCATGCGCGCGTTCCCAGGCGAGGTCGTCGGGCTCTCCCCAAAGCTCGCGATAGCTGGGTGAACTCGGATAAGGATAGAGAGGCACCGGTTCGTTGGCCCATACGCCGTTGTCGATCAGGTGTTTCCGCCAGTAGTCGACCAGGGCAGGGTCATCCTCGACGACGCCGATCAAATTGGCCTGGACGAAAGGAACGTGACGTCTCGCGTCGACCAGCAGAGCGGCGAGTTCCTCGGTGCCCAGCCGGCAACGCTTCGCCAGCATGGCCCGGCCCTCGACCGTCAAACTTTCGAGGCCCGCTTCGATGGAGACGCAACCGGCGGCGCCCAGCAACTCCAGTAACTCCGGCTTCCACAGATCGATGCGGGTCTGCACGCCGAATTTCACGTCGCGATCGACCAATGCCTCCAGCAAGGCCTTCTGTGGCAGGAAGATCTCGTCGATGAAGTAGATGTAGCCGACCCCTTGCGCGATCAGGCGATCTATTTCGGTCACGACCAACTCGTGCTTCCGGCGGCGATAGGCATCGCGAAAATCCATCTTGGCGCAGAAGCTGCAATTGTACGGGCAGCCGCGCGACGCCTCGACCTCCGCGCCGAAACCCACCTGTTCATCGTCGAACCTGTGATGGTGATGCGAGTGGGCGGCGATCCACTCCGATGGCCAATCGAGCGGCGGGTGATCGACGAACGAACTGGCGTGGACACCACCGTTCGAGACTAGTTTCGCGTCCTCGATATGGGCAGTGGACGCCACCGCGCTCCAATCGTCGCGCCGTGCAAGTTCCGCGACGATCTCCTCGCATTCGCCGCGCACGACGATGTCGACGCCAAGCTTGCGCAATGTCGGCGCCGGCGTCGCCGATCCATGCGGCCCAACCGCGACGGTGCGTCCGCCCCGTCCGGCAAGACGGTTGAGGAAATCGGCCGGGACGCGCAACTCCGGCGGTGCGCAGCGCCAGAACAGATAGGTCGGCGCGGTGCTGACGACGGTCATTGCCGGCTCGAAATCAGCCACTTGTTCGGCAAGACCGGAATTGTCCAGCTTCTGAAGTTGCCCATCCAGCATGAGCACCTCATGGCCGGCTGCTTCGAGCAGGGCTTTCGAGTAGCCGAGTTCCAGCGGCAAATGCGGTTGGCGGCAGCCGAAATAGATGCTGTCGTCGTAGGTCCAGAACGGGTTGACCAGGGCGATTTTCATGCGACGTACCTCACGACTTGGGGCTGCGGCCCCAGCCGATGACGCTGCAGCCAATCGGCGAGGTCGCGGACACCTTCGTGCCAGGAGACATGGGCCTTCCAGTCGAGCGTGGTTTCGATCTTGCTTGTATCGGCGACGAAATAGGGCTGGTCGCCCGCCCGTTGGCCCTCGTAGCGGATCGATAGCTCTCGACCGGTCAGGCGGCTGATTTCGCTCAACAGCATGCGCAGGCTGAGGGCATTTTCCGGCCCGCCGCCAAGATTGAACGCCTCGCCCTTGATCGTCCCGATTCGGTTGAGCACGGCCCGGTAGGCCGCAACCGCATCGGCGACGTGCAGGATGTCGCGCACCTGCCTGCCGTCGCCATAGATGGTGATCGGCCGTCCTGCCAATGCGCTGAGCAGGAAGTGCGCGACCCAGCCCTGATCCTCGGTGCCGAATTGACGCGGGCCGTAGATGCAGCTCATGCGCAGGACCGCCGTCGGGATGTCGTAGGATTTGGCATAATCGAGCACATACTGATCCGCAGCGCCTTTCGAGCAGCCATAGGGTGTGCGGAAATCCAGCCCGCGGGTCTCGTCGATGCCACTGGCGCGGATAGCGGGGTCGCAAGGCACGCAACGGTCGCCTTCGTCGCGAACCGCGACGTCGGGGAGACTGCCATAGACCTTGTTGGTACTGGCGAAGATCACCGGGATGGGATCGCCGCTCCGCCGGACCGCCTCCAGGACGTTGAAAGTTCCCCGGAGGTTGATGTCGAAATCCTCGGCCGGCTGAACCAGGCTCGTCGTGACGGCGGTCTGCGCGGCAAGATGGAAAATCGCCTTGGATCGTCGCAACACCGGCGCCAGGGCGACAGAGTCCCGCACATCGATGGTTTCCACGGCAAGGTGGCTTCCATGCTTGTGCGCCAGCCATTCGAGGTTCTGTTCGACGCCAGGGCGGCTGAGATTGTCGATCACCAGCACCGGCGCACCGTCCGACAACAGGCTGTCGGCGAGGTTGGACCCGATGAAGCCGCTGCCGCCGATGACGGCGACGGGGGCTTCGCGACGGTTGCGAGTACCCGGTCTCATGACACCAATCCGCGTTCTTCGAGTTCGCGCTTCATGTCGGCGCCGCGATCGACGGCGCCGGTGTTGCGCACCCATGCAACGAAGCCGTCGAGCGAGTTCTCCAGTTTCTGCCGCGGCTCGAAACCGAGCAGTTCACGCGCCTTGGAGATATCGGCGAAGCAGTTACGAATGTCGCCGGAACGTGCCTTGCCGAGCAGTTCGGGCGAGCGGTCCGGCGTTCCCATGGCCTCGGCCAGCAGCCGGGCGACCTCGCTGATCGTATAAGCCCGGCCGCTGCCGATGTTGATGACATGGCCTTTCGCCTGGCGCTGCTGGAGCGCCAGGCGAAAGGCGCGGGCGACATCGCGTACATGAACGAAGTCACGCTTCTGCTCGCCATCCTCGAAGATCATTGGCCGTTGCCCATTGGCGAGACGGGCGGCGAAGTTCGCCAAGACGCCGGTATAGGGATTCGAAAGCGCCTGCCCGGCGCCGAACACGTTGAACAGGCGCAACGCGACCGCATCAATGCCGTAAGCTTCGCCGAAGATAAGCACGGCGCGTTCCTGCGCGTATTTCGTGAGCGCGTAGATCGAGGCGAGATCGACCGGCTTTTCCTCGTCCGTGGGCAATGGCGAGAGGGGTTCACCGTCCGGCGAACGAGGATCCCATTGGCCGTTTTTGATGTCGCTCGCCTGACGCCGGGCATTGTCGATGCGCCGGCCATCGGGCGTGGCATAGAGGCCTTCGCCATAGACACTCATCGACGAAGCGACGATGATCCGCTCGACCGGTTGCTTGATCAACGCCTCAAGCAGCGTCGCGGTGCCGAGATCGTTGGTGCTGACATAGCGGGCGATTTCGTACATCGACTGGCCGACGCCGACTTCGGCGGCCAGATGAATGACCGCGTCGACGCCTGCCAGTGCCTTGGCGACGGCTTCGCGATCGCGAACGTCGCCCTTGATCAGTTCGGCTCCGGCGGGAAGGCTGACCGCTTCGCCCGCGTGCACCTGTTCCAGCAGCGCATCTAGAATGCATACCGAATAATCGTGCTCAATGAGTTCCTGGGCGACGTGGCGGCCAATGAAACCGCAGCCCCCTGTAACCAATATGCGTTTCACGACAACTCCTCGGGCAAATGGCCTTGGCGTTCCGAACTTTTTGGCAAAAGGTTTGTTCCCGCGCTTCAACAAAGTTCCTCGGCTGATGTCTTCCAGGAGCAGGAAAACGCCCCTCGACCAGCCCCGCCGTTCGGGAACATTGCTGCTTCCGTGCTGTTAGGAAGCACGATTTGCCGCCGCCGAATTGGCGAAGACCGAGACCGAGAGGAGATTTCGATGTCGCAATCACGGACGACCACCAATCACGACGAGATACGCAAATGGGCCGAGGAGCGGGAAGGCAGGCCGGCAGTGGTACGGACCAAGGGCGAGGGCGGCATCCTGCGGATCGACTTTGGCGCGCCCGAGGAGGCATTCGAGCCCATTGAATGGGATGAATTCTTCCGGATATTCGATGAGAACGACCTGGCTTTTCTTTACCAGGACGAGACCGGCGGCGGGAAAGCCAGCCGTTTCAACAAGTTCGTCGAGCGTAACCAGAAGAGTTGATCAGGCAGGCTGCCGGGCTTGCGAAATGTTTGCGATGCGGTGGAACAATTGATGACCCAAGCGCTTCGGCCTTGAACTGGATTTACAGCTATCGGAGCAGGCCGCCAACCGGCCGAACTGGTCTTGATGACGTCCTGCTTGCTCGCAGCAGGGCAGCTACGCCACGGGCAGGTTCATGGCGCAGTGGGCTTGGTCGTTTCAGCCAAGGGAGCTTCGGCTCGGAAGGTGAAACTCAATGCAAGAGGTTTGCGCCGCTGGATTTCGCCACGTCCCTCATGATGCCGTTGAGCCAGTCTTCGGTCGACAAGCCGGCCTGCCTGCGGTCAATGTCCTGGATCGCTCGCTCGAGCGTCCTTTCGACCAGCCGGTCCGAGGCATCGACGTCTCCGAGCAAAAGGCGCGCCGCAAGCCGCAGTTTGGGCAAAAGCGAAAACACGTCGTCAGACGAATTTGGCGCGGGGCCGGCCACCCGGCCCGACGTTTGCGTCGGGAAAAGGGCATTGAATACAGCCTGGCCGCCAGAGGACTTTCGCAAATTGCTGGCATAGCGAAGATGCTGGGGAATGGCGATATCGCTATCGCCGCTAAAGAACACGAACGGCACGCCGCGACGCATCAGCTCGTCGGCGATCGGAAATACCCGACGGCCATTGAGATTGACGTCGAGGATTGCAGCCTCCGCCGCCTCGGTGTGAACGGATGCCTGTTCGATCGTCGCCGCGGGACCAAGTACGATAGCGCCCATATTGCTGAAATATCGCGCAAGATCGCCTGCCAGCATCCATTCGTCCTCGACGATCAGAATATGCACACCCCGGAGATCGTGCATCTCGTCATCCTTTCTTCGATCGGGATTTAGCATGGACAGCCCGAGCTTGCCGACATCTGTCATCCACCGCGACCTGCAGGCGTTTCGCAAGCACCAGCATCCGGTCCGGCACGGGTCCCGTATCGGAATGGTCGAGCAATTCCGGCGAGGCTGACGTGGTTTGCGTCCCGAGCCTTATTTCAGAAGGACGTCTTGTCATTGGAACACCATGGGCACCGGATTAACGTCATCCCCACCGACTTGTTCCGCCTCTCCCGCGCGCTATATCCTCATGTCCTGTCCAGCCGGGTCCTTGAGAGGATTCCGTGTTCGGGCTGGCCGAGAGCGGGGGCATGCCGTGACAACGCAGTTGAAGAGATTTCCCATCGCGGGAATAGGCGCGTCCGCTGGTGGGATTCCCGCCATGGAGGGTCTGTTCAAGGGAGTGACCGGTCAACCCGGCATGGCATTCGTCATCATCACGCATCTCAGCCCCAAACGGGAAAGCCTGCTGCATGAGGTTGTCAGGCGCTACACGGCAATGCCGGTTGCGGTGATCGAGGACGGCATGACCGTTCAACCGAACCATGTCTATGTGATGCCGCAGAACGTCGTTCTGACCATCGACAGGGGTGTTCTGCACCTGCGGCGGCCCAATGGGTTCAGCCAGGAGCGCAAACCCATAGATATCTTCTTCAGTGCGCTTGCCGAGGACCAGGGCGAGTACGCTGTCGGCGTCATCTTGTCCGGGGGGGATTCCGACGGCACGTTAGGGGCCAAGGCGATCAAGGAGCGGGGCGGGCTCACCGTCGCCCAAATGTCCGACGGCTACGGTCCGCGCAACCCCGACATGCCGCAGAGCGCGATTTCCAGCGGGCTCGTCGATATAGCGGTGCCCGCCGAGGAGATCGGGGCGAAGCTGGACGCATTCGCCCGCAGCTTCGACACGCTGAACGGTCTGGCGGACGATGACAGTGACGAAACGGCGGAGCTGAACAAGGTCCGCGACGAAATCTACGGCATATTGCGCAGCCGCTCGGGCCATGATTTCTCCGGCTACAAGACCAGGACATTCCTGCGTCGCATAAAGCGGCGCATGCAGATCGCTCAGCTTCAGTCGATCAGCGTCTATATCAAATGGCTGAAGGAGGATCCTCGCGAGGTGATGAACCTGTTGCGCGACCTGCTGATCAACGTCACTAATTTCTTCCGCGATCCCGAGGCCTTCGCAGTGCTGGAGAACCTGATCGTACCGCAGCTTTTCGAAGGCAAGGACGCCAGCGATGCCGTCAGGGTCTGGGTGCCCGGATGTGCCACCGGCGAGGAGGTGTTCTCCATCGGCATGCTGTTGCGCGAGCATATGGAGAAGCTTCCGGCGGCACCGCGCGTCCAGATATTTGCTACCGATATAGACGAACCGGCGCTGGCGGTGGCGCGCGCCGCACGTTATCCCGAGGCCTTGCTGAAAGGTCTTTCACCCGAACGCCGGGAGCGATTCTTCAACAATGATGGCGAGAGCTATGTGCTCAGCAATGAAATTCGGGAGCTGTGCATCTTTTCGCCTCACAGCGTCATTCGCGATCCACCCTTCTCGCGCATGGATCTGGTCTCATGCCGCAACCTGCTGATCTACTTCGGCACAGGCATCCAAAATCGCGTAATCCCCGTTTTCCATTACGCACTGAAACCCGGCGGCTATCTTTTCCTCGGCACATCCGAAAGCGTCGGCCAGCACGATGATCTGTTCGCCACTGTCGACAAGAAACATCGCATCTTCCAGGCGCGCGAACACGCGTCGCCGCATGTCAGACTGCCGGTGCTGATCGGCGATGGCCGGTCGGGCGCCTTCCCGCACGAAAGTACCGGCGCCAGGAAGGGAGCGCCTGGCTATCCGCTTCGCCAGGCAGTCGAGGCGCAGGTGCTCGAGCGTTTCGCGCCACCGCATGTACTGGTCAATGGCGATGGCGACGTCGTTTATTATTCCGCCCGCACCGGCAGATATCTCGAAGCACCGCAAGGCATACCCAGCCGGCAGTTGCTGACCATGGCGCGCCGTGGGCTAAGGCTCGACCTGCGCGCCGCGCTCAGGGAAGCGACGACGACACGCCGTACCGTCGTGCGGGAAAACCTCACCGTCGAGGAGGACGGCGAACGGGTCCAGCCGATCAAGCTCACGATCGAGCCGCTGGCGGAGCGCGACAATGGTGAACCGCTTTATCTCGTCCTGTTCGAACCGTCAGGCCCAGTGCAGGCCCGGTCCGGCATGGATGGCGAGAGCCGTGAAAGCGACAGCACAGCCGATCTCGAACGGGAGTTGCGCGACACAAGAGAGCGCCTGCAATCGACGATCGAGGAATACGAGACCGCTCTGGAGGAGGTGAAGTCGTCGAACGAGGAACTTGTCTCGGTCAATGAGGAGGCGCAATCCACCAATGAAGAGCTTGAAGCCTCGAAGGAGGAGATGCAGTCGCTCAACGAGGAGCTCAACACCATCAATGCGGAGTTGACCAGCAAGATAGAGGAACTCGATCACGCTAACAGCGATCTGCGCAATCTGTTCGAGAGCACTGAGATCGCAACCATTTTCCTCGACCGCAATCTGGTGGTGCGGACCTTCACCCCGGCGGCTTCGTCCTTCTTCAGCCTGCGTCCCTCCGACGTCGGCCGTCCGTTGACGGATCTGTCGAGCCAACTCGACTATCCCCAGTTGAAGCCGCATATCGACAAGGTATTCGAGACAGGCGAGACCCTGAACCATCACCTCGCGCGCGATACCAAGGGCCGGTTCCACATGGTCCACATCAATCCCTATCGGGATAAGAGCAACAGGATCCAGGGCGTGGTGGTGACATTGGTCGACGTGACCGTCCTGGCGCAGGCGGAAGAGCATCAGCAAGTGCTCATCTCGGAGCTCAACCATCGGGTCAAGAACATGCTGGCGGTCATCGTCAGCATCGCCAATCGCACCCGGGAAAGTTCGGAAACGAAAGAGGAGTTCGCACAGGCGCTTATCGGCCGCCTACATGCCATGTCACGGGCCTACGGCCTGCTGTCCCGGGAACGCTGGAAGGAAGCCTCGGTCAAGAAGTTGCTTCACCAGGAAATCGAACCGTTTGGTATCGACCGGTTCGAACTCGAAGGCGAAGAGGTGAAACTTGGCCCGCAGCAGGGGCTTTCCCTCAGTATGGCCATCCATGAACTGGCCACCAATGCGGCCAAATATGGCGCTCTGTCCAAGCCTCGGGGCAAGGTGGTCGTGAAGTGGTCGAGTGACGATGACGTGTTCACGCTCGCTTGGCGGGAGAAAGACGGCCCCGCTGTCAAGGAACCCGCGAGCACCGGCTTCGGCCTGACCCTGTTGCAAGGGGAGATCGGCTACAGGCTTGGCGGCAAGGTCGAGACGGCCTTCCTTAAGGATGGTCTCAGCGTCGAGATCCTGTTCCCGGCAAATCACAAGGAGGGGTCGTGAACGATAGTCCGCGCGTTCTGATCGTCGAGGACGAATGGCTGATCGCGGAGGATACCGCGGCTGGCCTGCGCGCCGCAGGCTACCAGGTGGTCGGCCCGGTCCCGTCTGTAATCGCGGCCCTCGAACTCGTCGACACAGATAAAATCGACGTGGCATTGCTGGATATTCAGTTGAACAATGAAACAAGTCTGCCGATCGCGGAGACATTGCGGGCGCGCGGCATTCCTTTCGCGTTCATGACCGGATTCGGAGAGCGAGACGTTCCGGCCCCATTCCACGACTGCAAGTACGTGCCGAAGCCCGCAATCGAAGCCGCCATTCTGGCCACGGTGGCCGATCTCCTCGCGCCGCCTCGCAAGGCCTTTATCCCGCCATTATCCCAAGGGTAGCCGCTCAATCCACTGGCTTGTCGGTAGGCCGCGGTGTGGTGCCCGACTGACGCCGCGCGCCGGCGTTGCGGTTGGTCACGGGATTGTCGAGCGGAACGGTTGATGGCCGGGGCGCTCCGGCGGTCTTTGGCGTTGGCGGTTTTGCACCTGCATCCGTATCGCTGGCATCCCGTTTTGGATGCGGCAGGCCGCCGGCACTCGGCGAGCGGATGGCGGGTTTGGATGTGGAGTTGTCGTTGACCATGACGATATCTCCTCTGGCCCGTGGATGTTCCGAAGGTCAATCGCCGGCACTGTCGAAAGTTCCGCAGCCGTCAACGACGCTGTCGATGGCGTTGTTTGCGGTGCCAGGGATAGCGCGGGCAGCTTTGTCACTCCAGCGCGGCAGGTTTTCTGGTTCGAGCGGGAACAACCCGCGGGTCCGGCAGTTCGGCGCGCAGGAGCAACAGAATGCAATACGCCGAAGAAATCGCGCTCAGGCGCGTGAAGATGCTGGTGGAACAATACGTTCTCGCCAGAAGCAGAAGATACGATTTCGTCTCGACGGAATTGGCCTGCAAGGCCATTCGGGAAGTGGTGCGGAGCCCGGTCGAGGATACCGAACTGGACAACATGTTGGCCCGGAGCGCCTTCAAACAGGGCCTTTCGGTGCGATTCGACCGGAAAGGGCACTGGCACGCTGCGTTGCCGGCATCCGACCAAGGAGGACCGGGATGAGAGCGGCTTTGTTTGCGCTGACGGCTCTGATCTCCCTGGCTGGGTGCAACAACAACGCCGATCCGGTCAAGTCCAAGACCGATACGACGAACAGCCAGCCGGTCGACAAAAACCCGACGACAGACACGAATCCAACCCCGCAGACCACGACCGGCGGGGATCAGCAGGGCACCCAACCAAGCCAACCGGCATCTCCCAAGCCTTCTGGCGGTTAGTTTCAGTCGCGGTTTTCTGTTATTTTCGAACAGCCGCTTCGGACCGTCTTTTCGGGGCGGGATACCGTCAAAGGCGCGATTATCGATCGCCCATTTCAATCATCTGGTTGGCGACATCGAGGCGCGGCCTGCGCCTGCCCTTTGAACTCGGCTTGCCTGGCTGACAATTCTGACTGGAACCGACTTGGCCGCTGGAACGTGAGCCTTCTTGGCCCGATGCCACAGCGGAACCAGGGGATTGAGTTCCGGATAATAACCGGCGCAATTGCCCTCCGGCACCGAATAAGGCGTGACGCGTAGGCCCCGCACGCGACGCTCCACGCCGTCATCGGCATGGGTTTCGAGATCGACCTCCTGCCCGGCGCTCAGCCCGAACCGCTGGATGTCCGCCTCATTCATCAGCAACACCATGCGGGTGCCGTGGATGCCGCGTAACCTGTCATCATAACCATAGACGGTGGTGTTGAACTGGTCGTTCGAACGCACCGTGATCAGCGTCAGCACATTGCTGCCAGTGACATCGATATCGGGATTTGCCTCAAGTGTCGTCGGCAGCTTGAAATTGGCCTTCTTGTTGGGGGTCTCCCAAACGCGTTTCGATGCCTTGATATCGCGGTGGAACCCTCCGGGGGTAAGAAACCGCCTGTTGAACTGTCGAAAATGCTGCGGATAGCAACGCTCGATTTCGTCGCGAATGCGAGAATAGTCGGCGACCCAGTCATCCCACGGGATCGAGCTCATGCCCGGCACCGTGGTCTTGGCCAGTTCCGCAACGATCATCGGCTCTGACAGCAGATTGGGCGAAGCGGGGGGACGCGAGCCGAAGGAGCCATGGATGCAGGCAGTGGAGTCTTCGATGGAAACCGTTTGATCGCCGCTAGCCTGATGATCTCTTTCCAGCCGTGACAGGCAGGGCAGCAGATAGGTGACTGCTCCCGGCAGGAGATGACTTCGATTGAGTTTGGTCGCGATCTCGACATGCAGGCCAAGTCCGCGCCATGCCTTCTCGACCAGGCCGGTTTCGGGCACGGCACGCGTGAAATTGCCGCCCAGGCCAACAAACCCCTTCACCGAGCCGGCGATCACGCCTTCACAAGTCTCGACCGTGTCCAGGCCTTTCTCGCGCGGCGGCTCGAAAGCATAGAATTCGGCGAACTTGTCGAGCGGAACGAGTTCGGGTTTTTCGGATATGCCGACGGTGCGCTGGCCCTGAACGTTGGAATGGCCGCGCAGCGGCGAAATGCCGGCGCCGGGCTTACCAATATTGCCGCGCATCAGCAGGAGATTGCACAGCATCTGGACGTTCTCGGTGCCATGCCGATGCTGCGTCAGACCCATGCCGTAATTGCCGATCACCGCGTCCGAACGGCCATAGACTTCAGCGACGTGCTCCAGATCTGTCCGCGCGATGCCAGACCGTTGAACGATGTCCTTCCAACTGGTGGCGCGCAGGTAGCCCTCGAATTCGGCGAAGCCGTGCGTGTGCTCCGCAATGAAATCGGTGTCGAGAACACGCGGGGCGCCGAGGTTCCTCGCAGCGTCGTCGAGTGCCAGTACCGCCTTGGCAATGCCGGTCATGGCGGCGATGTCGCCGCCGGCGCGGATCTGGAAGAAATCGCTCGACATCTTGGTGCCGGGGCCGGGCGACAGCATCTCAACTGGATCCTGCGGATTCTTGAACCGCTTCAGCCCTCGCTCCGGCAACGGGTTGAAGGTGAATACCGGCACTCCGCGCTGACGCGCGTCCTGCAACGGATGCAGCAGCCGCGGCGCCGTCACCCCGGTGTTGTGGCCGAAGAAGAACATCATGTCGCATTTGGAGAAATCGTCGAGCTGCACGGTTCCAACGGGCGAGCCGATCGATTCGGGAAGGCCGACCGAGGTGGATTCATGACACATGTTGGACGAGTCCGGCAGGTTCGACGACCCGTAGATGCGCGCGAAGAGCTGATACATGAAAGAGGCTTCCAGCGAGGCCCGGCCGGACGTGTAGAAAACGACCGACTTCGGATCGAGCCGCCGAAGCTCCATCCCGATCTCGCCAAAGGCGTCATCCCAGGAAACCGGCTCGTACCGGTCGGTGATGGCGTTGTAGCGCAAGGGATCCGTAAGTCTGCCCTGCTTTTCCAGGTCGCGGTCCGGCCAGTCGAGCAGCTCCGTGACCGTATGTTGGGCGAAGAAATCGGGGCCGCAGCGCAGCTTGGTCTGATCCCAGATGGTAGCCTTCGCGCCGTTCTCGCAAAATTCGAAGGGCCTCGGCTCGGCCGGCTTCGCCCACGAGCATGAAACGCACATATAGCCATCAGCCTTGTTCTGCTTGAGCAGCGTGCTCCATATTCCCGATAGAAGCAGGCCTTCGCCATATGCCTTGCGGACCAATGACCTCAGCGATCCCCATCCTCCTGTCGGGTGATCGTATTTCTTCGTTTCGATGCGATCGGCTACGGCGGGTTTCATGGACGGCGTCCTCGCAAGCACGGATACCGAACCCGGCCCGCCCTTGATTGTTCCCGCGCGTCCGTGAATTCGGGACATCGCGTGATCAATTCCGACCGGCGTCAATCTCCAAGGTTCGGCGGCACCGATCGCGGTCCGCTTGTGGAACTATTTTCATGATTGGCTGTTCGGCAAGGGAAGGAGGCGGGCAATGGAGCGACGCAACGCAGTGATTTCGCTGGTGATAGCGGCAATCGTCATCATCGGCTTTCTGATAGGCTTCCTCTATGCCGACATGGGCTGGCGCACCTCGCCATTGAAACGGGCGCCCGAGCAGAACCAGGGCGGCAACGCCCCGCAGGACACTTCGCCGGCCGCCGGCATCAAGAAAAATCCGAACGAAAATACCGAGATGCCGCGGCAGCCATAGGCAGCGGCTCGATAGCAACAGGGCCAGCTCCGACAGGGAGTGGCTCCCGGCCCACCGATGCGAAGAGGGGAAGATGCTGTCCGATCCTACCGTGCTGATCCTGATGTATTTCGTGCTGCCGGTCTGGTTGGCAGCCGGATTTGCCGACTGGCTTTGTCATCGAGCCTCCCATATCGAATCGACGACCGGCGCCAAGGAATCCCTGATCCACCTGCTGATGTTCGCCGAAGTGGGAATACCCTTGTTGGCCGCCATGTTCCTCGACGTGAATGCCTTGGTGATCGCCGTCATGATCGTCGCCTTCTTCGTCCATGAGGCGACGGCGATATGGGACGTGCGCTACGCCACGACGGCGCGCACCGTCGCGCCGGTCGAACAGCATGTTCACAGCTTCCTGGAAATGATCCCGCTGATGGGGCTGGTCAGCGTCGTTTCGCTTCATTGGGGCCAGTTTCTCGCCCTGTTCGGGGCAGGGCCGGAAACCGCACGCTTCGAAATTGTTTGGAAATCGCAGCAGCTGCCCGTGACCTACATTGCTTGCGTGATGATCGTAATCCTGCTTTTCGAACTACTCCCCTATGTGGAGGAGTTCGTCAGGGGGTTGCGGGCCAACGCCGGCCGACTGATCCCGCCGAAAGCAAGGCGAGGCAATTCCGGCCAGACAACATTGCGCTGACGCGATTGCCCGGCAGCAAGTCGTACCGATTACGGTGCATCGGACATGGTGTCCCAGCCGGGCTGGAATGCGGGTGTTTCCTGCGGAACATTTCTGCAGGTCCGGCTGTTGAAGGGCAGAGTACCGGTCCGGAGTACGACGATGGGGTTCTTTTCCGATCTCGACAAGAAGCTGACGGAGAATGTCTATGAGCATGGCAGCCAGCTGACCGATCCGGCTGCGGACCTCCCGCAGGCGGTCATGGATACTGTCGAACGGCTGATGCCCTTCGTCCAGCCCGAGGCGCGCGAGACGGTCAGAGTCCAGATTCTCGGCCTGATCCGCGAGTACAGGATCGACCATCCTCAAACCGGCACCGAAACAGATCGTCCGGCTTAGCCGTTCTGGTCTATTGCATGAGGGGCTGGTTGGCTCCCGCCGTTCCCGGTCGGCTCGCGCCCGAACCACAGCCAGGCCGCGAACACCACGATCAGCACAATGACTATCCAGGCGATGAGACGAGGCATTGGGTATCCTTCCTGTCAGACGTCCGTACATCAGTCCGGCTGTGAGCTTGCCGCTTTAGAGTGGCGCCTCCCTCGTGCTTTTTAATCCGGCGATCGATGCTTTGTTCCGCTGCGGCTTTCAGGCCGTACCACAAAGCTCCCCGCCGGCTTTTAGCTGACCACCACTGATTGGCGGCTTCGATTTGACGGGCTCACCGGGCGCTCTAAATCAATGTGGCGCGCCTGACACTGTTTCGTTCAGGTGGCGGGGGAGACCATTCGCGTGGCGCACCGAACGCCTGCTGTAGCCTTTCGAGGCGGTCATCTTGGTCTCGACTGCGCCGTCCTGCTGTTGCTCATGGCCGTGTCGTCTGCATGCTCGCCCTCCGACCCGATCGAGCAGCAATCACGCACTGCCGCCTCCGCGGCGCGGACCGTTTCCATGACGCTCGATGGCTGGATGGCAGGGACGGCACCATCCGCATACATTTCGGATACACTGCAATCGGTCGGCAACACCCTTACCGACATCGACGCGCAGATCCGATCGGCCGGATTTGCCGAACTCGGCGAGCAAACCGCCTTGGCGGCTGCGGTCAAGGACATGTCGGTCGCCGTGGCGCGCGCTCGGGCAGGGGTGCTGGCGGGCCGTCGCCCGGACGTGCAAGAGGCGCAACAAGATGTTCGGGCAGCTTCGCGCTCGCTCGCCGCCGCCTACGCCAGATACTTCGCGCCGAAGCCATGAAGAAGCTGTTGGAAATATCGCTCGGCGTCGTTACCAGCGTTGGCGGATTCCTTGAAGTCGGATCGATGGCGACGGCGGCCCAGGCGGGTGCAGCCTTTGGTTTTCAGTTGATCTGGGCGGTGGTTCTCGGCACCATCTGCATCATCTTTCTCGTCGAGATGGCCGGACGGTTCGCCGCCGTGAGCCATCACACCATCGCCGACGGAATCCGGGAAAGATTTGGCTTCACCGCCTTTCTTTGGCCGCTGGTTGCAATCCTCCTTGTCAATTTCCTGGTGATGTCCGCCGAGATTGGCGGCGTTGCCATCGCGCTCGAACTTGCCACCGGCATTGGCTTCCAGTGGTGGGCTCTGCCGGTGGCCTTTCTGGCATGGCTGTTGCTGTGGAAAGGCACGTTCGGCTTCATCGAGAAAGGCGTATCGATCCTTGGTCTGGTGACGTTGTGTTTCGTCGTCGGGGCGGTGATGCTGAAGCCCGACTGGAGAGCGGTCGCGACGGGGGCTGTGCCTACTCTGCCGGCGCATGACGCGGCCACTTACTGGTTCATGGCAGTCAGCATTCTCGGCGCCTCGATATCGCCCTACCTGTTCATGTTCTATTCCTCGGGCGCGATCGAAGACCAGTGGGACGAAAGCTACCTTGGAGCCAATCGGGCCATAGCCGGATTGGGTATGACCTTCGGTGGCACGATCTCGGTCAGTGTGCTGATCGTGGCGGCTCTCGTGCTCGCGACGAACGGCATCGATCAGGTGGACGATTATCATCAATTGCCGCTGATGCTGATTCCGATATTCGGTTTCTGGGGCTTTGTGCTGTTCGTCGCCTCGCTGGCCATCGCCTGCTTCGGCGCCGCGCTCGAAGTCGGGCTGCAACAAGCCTATCTGGTGGCGCAGGGTTTCGGCTGGACCTGGGGCGAGAACCAGAAGCCGCGCGACAATCCGGGGTTCAGCAGCGTCTACACCTTGTCGACGTTTCTCGCCGCCGTTCCGATCGCGCTCGGCCTCGATCCGCTGCGGCTCACCATCTTTTCCATGGCACTGACGGCCGCCAGCCTGCCGCTTAGCGTGGTTCCCTTCCTCTTCCTGCTGAACGACAAGCGCTATGTCGGCGAGCACCGCAACGGCGTCATCTCGAATGCCGCGGTCATCTTCATCATCGCGCTCGGTTTCGTGCTCGCCGTCGTGACCATTCCCTTGCAGATATTCGGAGGCACATGATGGATTTGCTGCGCGATATCCTCGACAAGCAAGTGGTCGACCGCGAGCAGGTCAAGATCGGCAAGGTCGACGGGCTGGTCGCCGAATTGCGGCCAGGCAAGCCGCCCAGAATCGTTGCGATCGAGCTCGGCGCCATCACCCTGGCCCGTCGTCTTGGGGCGCGGCCCGGGCGCTGGACGGCGCAACTCGCGGCAAGGCTGGGCGGCAAGCGGCATGGCGAGCCGCACCGGATAGCGTGGAACAAGGTGCAAGATATCGGCGTCGATATCCAATTCGATATCGATGTCCGCGAGACGTCGATTTTCGCCTGGCAGGACTGGTTGCGCGATCATGTCATCGGACGCATCCCGGGAGCTTGATGATGACCACGGTCAACCTCGAACATCTGGCAGGACGCCGCGTGCTCTCGCAGCGCGGCAAAAGCATCGGTCATATCGAGGAGATACACGCCGAACAGGACGGCGACGATCTCGTCGTGACCGAATTCCATATCGGCGTCTATGCCGCGTTCGAGCGTTTATCCGCTTCCGCCATCGGCACGGCGGTGCTCGATTTCTTTCGTCTGCGCCGCGGCGAGGGTTTGTATCGCGTTCCCTGGGACATGCTCGACATCTCCGATCCGGCACGGCCAAGGCTGCTTCGTCCGATGACGGAGCTTCCGCGCATGAAGGGCAATCCCGGTCCTGGTCAAACCGGCAGGTAGGGCCGATGATTGGGCGGTCCCGTTTCGGCGCACCGCCGTGAAGGCTTCAGCGCAGTATGCTTGCCGCCAAAAAGGCCGCGGCTGCCGTCAGAACGACAACTCCGATCACCAGCAGCGGCCAATTGCTGCGGGGCTGAAGTTCAGGCTCGCTCGCCACCGGCCGCATCGCATTGGCGAAAGTCGCATCGTTCGTGAATTTTGGCTGGCGTGTATGTTTCTCATCCGCGATCGGGTTCTGGGTATCGGCCGCTTCGGCATCCGTCTCAAGAGGTGCCACCGCAGGGTCGAATCCTGGCGTCTTGTCGCGCGTGGCGCCCGCCTGAATTTCACCTCTGGTCGCGGCAAGACTGGATTTGGGAACCTTGGCCATGATCATCTCCAGAGAAATGAATGCCGAGCATCTTCGTATGCCGCCGGAGCGAACTCGGCCATCTAGATCTGATCGCTGAGCAGGATTCTGGCGTCCTTGGCCGCGACAATGAACGCTTGTCGTGCAACCCTGGGCGGTTTCTCGCCGCGCATGACGGCAAGGCACGCTTCGATTGCCGCGAGACGCCTGGCGCATGCTGGTTTCGGCCAGTCGCGCAGCAGCACTTGAGCTGCGTCCGGCACCGAAACCACGACCCTGTCGCGGTCTATCCGGCCAGGCTGGATGACAATTGGCTTTCTGAAATGTCCTGTACGCACGGCACCCCCCGCGAAAGCAGACCGGCCGCATCGCGGCAGAGCACTCCTCCAATCGCGCAGCCGCGGATTTGTTCCCGCCGCGAGATATTTTTCTTGCGAGTAGCTTTTTGGCGACGTCGCAAGGCTTCTCGTCCTGAAGGGCGGGAGCCGGCAAATTGTCCCACAGCGGCCGTCCGCTCCGGCACATCTCGGTGTCGGAACAAAGGGCTTTTCGACTTGTTAGGGCGGTCCGCGGAATCGCGCACCGACAGGACAAAGCCAATGAAAACGCGACACCTTCTTGCCTCATTCGCCGCTGCTTCCATTGTTCTCGCAATGCCCGCTTTCGCTGCCGACGGCGCGCAGGATTTCGTCGATAAGGCCGCTGCGGGCGGCAAGTTCGAAGTGGATTCGAGCAAGATTGCCCAAGACAAGGCTCAGGATCAAAGCGTCAAGGATTTCGCGCGAACGATGATTCGTGACCATGGCGCGGCCAACGCCAAGCTGGAGGCGGTTGCCGGCGAACAAAAATTGAAAGTGCCGGCGGCGCTCGACGCCCAACACCAGGGCGATCTGGACAAGCTTCAGAAGGCGCAAGGCCCAATTGATCCAGCCTATGTCGACATGCAGCGCAAGGCGCACGCCGATGCCGTCAAGCTGTTCGAAACCTATGCCCGGGACGGCGACAACGCGGCCCTCAAGACATTCGCCCAGCAGACGGTCGATACGCTGAGGCTGCATAGGGAGATGATTGAAAAGATCGCCGCCGCGCAGGATTCCATCACTGGAGCGACAACGCCCGCGGTGAAGACCACGAACACTCCCAACGCCGCCACTCTCGTCCCCGGCGCAAATAGTTTCACCGAGACGCAGGCGAAGAGCCGCATCGAGGATGCGGGCTATTCCAACGTATCGAAGCTTACGAAGGACAACCAGGGCATCTGGCGCGGCCAAGCGAGCAAGGCAGGTGCAAGCTTCGCCGTTGGGCTCGACTACCAGGGCAACGTCGTCGCCAGCAGCAACTGAGCAAGGAGAGATCAAATGAAAACGGTAACTGGATTGTTCGACAATTACGACGATGCGGCCGACGCGGTCGGTGAACTGGAAGCGACGGGAATCCCGGCGTCGGACATCAGCATCGTCGCCAACAACGCCGATGGCTGGTACGACGGAAATCGTTCCGAAGCCGCTGAAGATGCTGCCAGTGGCGCAGGAATAGGGGCCGTGATCGGCGGTGCCGGCGGACTGCTGACAGGGTTGGGCGTCATGGCCATTCCGGGCGTCGGACCCGTGGTCGCGGCCGGGTGGCTTACCGCCACGGCCACCGGCGCGGTTGCCGGTGCGGTAGCGGGGGGCGCGGCCGGTGGAATTGTCGGCGGCCTGACAGGATCGGGCGTGCCCGAAACCGATGCCCACGTCTATGCGGAGGGCGTACGCCGAGGCGGCACCTTGGTCACCGCCAAGGTGGAGGATGAGCTTGCTCTCAACGCCGAGGAGATTCTTGGACAGTCCGGGTCGGTCGACCTGAAGGAGCGTCGCAGGACATACGAAGCCGGCGGCTGGACGAGGTTCGATGCCAATGCAGGCGAGTATGCTCGCGACAGGACCGATCGCGGCGACAGCACCCGCGTGACCAACCGGCCCTGACGACAGACAAGCCTCGCGGGGGCAGTTCCCCACGGCTCCGACTCAGGTTGGCAAATGGCCCGAGACGGCCAACACCGGCGGTGCTGCCAGCTGCCCGGAGTCGTTGCCCTGGGCACTTCCCGTCATGCCTTGACGCCCGTCGTTCCTGAGTGGCACCAAGCTGTTTCGGTGCGGCGGGTTCGTTCTCTTCGCCGGTTCAGGATGCAGTGTTGCCAATAAGCAGTTTTTTCGATCGTGATGCCTACCTTGTGGCACGCGACATGATTGGCGCGACGCTTCGGTTGCATGGGGTCGGCGGAACCATCGTCGAGACCGAGGCGTATCGCCCTGACGACCCGGCATCACACGCCTTTGGCGGCAAAACGCTCCGCAATCAGGCGATGTTCGGTTCTCCAGGTACAGCCTATGTCTATCGCTCCTACGGTTTGCACTGGTGCCTCAACGCCGTGTGCCTTCCCGGCAGCGCGGTCCTCGTCCGTGCAATCGAGCCCCAATCGGGGCTGGAAACAATGCGGACCAATCGCGGACTTGATGACATTCGCCTGCTCTGCTCGGGGCCTGGACGCCTCTGTCAGGCGCTCGGCGTGGATGCCTCCTACGATGGGGCGCCACTCGATGCGTTGCCCTTTGAATTCATGCCGCGGCCGATGTCTGATCCTGCTCTGCTGATCGGACGCAGAATCGGCCTTTCCAAGGCCGCGGAGGCGGAGTGGCGGTTTGGATTGCGAGGCTCGCTATATCTAAGCCGCAAGTTCTGATCCGCCGCAAGTGCGGCCCGGCCGCGACTGGCTGATTGGCCCTGTGACTGGCGTCATTCGCCCGATCGGCTTTCCCGTTGCGGAAGTGCGTTCAACGCCGCACGCGTCGGACCCCCTTCACGAAATGTTACGTCTGGGAACGTTCCCGCGGCAATTTCTTTAATCCAAGGGAGGCGGTTATCGCCTCTCGTGACTGCAAAGGAGAAGAAGAATGCCCAATCAAGGTGGTAGCCACGAACAGCATGTGAAGGCCGGCCAGCAGAGCCACAAGAACATGGACAAGGGCCGCCAGCAACAGCAGGCGGCGGGCGACAGCCAGCGGCAGCAGGGCGATGGTTCAAGGACGCGTGGCGGCACTCATGAACAGCATGTGAGAGCCGGCGAACAGAGCCACAAGAACCGCTAACCGCAACTGTCCGCAAATCCCGGCGAGCCCGTCCCGAAAATCGAGGTGGGCTCTCGATTGTGCGCCGCACGGCGGCATTGAATCCGCAGGACGTCCCCACATCATCGCGGCGATGAATCCTGGCCCGTCCGCTGCACGGCGGAACCGGGCCGGGTCTACATTGTTACCCTAGGACCGGATTCGGAGTCGCTCGTTTCATGACCAATGGTCCTTTACCCGAGAACGTTCTGGTCGCGCTTCCCACGATCGATGCGAAGGCGGCGCCTACGCTCAAGAACGCCGAGGCGGAGGTGTTTTACACCGAGGCGATCCGCGAGCTTTCCGCCACGGACATCCCTTTTCTCGTCGCCGGAACCTATGCGGTGAGCGCCTATACAGGCGTCGCCCGCCAGACCAAGGACCTCGATATCTTCTGCAAGGCCGGCGACTTCGCGCGTATCCTTGCCCATTTCAAGGTGCTTGGATACGCGGTCGAAATCGTGGATGACCGGTGGCTTGGGAAAGTTTTCAAGGGCACGCATTTCTTCGACGTCATATTCGGCTCTGCGAATGGCATGATGCCTGTCGGCGACGGGTGGCTGGAACACGCCCGCCAGACGGAGTTGCTGGGCAGCAGGGTGAGGATCATCGGGCCGACCGAGCTGATCTGGTCCAAATGCTTCATCCAGGACAGAGGGCGCCACGACGGAGCCGACGTAGCTCATACGATTCTCAAGGCGCACGAGCAGATCGATTGGCACAGGCTGCTTTCCTATCTGGAGGTTCACTGGGAGCTGCTGTTGATGCAGCTTCTCAATTTCAGATGGATCTATCCGAGCGAGCGAGACCACGTTCCGGCGTGGCTGCTCGATGAACTGCTCGAGCGCCTCGGCAAGCAAAGGCAATTGCCGGCCCCCCGGATGAAGATCTGTCGCGGGCGCCTGCTTTCGCAAACCGATTACGAAATCGACGTCAAGGAATGGGGCTTTGCCGGCGTTGGCGGCGTAGGAGAATTTCGCGATGGCTGATCGCAACGAGAGCGCCACGCCAACCGACGGCGCACGCACGCTCAAAATTGCCGCGATGGGCGATCTGCATGTCAGGGAAGACGCTCAGGCCTCGTATCGCGATCTTTTTGGGGAAATATCGCGCCAGGCCGATGTTCTCGTCCTCACGGGAGATCTCACCAACCTGGGCAAGCCGCGTGAAGCGGAGTTGCTGGCCGAGGATCTGCGCAACTGCTCCATCCCGGTGGTGGGTGTGCTTGGCAACCACGACTATGAGTCCGACGCGGTGGAAGACGTCACGAACATCCTGCGCCAGGCGGATGTTCATCTCCTCGAAGGGCAGGCGGTCGAAATCGAAGAGGTCGGTTTTGTCGGAGTGAAGGGTTTCATTGGCGGCTTCGGGTCGCGCATGCTTGGCTCGTTCGGCGAACGGGCGATCAAGGCGATGGTCGCGGAAAGCGTGAACGAGGCAATGCAACTCGAAAACGCGATGCGCCAGGTCCGCGCGAAACGGACGCTGGTGATCCTCCATTACGCGCCAATTGTCGAGACCGTCGCAGGGGAGCCGCTGGAGATATTCCCGTTTCTCGGCTCATCGCGCTTGGCGGAAACAATCGATCGTTTCCAAGTCAGTGCGGTCGTGCATGGTCATGCCCATCGCGGCTCCTACGAAGGTCAAACGCCCGGCGGAGCCAAGGTCTACAACGTCGCCATGCATGTGGCCAAGCCGAGTGGCCGTCCCTACGCCTTGATCGAGATCTGAAGCGGCATCGGTACAACTGTAGCTTCTGGCAGGAGTTCAGTTCGCGGCGCTGATCGATTTCGCCAGTTCTTCGAGTTTCTTGGGGTCGTTGCCGTGGCGGCGCACCAGTTCGCGGGCCTGCCTTGAAGGCAGATCGGCCGTGGCCGCCAATTGCGCTACCTGCCGATCGTCGATGGCTATTTGCGGCAAGGTGTTGTCCAAATCTGCTGCTTTATCGTTCACGACGGTTCTCCTCGGTCATTGTCAAAAACAACGGCTTCAAAATCGGACCGGTTCCGAAAAGATTTGCAAACGCGTCGATAGCATTGCGATGCCAGCGATGCGTAGTCCGGCAATGGCGTGGATTCTGCCAGGAACCATGGCAAGGCGGACGAGTTGTGTCCACTGAACGGAGGTGATTTCGATGCAGCGGCCAAGAGAACCCGACCCCAATCGCGATGCGCCCATGCCGGCACCAAACTGGAAGCCCGACCCGATCGAGGAGCCCGACCCGGAAGGGCTGCCGGACGAGACGCCTTTGCCCAACCCCGACGAGAACGAGGAGCCGCCAATTCACGCCACCGGCTGACCGGGATTGGCGAGCGTTAGACGGGCCGCTGACGGCCGAAGTCGTCGCGGAGCGACAATTGTGTTGCCTCGTCCTATCGGGCGCGATTTGGGCCTCGCCGGTTGTGCCGAGAACCCGCACAGGAGCACCTCATGCGACTTAAGGCCTTTGCCCTCAATTGCACGCTGAAAATGCCCGGGGGTGCGGAGCCGTCGTCCACGGACCGGCTGCTTGCCGATCTGCTGTCGGCGATGGTGCCGCACGGTGTCACCGCGGAAATCGCTCGAGCGCTGGACCACGACATCAGGCCCGGCGTGCTGTCGGACATGGGCAAGGGAGACGGCTGGCCGAAATTGCGTCGGAAGATCGCCGAGGCCGACATCTTCGTGCTGGGACTGCCGATCTGGCTCGGCCAGCCGTCTAGCGTGGCCAAACGTGTATTGGAACGCATGGATGCGTTTCTGTCGGAGACCGACGAGAAGGGCCGGATGCCGGCCAGCGGCAAGGTCGCTTTGGTGGCGATCGTCGGCAACGAGGACGGCGCGCATGCATGTCACGCCGCATGCTTTCAGGCACTGAATGATGTCGGCTTTACCTTGCCAGCCAATGGCGGCGTTTACTGGGTGGGCCAAGCAATGGCGTCGGGAACTTCGTGAAGTTCAACGGTGTCCGGCAACGTTGAACCCAGATTGAGTTCCACTCCCGGAACCTGGATCGACGCAAGCGGCTGCTTCTTCACGTACTCTTTGATGACGGTTTCCTCCTGCGGCTGGATCACCACATCCTGTGCGGCAACTGCACCGGCACCCGCCAGAAAGAGCACGCTGGCTGCTGTCCCTATGAGATATGTTTTCATCGGTGTTTCTCCATCGAACGTTCGTCGGAGCCACCTCTCGCCAGCGGAATGCCGGCCGCGGGCAACCCGTGCCCGAACTGCTCAAACCGCGGTCGGTTCCAACTTTCAGATATATTAGCTTGAGGTGGAACAAAGCCATGCGGGGAGAGTTCGCGCCGAGAGGGACGACCTTTCAAGGAGAACTCTCATGAAGACCATTCTGATCACCAGTGTGTTGGCGCTCGGCGTCGGATGTGGAGCGGCAATCGCCCAGACTCAGCAGTCCGGTGGAGCGACGCAATCGGATGAATCCGGCAATTGCGTAACCGGCTCGACCAACTGCAAGAATGGCAAGACCGAGCAGCAGACGCAAGGCAAGGCCGGCACCGCGACCGAGCAGCAGACGCAAGGCAAGGCCGGCACCAAGACCGAGCAGCAGACGCAGGGCAAGGCCGGCACCACGACCGAGCAGCAGGCGCAAGGCAAGGCCGCGACCACGACCGAGCAGCAGACGCAAGGTAAGGCAGCGACCACGACGGATCAGCAGGCGCAAGGTAAGACCGGAACCACCACCGACCAGAATTCAACCGCCTCGATCAACAACGTGACCGTCGAGCAAAAAACCGAAATCACGAACGTGATCAGAGAGACGAAGGTCGAGCCTGTTGCCGACATCGGCGTGGACATATCGGTCGGCGTTACGGTGCCGAAGAAGGTGCGGCTGCATCGGCTTCCGAAGCGGATCGTCAAGATCGTGCCCGCCTATGAAGCCTACGAGTATTTCGTCTTGGCCGACGGCAGGATTGTCATCGTCGATCCGAACTCGTACACCATCGTGGCTATTCTGACCTGATTTGAAGCCAGGGCGGCGGTGACACTCGTCGATTAGCTGACATCGATGACGACCATCAGTCCGCCGCCACCCTTATCCTCGGAATTGTTGTTCGTGGTGTGATGAGGGATATGGCAGTGAATCAGCCATTTGCCGGGGCGTTGCGCCTTCCAGACGACGTCGTAGCGCTGCCCCGGCCCGACATTGACCGTGTCGGCCAGGAAGCGTGCCGAGGGAGCCAGCGTTTCCCCATCGCGGGCGACGACCTCGAAAGGACCGCCATGGATATGCATCGGATGGATGAAGCCATTGTTGGTGCCGATGAAACGCACCTTCAGCGTCTCTCCGACCTTCATGCGGATCGTGTCGGTTGAGGGATAAGCCCTGCCATTGATGGTGAAGTAGTTCGGCATGCCGCCATCCATAGGCATCGAGGGATAGGTCAGCCCTTCGCGCACCAGCCATTCCTGAAGCTCGATCACATAGTCGTGGTCGGCCTGAACCTCGTCCGCGGGATTGGCGGGGTCGATGATCAGCGCCCCATAGAGGCCGAGTGCCTGGGTGCGGTCCGGCTTGGCATGCGGATGGTAGAAATAGGTGCCGTGCTGGGTCGCGGTGAATTCATAGGAGTATGACTGTCCGGGTTCGATCGGTGCTTGGGTGATCTCGGCGGGCCCATCCATCTGGTTCGGCAGGATCATGCCATGCCAATGCACCGTCGTTTCCTCCGGCAGGTCGTTGGTGACGTTGATGCGGACCTTGTCGCCTTGGCGAATACGGATGCGAGGACCAGGAATCTGGCCATTGTATGCATAGGCATCCACCCTGACATTAGGCAGTATCTGCCAGCCGATCACCGATGGCTTGAGCTCGAAAACCTTGACGCCATTCTCCACGCGGAACGGCAATTGCTGGTCGCCTCTTGCGGCGAGGTCATAGGAGGCCGTCACCCGGCGCGGGTCGGCCGCCGCCATGTCCCGCATGGTTTCCGCCGGCGTGTCACGGTCCATGATCATGCCTTGCGGCATGATCACCCCGCCGACATCACGGGCCGACAGCGTCAGGTTCAGCCAATTCGCCGGCGCTGCCATGCCCATCGCCAGCGCAAGCACGGACACAAGGCCGAGCGTGGCGATCTGCGGCGTCGTAGCGTCCGTTTCCATCTGGTGGCCGCTGCTGCCTCCACCCTTGTGGGCGGCAATGCCGTGGTCTTGTCCCTGCCGCTGACACGCCGGCTGCCGAGCGTCCCTTTCGGTAGTCTGCGGGCGCTGCGTCATCAACCCGTGCTTCAGCCCACGTGCCACCAGCCAGGCATTGGCGGGATAGGCAAGCATGAAGCCGGCGATGACGCCGATCGACATGACGCCCCAGAACAGAAGCTCGGTCGGTTCCATCGCGCGCATGTCGCGACCCATCATCAGGAAACTCATGACAGGCGCCATGCCTGCCATCATGAAGTTCATCGAGATGAATTCGGGCAGGAAGCTTTTGCGCACGTTCTCCCAATAAGTGCCGCCCATCATCGACTTCATGAACAGCGACTGGAAGATGAAGAGGCCGAAGGCGAAGCCGGAGACATATTCCACGATGAGGTCGAGCCACATCGGCAGGCCGAGCGTCGCCGTGACGACGGCAGCGAGAATGATGCCTGTCGCGTCTCCGGCAACGCAGTGGATGGTCGAACCGGCGCCCTGTTTCCACAGCGGCCTGGTGAAATCCTCGTGCTCGCCCGGTCGCGGTTCCTTGTCGGCAAGCACATAAAGCAGCAAACCGAGCGGACCCATGTAGAGGGTCACCAGGATGAAACCCCATTTCATTACCGCTGGCTCGGGGTTGTTGCGGTATTGGTCGAAGCCGACATAGAGCGTCGAAGCGGCGGCAAGAGCGAACCAGACAACAAGGAAATAGTCGATCGGCTGGATGAGCATTGGACGCGTCCTGATCTCGGATCACTGGCTTGTGGGAACTGCCCCATTCAATGAACGCTGCCGTCGCGTTCGCGATCCAGCCAGCTGAAATTCGGCGGCATCGAATTCTTCCAGTCGTCCGCTCTTGTCGAAGCATCGCCGCGCGATAATTCCTTTGAAGGCGTGGGCTCTTCTCCGCCTCGACAGGAGCTGACCATGAAACATCAAACACTCGATCAACTGCATGCCGTCGCCAGCATTGAACCCTCGGCGCCAGCTGCGGAAATGACACGAAGCCAGCGTATCGAGCGTTGGGCTGAACTTCTCGAACAGAATCCGGAGCGATGCCTCGGAGCGTTCGCAGGTACAGAGCATTTGCATCCTGAGTCACGTGCCATGGTGCGTGGCGAAGGATCTGCAATTGCTGTCGCCTTCGAAGATCCGGTTCTGCGCGCCTCGGGTTTGAAGAACGACACATATGGTGAGGCAAAGCGCTTCTTCGAATTGAGCGACTGGCAACTGCACGACATCGTCTGCGATTGCCATGTCGGCGCTACGATGAGAGCAAGGTGGGCTGCCACGCGGGTTCGCGCCACCATAGGCGGGAACAAGTTCTTTGCATGGCTAAGGCAAAGGATAATGTCCTGACCTAACTGGGGATCGTCGCGTGCTTGCCACGATACGATCCCCTCTATTTGCAAACCCAAGAGGATTGCAAACCCAAGAGGATCAACCCTTGTCCTGGCGGTAGAGCCGGTCGGTCGCGCGCTCGCTTTCCCTGCGCTCTGCGGGGCCACGGCGTCGTCGCGTTACAAGAACATAGGCCAGCAATACGAGCAGCAACAACGGTCCGCCGGCGACGACAACCAACCACATGATGCTTTCAAACATGGGACATCTCCTTTCCCACACAACCGGCAAGGAGAAGAACCGTTCCGCTCATGCGTGGCGCGATCGGGACTAGCCGACCCCATTCAAATTATTGGCCGCGTTCGTAAGTCCCGACGAGTTCCGCCTGCTCAAGCAGATGCTTTTGCGCTTCCTGCCAGATGCGCTCGACGCCGGTACTCGCAGGGATGGCGAGGTTCGGCGTGTCGAGCGCGGCCAGCCGGAAATGGTAGTGATGCACACCGTGCCCGACCGGCGGTTCAGGGCCGTCATAGTACGCGTTGCCGAAATCGTTCCTGGCCTGCCGGAGGGCCTCGGGGCCCGGTTTGCCGCTTTCCGCCTCGGGTAATTCCTGAACCTCGGGAGACATGTTGAACACCGCCCAATGTCCGAACGTTCCGCTCGGCGCGTCGGGATCCTGGACGACAAGAACGAGGCTCTTGGTATCGTCCGGCACACCGGACCACTTCAGCGGCGGCGATACGTTCTTGCCGTCGCGAGTGTATCTTTCGGGAATCCTTCCGCCATCCGCAAAGGCGGAACTGCTAAGCGTGAGGGGCATGGTTCACTCCTTCGGGGACCAATCGGATCGCGCCACCGCCGCGCCGGCAAGCGTGCCGGTCGCTCAGCGATCCGTCCGGTGCTTGTTGTGGGAACTCTCCTGGTTTTCTCCCCGGATGATGTTCCGGTCATCACGGTCGGCGATGTCCCTTACGTCCGATCTGAGGTTGTCCTGCCTGGATGCAGCGCGTTCGGCCTCGGTCTTTCGCAGGTCCTTGTCAGCATCGAAGTCCTTGTCGGCATTCTTCGTATTCTCGCGCTTTTCGATTATGCGAAGGTTTTGCTCATGGGTTTTGTTTCCGGCCATTGACGCCATCCTTCCCGTGCGATGGCACGTTATTTGTTGGTTCGCATCTTCTGTCTCGGATCGATTCCGCCGGCTGCCGTCGTATCGTTTTCGACGTCACCTTCAGTCGTGTTTTCGCCTTCGAGTTCGAGATCTTCGCCTTCCTTGATCGTTCCTTTCGAGCTTCCGATTCCCGGATTGTTGGCCAGGTCGGCATCGCTCGGTTCTTTCCATTTTGGATGTTTGGTTCCAGGCATGAGACAACTCCCTCGAAAAGGACTTCCGTTTCAAAAACCGCAAGCTGGATGAAATGTTCCGACGCTTTTCTCTTGCGACTGGTCGGCGGCTCGACGATGGCGATCGTCGATCGCCGCAACAAGTAGAGCGCCCGCGGCGTTATTCTTCCAAACGGCCAAGCGCGCGCAAGCCTTGCGGCGAGCGGTCTGAAAGGGACCGGATCAATGGATCGAAACGACTCCAATGCGGAACGGATCGTAGCCGTTTTTGGCGGAACGGGGTTTCTCGGCCGCCGGATCGTGCAACGGCTCCTTGAGAAAGCGTTCCGGGTTCGAGCGGTGTCGCGTCATCCGCACCGGACGACGGCAAAGTCGGCCGCAAATTCGTCGACGGCGGCCGAACCTGTCAGGGCAGACATGCTGGATCCCTCCTCCATCGCATCGGCCGTGGCCAGATCGTACGCGGTGGTCAATGCGGTCAGTCTCTATGTCGAACACGGCGACGTGACGTTCGAGCGCATGCATGTCGAGGCAGCGGCAGACCTCGCTCGCGCCGCACGCGAGGCCGGAGCGGAAGGATTTGTCCAGGTTTCAGGAATCGGATCCGATCCCGGATCGCATTCGGATTACATAGGGGCACGAGGACGAGGCGAGGATGCCGTACGACATGCTTTCCCCGGCGCGATCATCGTCCGCTCCGCGGTCATGACCGGAGCGGACGATGCCTTGCTCACCACGCTTGTGAAGCTCCTTCGGCTCATGCCGATCTATCCGCTGTTCGGGGCCGGAGAAACTCGGCTTCAGCCGGTCTATGTCGAGGATGTCGCGGAAGCGGTGAGCCGGCTGGTCGGCAGCAAACACGACCGCACGACGTTCGAGTTGGGCGGCCCGCGTGTCTTGAGCTACAAGCAGCTGGTCCAGGAAGTCGCCGCAAGCCTGGACACGCGTCCGATGCTGGTGCCGGTGCCGTTTGGGTTATGGAGCTGTCTTGCGGCCGTGGCTGAGTTCGTGCCTGGCGCCCCGATCACCCGCAATCAGGTCGATCTCATGCGCTTAGACAACATCGTGGCGGCGGAAATGCCTGGGCTGGAGGAACTCGCAATTGAGCCGCGCGACATCAAGGAGATCATCGGCATGATCAAACGTGCGGGCGGGTGAGCGAACCCGCTGGCTCAGGCCTCGCGCGCCCTCGGGCCGGGAAACGACGGCTCGACGGGAATTTCCGGCGGCGTGCCCGGTGGAATTTCCGGTGGGGCTCTTCCCGGCTCGGGAATGGGATCGGGTGAAGGCGGCGGGACGCCAGGCGGTTCGCTGGGCGGCGTTTCCGGCGGGGCAGGGGGCCGGGATGGCTCCGGGTTGGGATTGTCCGGCACAGGCACGGGATTGTTCGGATCGGGGTGGGTCACGGGCTCTTCTCTCTTCCCAGATTCGAGCTCACCTATCTCCTTGAAACAGCCACGGTGCCGTTCCGTTCCGAACGCCTGCTGAATCTCGCCGACATGGCAGTTCGCGACAACACGCAAGCCGACGACATCGGGGATGAAAACGGCACACCGCCGAACGGCAGAAGTTCGTGAAACCGCAAACGCCAAATCAGTGGCAAGGGCACGGGGCCATCGTCCCGGCGATACGGCGAAGCGGGTTCCGCACCGCCCCAAGTCACTCGGTCTGGAGCGGCGGAATCTCGCAAAGTCGATCACGGTCTCGCACCGAAAAAGTCTGCATCTTTGAACGGGTATCGGCTGCTTTTTTTGGAACATCGCCTCCGGCTGCTCGTTTGAGAGATACCCAATTTCGGACATAGGAGACCATGGATATGACAACCCCAAGCGGACATACCGACGCCATCCGCGCTTCGCGTGTGATCGGCACGACCGTCTACAATACGGCCGGTGAAGACATCGGAACGATCGACGACGTGATGCTCGAAAAGACCGCGAATGGCATCATGTTCGCCGTCATCTCCTTCGGCGGTTTCCTGGGCATCGGTGAAAAATACCACGCCGTGCCGTGGTCGCTTCTGGATTACGATCCAGATCGAGGCGGGTACGTCGTGCCTTTCAGCACTGAACAGCTCAAGGCAGCCCCAGCCTATTCGATCGATGAACTTACGGTCGACGATGGCAGGCCGGCGCGCGAAGCTTCGTATGGCTACTGGCACGTCCAACCCTACTGGCAGTGACCTGAGCCTTCGCCGTTCGGCGCGCGCCGGGGTGCTGGCAAGGCGCCAACCCCGGCAGGGCGAAGGCAGGTTTCAGGCGCCGATGCGCAGGAGAACTCCGATGGCACCACGCAGGAAACCAGTCGATACATCCGAAGGACCGGCATTCGAAAAGCAGGATTGGGATGCGATTAGAGGCGGCAAGATATTGCCGGATGGCGTGCCGCAAGACGGAGACAGCCGTTACGACACGATGAAAAGCGGTGAATTGCCCGAGGAAGAAGACGACAACGCATACCAGGAAAGCGATGAGGCGCTGCCCGAGGACGAGGAGGAGCGCATGATTTCGCACAACCCCTCGAAGCAGGACATAGACGAGCCGTAAAATTCTCTCGGCCGACCGGCAGAAGGCTCCGCGCGTGGAAGCGCGGAGCCTTTGCGGCTTTCACCCGCGTAAGTAGAATGGCTACATCACCCAAACATTCCGGACCCGTCGATGAATCTCCAGGATTTCGGCGCACCGCTTCCCGAGCTCATCAGCAGGATCCAGCTGAAAAGCATCACGAACACCTCAAATCGTGCTTTGTTCAGCGGAACCTCCCCAAATAAGGTTCGTTTTTGTTGTGGCGTTCACGAACCGATGGAGGTTTACATGATTACGAAAATTCTTTCGGCATCCCTGATCACCATCGCCCTGGCTACGTCGGCGATGGCGCAGTCGAACGGTTCCAACACGAACGGTACAAGCACGGGAACCACGGCCGGCACCGCTGGCGCCAATGGTACGATGGGCACCGGCACGACACCGTCGACAACGCCGGTCGATCCAAACGCGACGAGTTCGACAATGAAGTCGAACGGCATGAATGACCGCTGCAAGGATGCCGCCGGTAACGATGTCGACAACAACACTCCCACGGGCATGACGACGCCGAATATGCAGAACTGCAACAAATAGGCGGCTGCCCCAAAGCGCTGTCGGAGGCTGGCCCCTCGTCGGGCCTCCACACGCCGGCAGCGCCATTGCGACGGCAATTCAAGGCAGGCGCAGATCGATGGGTGGACGGACTGCTCCCACCAAGCAAACGCCATCGGCGCCGCTATGGGTGGAAGGCACGTCGATAGCGGTCGTCCTCATTCTGGCGGCTTACGGCATGGAAGCGATCCGGAGTGACAGCTTGCGCGAGACCAGCATCGGGCAGGCGGTCGGCGGAGATGCAGGGCGGGCCATTCCAGCGATGATCCGCAATGGCTGCGGCGGATGCCATGAAATTCCGGGCGTCGCTGGGGCTCATGGCACGGTCGGTCCCTCTCTGCGAGGTGTTGCTCAGAGAAAGTATGTGGCAGGTATCGCCTTGCGAACATCTCCAGACGCGATGATCCGCTGGATCAGCAGGGCGCGGGACGTCGATCCGAAGACCGCCATGCCCAACACCAATCTGTCTCCGCAAGAGGCGCGTGATATCACCGCCTATCTCTATGCCCGAACGTGAGATGGCCCGGGCGGATTTTTGTGCTTCGTTTCGACGCAACTCCGGACGGCAAACCGTTTCATACTTTTCCTGGGATTGCTCCACGGCCAAGGCGCCTTGCCAACAGAAGCAGCAGACCCAACACGAATCCAGCGCCGCCCGCCACCAGTGCCTTGGCCACCAGAAGCATGACCGTCTGCGCTGTTGTCGAGCCTGCCCGCATCTGGCGCACGTCGGCCGCCGTGACGCTGACTTCAGGATTGCCGAAGCGCGCAGTCACATAATTGGCAAGGTTCGCCACCTGGCCGTCGTCCAGCCAGCCGCCGAAGGCCGCCATCGATTTCCGACCCGCGACGTCGCCGGCCTTCACGCCGGTAAGGATCGTCATGACGGCGTTCTCGGCAGCGGCCGCGCCGAGCGTGGTGTTGCGGGTCAGCGACGGATAGGAACCATCCGGCGATCCGCCTCCATCCATGCCATGGCACCCTGAGCAGAGCGACCGGTAGAGATCGTCGCTTGCCGAAGTCCCACTGCCCGGCACCTTGTCCTTCATTCCGGCATCGATGATGACCGCAGCCGGATTGCTCCACGAAAAGCGTGGCTGCTTCTCGTCTCCCGACTGCGCAGGCACATCCTTGAGATAGGCGACCATGGCATGAATATCGTCATCGGAAAGATGTTGCAGGCTGTTCATGATTGTTTCCGCCATCGGACCGCCCGCATAGGCTTTTCCAGGCGTGGCGCCGGTCTTGAGAAACCGAAACAGCTCATCATCGCTCCAGCCGCCTATGCCTGCCGTCTTGTCACTGGTGATGTTGAAGGCCTGCCAGATGCCGGCGGTGCCGCCGGCAAGCCTGCGATCCTCATCCATGCCGAATGTCATGTTCCTCGGCGTGTGGCAGGCACCGCAATGGCCAAGCACCTCGACCAGATAGGCGCCCCTGTTCCACGCCTCGGTTTGATTTCGATCCGGCACGAAGCTGCCGGTGTGGAAGTTCGCGAGTTTCCACAGACCGAGCGCCCAGCGCTGGTCGAATGGAAAGGGCAGGATGTTCTGCGGCCGCGGCTGGGAGATCGGCGCCTGCGCCAGCAGATAGGCCCGGATCGCCAGCACGTCCTCGCGGCTCATCCTGGCGAAGCTGTCATACGGCATGGCCGGATAAAGATCGGCCCCGTCGCGCCTGACCCCTTCCTGGACCGCCCGTACGAACTCATCGGCGGAATAGCGCCCGATGCCGGTATCGAGGTCCGGTGTGATGTTGGTGGAATAGACGTCGCCGAACGGTGTCGGCACGCGATATCCTCCGGCGAACGGGCGGCTTGGATTGGACGTGTGGCAGCCCACGCAATCGGCCGCCCGCGCGAGATATTCGCCTTTCTGGATGTCATCCGCCCGTAACTGCGTGCAAAGGGCCAACAATGCCAAAAAGGCCCGAAAGAGGATGGGCAGAGCCGGAACGCTTGCGATGGGCAAAGACGAGCGCCGCTGATGGCGGATGACCAAGCTCTTTTGCTTGGTCACAATTCGCACCCGTTGAAAATCAGCCCAGCCGCCATTTGCGCCAGCAGGATCAGCGCAAACAGCGCTCCGATGCCGGTCGAGGCCTCGGCCAGAAACGCGCGTGTGCGCGCTCCGAGGGGCGGGGCTGTGCCGTGCCTCCGGTCACGACCGGCGCGCCACGACAACAGGGCGCCCGCCATCGCGGCGGCGGCGCCCGCCAGGGAGAACAAGGCGGTGAGGGGAAAGCCGGCATGACATTGCCAATAGGCTATCGAATAACCGAGCTGCTGCGATATCGCCCATGCGGTTGGTCCGGCGGCAAGGCCTGCCCATGAAACACCAGTGCGGATCGCCTGCATCTCACATCCTCGGGAACCAATAGATGACGAGATAGAGCACGACCCAGGAGACGACCACGAAGTCCCAGTAGAAGGCGTTGTCCGACACGTCGCTGAAGCGGCGTCCGGCCTTGCCCTGTTGCGTGAACATCAGAACGGCGAGCACGATCGTATCCCCGACATCGGTGAGAAGATGTGACGTATGCAGCCCGAGCAGGAACCAGACGATCGATCCGTAGGCGTTCTGGTCCCAGGTGATGCGAAGCGCGGGAAATTCCCAGACGCGCACGATCAGGGGGAGAATTCCGGCGATTGACATGACGACGATGCCGATGCGAACCTTGGCAAGGTCCTGCCGCCGCGCCCAAAGTTCGACCAGGTGATTGGGTATCAGGCTGGCAAGCAGAATGATCAATATTGCCGTGCCCGGCAGCAGGTCGGGCGCGGGCGCTCCGATCGGCCAATGCGTGGCCAGCACGGCCAGGTAGAAATAGGTGCCTATCCCCAAGGCAAAACCGGTCGCTTCAAGCGCGATGAAAGCGAGGGTTCCCCACCACATCGGGCTCGCCGCTCCGAAATCATATGTGGGCAGGTGGCTGACGTCGGCAACCGGACGCTGTTTCATTCCTCGTCCTCCGGTTCGCCTTTCGGCCAGAACCAACAGATGAAGCCGATCGAAACCGGTATCGCACCCCAGACTACCGCCCATGGCGTGTATATCGAGCCCAGAAACGCGCCGCCCACCGCAAGGGCCGACAGCAGCGGCCAGATCGAATTGTCGGCCGAGGGCACGCGCAGTTGTGGCACGGCGTCGGCGACCGTGCTGCCGAGCACCTCGCGCGCATCGACGCGCAGGCCTTCGACGACCGGGAGTATGTCGGGTTCGGCCCAGAGCGGCTCGCGGTGGGCTACCACTGGCAGGCGCGAGAAATCGTAGGAAGGCGGCGGCGACGTCGTCGCCCATTCTAGTGTGCTCGCTCCCCAGGGATTGTCTCCCGCGATGCGGCCGTTGCGTAGGCTGAGCAGGATGTTCAGGAAGAAAAGTGCAAAGCCGATGAACACCACCAGGGACGAGATGCTGATGAACAGGTTGATCTCGCCCCAGCCGCTCGCCGGCGGATAAGTGTAGACGCGGCGCGGCATGCCCTGCAGGCCGAGAATGTGCATCGGGAAGAAAGTAAAATTGAAACCGACGAAGACAAGCCAGAAGTTCCAGCGGCCGAGCCTCTCGGACAGCATGCGGCCGGTGATCTTGGGAAACCAGTAGTACACAGCGCCGAGCAGCGGGAAGACGGCGCCGCCGATCAGCACATAATGGAAATGCGCGACGACGAAATAGGTGTCGTGCACCTGCAGGTCGAGTGGCACCGAGGCGACCATGACCCCGGTCAGGCCGCCGATCACGAAGGTGAAGATGAAGCCGAGCACGAAAAGCAACGGCGTGGCAAAGATCGGGCGGCCGCCCCAGATCGTCGCGATCCAGCAGAAGATCTGGATGCCGCTCGGAATGGCGATCATCATCGAGGAGGCGGTGAAGAAACTTTCGCCGAGCTGCGGCAGGCCCGTGGCGAACATGTGGTGTACCCACAGTCCAAAGGAAAGGAAGCCGATGGCAATCAGCGACAGCACGATCCCGAGATAGCCGAAGACCGGACGGCGCACGAAGGTCGGCAGGATCGCGGAGACGAAGCCGACCGCGGGAATGAAGATGATGTAGACCTCGGGATGGCCGAAGAACCAGAACAGGTGCTGCCACAGCAGCGCGTCGCCCCCGGCCGCGGGATCGAAGAACTTGGTGCCGACCAGCCGGTCGAGGATCAGCATCGTGCTCGACACCATCACGGCGGGCATGGCGAACAATATGACGAAAGCCGTGACCAGGATCGACCAGACATAGATCGGGATGCGGTCGAGCGTCATGCCCGGAGCGCGCTGCTTGAATACCGTGGCAATGATCTCGACAGCGACCGCGAGTGCGGACACCTCCGTGTAGGTCACCATCTGTGCCCAGAAATCCGGGCGCTTGCCGATGCCGTATTCGGGCCCGGTGAGCGGCACATAGGAGAACCAGCCGGCATCCGCACCGGTATCGAAAGCGAATGCGATCCAGATCATCAGGCCGCCAGAGAGATAGACCCAGTAGCTGAAGGCGTTGAGCCGCGGAAAGGCGACGTTGCGAGTGCCGATCATCAGCGGCACCAGATAGATGGCGAACGCCTCCATCACCGGCACGGCGAACAGAAACATCATCGTCGTGCCATGCATGGTGAAGAGCTGGTTGTAAAAATCGGGGCCGATATGGCCGGCCTCGGGCGTGGCAAGCTGGAACCGCATGGCGAGCGCCGACAGACCCGCGAGAACGAGGAACAGGAAAGCCGTCACGATATAGCGCCGGCCGATCAGCTTATGGTCGACCGTCACCAACCAGCCATACAGGCCCTTCGGCGTCTGCCAGGCATGCGCTAGATAGGCGCGCCGCCGCGCCGCCTCGAGCCCGGTGTCGCGTACGCCTTTAACGCCCTCATCCTGTTCTTGCCCGGCTGCCGTGCCCGTGGTGCCGCTCATTCAAGGCTTCCAAGGTAGGTGGCGACAGCGTTGAGATCGTCGGCGCTAAGGTCGATGCGCGGCATCTTGGCGCCAGGTTTGGTCGATTGCGGATCTGCGATCCAGGCGGCAAGGGCGCCTGGCGTCATGGCCAGCGTATCCGCGGCCAGCGCGCGTCGGCTGGCTAGATGCGTAAGGTCAGGTCCAATGGTTCCGCTGGCCGCCGTGCCCCTTACGGCGTGACAGAGCGCGCAGCCGGTGGAAAGAAATGCTTGCTGGCCGCGACGTTCTTCGTCGCCGGCGGGTGCTACCGCCACGGCGTCTTGCCTCGATCGCCATGCGTCGAACGCCTTCCGGCTTTCCGCGACGACAGTGATGGCCATATGGGCATGCTGGTAGCCGCAGAACTCCGCGCACTGGCCGCGATAGGTACCGGGCTTGTCGGCAACGAGGGTGAGTTCGCTCGGGCGGCCCGGAATGAGGTCCCTCTTGCCGGCGAGGCTTGGCACCCAGAAGCTGTGAATGACATCGGTCGAATCGAGCTCCACCTTTACGGGCTCGCCGACGGGAAGATGGATTTCGTTCGCCGTGACGATCGTCCGCGACGGATCATCGTTGGGATAGCGTATCTCCCACCACCATTGGTGCCCCGTGATGCGGACGGTGAGCGTCTCCTTTCCGCTCAGTGAGGCAATGGATTTGCCGGCGAAGAAGCTTGTTATGGTTAGGGCGGCGAGAACCAGCACGGTCGACGCAACGGCGCTTCCGACCGCGCGGCCAAACCGGCGCTCCTGATGGTTGTCGGTGCGTAACGGCGGGGGCGCTGCCCGCACCCGGCGGTGATGGAAGAGCGCCATTGTCAGGGCCAGCATGACGAGCAGCCAAGTAATCGCTGCAACCGCGCCAAAGGACCAGATGAGATCGAGAATCGCACGGGCATTCGCACCATGTGCGTGGAGCGCGGATTGCCAGTCGCTGCATCCCGTCAAGACCGGTGTCGACACCAATGTCGATGCGGGGCCGGCCCATTTCAGGACGCCTGGAAGACGGTTGCCGGAGGCGGTTCGGGCTGAACGTGCAAAGGCGGGTGCAATCGATGATCGCCGCCATTGCCGGAGGCGGATGAACGGGCCCGTGCGCCTTGCCATGTAAATCCCCCATGGATGCCAAGGCGATAACGCGGATCGCTGTAAAAGGATGCTTGGCAACAACCGTCGCGGACCAAAACGGATGTGGTATGGGCTTGGAAGACGCTGAAGCCGTGTCCATCAACCGGCTGGAGCCTGGGCCCTCAGGTTCGCTCGAAGGTCCCGACGAGTTCGGCCTCGCCAAGGACGTGCGGCTTTGCCTTCTTGAGAATGTCGTCGATGGAGGCTTTCTCGTCGAGATGCAGTGTCTCGACGTCGAGCGCGAGAAGCCGGAAATGATAGTGATGAAGGCCGTGCCCGCGCGGCGGCTGAGGACCGTCATAGTGAGGATTGCCGAAATCGTTGACGCCGTGTCCGAGGCTCTCGGTCTTGGCGCCTGAGGTCGTCCCTTCGGGAAGGGAGTTTCGTTGTGCATCGATGTCGTAGACCGCCCAGTGGCGAAACATACCCGAGGGGGCGTCCGGATCCTCGACCACCAGGGCAAAGCTCTTGGTCCCTTGCGGCGGATCCGTCCATTCCAATGGTGGCGATACATTCTCGCCGTCGCGCGCGTATCGCGGCAGCATTCTCTGGTTATCGGCGAAGGCGGGGCTTGTGAGAGCAAAGGCCATAATTCCCGAACTCCATGCTGTGTGACGATCACGACCGGCTGTTTTGTGCCGGACAATGAGCGGACGCTTGCGTTACTACGCGTCCTTCAGGAAGAAGCTTTAACCCCGAGCTTGCCGGCCTTGTCGTCGAAGTCTTCCCGAATATCTTCGATCGTCGGCAGATGCAGGCGCCGCAGTTGAGCATGCAGTTTCTTGGCGGGCTCGGAACTGAGATCGCGCTTGAAATTGATGGCGACCTCCTGGGCCGAGCTGTAACCTCGGTAGCGTTCGATCTCGGCCCTCGTGGCTTGCTGCACGTGCTCCAGGGCCTTGCGGTCGGCCTCGGATTTGCCGTCCGCTTTCGCCCGCATAACCGGATCGAAGGCCTTGCGGATTACAAATTCGGTCAGTTCTTGCTGGGCTTGAGCCATGGTCGTCCACTCCCTCGAACAGCGCTGTCCGAGCCCTAACCGTGACCGAAATCGAAGGTTCCGTTCGCGATCGGCTTTTCGCCACCATGGGATGCCGGACGCGGTGCCGGATCGATGCTTGCGCCGCGAGCGCAACCAATGGCGGACATGCCCGTTCCTCCAGGCAAAAGGCGCGGAACGCGCATCGGACGGTTCCACGCCATGAAGCCTAGGAACCTAGCCCATGAGCAACACAGACAAAACGGCCAGCGGAAATCGAAGCGTCCCAGGCAAGGACGATCGCATCCAGGGCGAAACGCGTAAAAGGGGCAGGGGAGAAACACAGCAAGACCAGGCTGCGGACGGCAACCATCCGGAAGAGGATCCGGCGGAAGGCTCCCGCGAAACGGTGGAGCATGAACTGGACAGGCAGGACCGGTCGGGGCGCAGCGCCTCGCAATCCGCCGGCGAGGCCCAGGTGGAACGCGCCCGTGAAGAGCTGCGCAAGCAGGTCAGCGAACAGACACAATTGCCGGGACGAGGCTCGGCCTGACGGTGCTGTAGATCGCCCTGTGGCCGACTGTTTCGATTCAGATGGCGCGCAGGTCATGCCGGGCCTGCCGGCGTCCGCTTGCCCGGATCCAGAGAGCCGCCATCAGCAGCGCGGCCCCGCCATAGATCAGGCCGGCTGGAATCCACGTCACCAGGCCTGCGACCTGCTGATCCTCGAGCGGGCTGAGATTCCATAAACTCGAGCCGACGGCATTTTGCGGATACCAAAGCCTTGGCGAAACCACGAGCAGCGCCCCGAGCAGGCCGGTGTGCAGCGAAATGAGGAAAAGATGCATGACCGCGCTGCCGCAGGCCTGCTCGCGGCCGGGACGAGGCAGCAGCACCCACCAGAACAACAGCCCGGTGCCGAGGAAGCTGGCATGCTGGGCATAGTGGAAGAAACCTTGCTGGAGTGCAGCCTCGAACAGCGCCGGGATATGCCACGCCCAGATCGCCGCTCCGTGCAGGATGGTTGCCGCCACGGGACGGCTCATGACGGTCCAGATCGCCCGAACGACGCCTGCATGCGCGGTCGCGCCGAGTGCCTGGCGCATTCGCGCCGGCAGCGCCCATATCATCGCCGCCGCCGGGCATGACGCCACCAGCAGAGGCGCCGCGACCGCCATCAGCAATTCGTGCTCGATCATATGGGCGGCAAACACGCGTTCGCCCAGAGCGTGGATGGGGCTGACCAGCGCGACCGCCAAGGCGAACCAGCCGGCGCCAAACAGCAAGGCTTGCCGGGATCGCAACCGACGTCCGCGCCCGCTCCGCCGCCGGAGCCGGAAAGCGCCGGCGATGTAGAGCCACATGACCGCGGCGAGCGGCAGTGTGATGGGCAATGCCAGCGTCCAGCCGGCTTGCGGGGCGCCGTTGCCGTAGCAGATTGAGGTCGAGAAGAGCGCGTCGAAGCTCATCGGGCGAACCCACTGGGAAACGGCTCCGAAAAAGTCCGGCTTCGATCGGCCACGTGCGGCGTACCCATTGAACATGCCTCAACGCGCGAAAGCCGCGGAAGTGGCAGCAAGCAACAGCAAAATCCAATGTTTGACGTGGTCCAGCCGTCGGGATCTCCCGCTGTCAAAATCCGCATGCACCCGCCGGCAGTCGGAACCCGCGCAGCGCGGAAAAGTTTACCCCTCATGCAATCGGAGAGATGCCATGACCGAGAACGAGACCCGTTACGAAACCGGCGCAACCAAGTATCCGCCCAAGACCGGCGCGGACGCCGCGGATGAATTCTCCCAGGCGGCGGCCGGCAACAGGAAGCCGCCCGGTGGGATGGGGCTGACGCGGCGGCTGGGGGAGGTGGAAGACAAGACCCGCCAGTCGGAAGGACAAAACCCGCCTAGAAAAGCAATGCCAAGACGAGCAATACCAAGCCAGGCTACCCCGAGCGCGGCAACCGAAAAGACGTCCGGCGCCGGCCCAGCGGTTGCCGAGCGCTCCAAGGACGCCAGAGCACCCAAGGGTGGCCGACAGCCGGGCGCCTACGTCAAGAAGTAACCGTGACGGGCTTTGCGAACGAACGTGGGCCTCTCCTTCAACCCAGGGACGGCGCTATTGGTTCGCCGTGGTGTCACTTGACGCCGACGCTTTCAGGCCAGAGCGCCTGGATTTCCTTCGGCAATGCATCCCGCACCTTTGCCGACTGCCCGAGGTCGATGTGCCGCGCAAGCACTCGGAACACCGAGCGCGCCGCATCCTCGGGATCAACGGGACGGATGGACTTCAGTTCCTCGTGAATGTGCTGCGAGAATTCTTCCAGCGAGCGCGTCTTGTCGGGCTCAGCCGCTGGCCGGTAGCGATCGTAATAGGCGCCGCGGACAAGGAGCGGCAGCTCCGCTCCCAGCTTGGCGGCGAGCCCGACCTGCAGCCTGTCTCTCAACGTGCGCAGAACGGCGCCCAATATGTGCCACGCGATGCGCCTGTCCGGACCAAGGTCGGCCATGATCTCGTCGAGCCAGATATTCGTGGTCTGCAGCGTCTTGTCGAAAACATCCATACCGGTCGCGCTCATCGTGGCCTCCTCACCAACTCATAGCTGGTGGCGAAACGATGCTCGGGGGCAATTGTTTCGTCATCCGTGGATAAAAAATTGCCCGAATCGGGATCGCTTTCGGATCCGCTTTCCGGCCGCAATCATAGAACGGCCGTCGATCGGGCCGGAACCCTGGCCAACGGCATTCGTTCCTGGGTCGACGACTGCTCGTTCGTCAGTTGGCACCGGCGCCAGGCCGGGATCGACAGCCGAAGGTCAGCCTGCGCTCCCTGCAATCCAGCGACCGTCGATAGGCTCTTTGCGATGCCCGATACACAGGAAATCAAAACAAACGAAAGCGAGCGCCGGCAGCAGCTCCTGCAGATGATGACCACGGAACATTTCGTGCTGGAAACCGCCAGGGCGGCCACCATCCAGGAGGCGAACCAGCGCGCCAATCTGTTCCTGACTTCCGTGTCGAGCGCGACGATCGCGCTCGCTTTCGTGGCTCAGGTGACGAGGATGGGGCTTCCTTTCGTGCTGTTCAGCCTGATCCTGTTGCCTTGCCTCTACTTCATTGGACTGGTGACCTTCGTCAGGGCCGTTCAGGTGGCCATTGAGGATATGGTCCATGCCCATGGCATGGCGCGCATCCGGCACTACTATACGGAGCTTGCGCCTTCGATGGCGCGATATCTGGTTCACTCCACCCACGACGACCATCTGGCTCTGCTGGCCGATGTCGGCCTCAAGCCCAGGCCCTGGCAGGCCTTTGCCAGCACGGCGGGCATGGTGAATGTCGTCAACGGTGCAATCGCCGGCGTCTTTGTCGGCGTGATGCTCAAGGCGGTTATTGGTGCGACTGTCGGCCTCGCCCTGATCGCCGGCGTTCTGGCCTTTGCGGTGAGCATTTGGTGCCTGTGGCAATTCCACACGCGAAGCTGGGCCGGCGCGGAGCACAAATTGAAGGTGCTGTTCCCGAGTGCCGAAGACCGTGGCGCGGCCTTGCAGCGCCCTTCCGAGGAAGCTCAACGGTCTGGGTGATTCCCGCGATGTCTGTCGGGCGTCAGTTCACCTCGAGACATCGAGTATCTCCTGTGCGAAGGCCTGCGGCGCGGCGGCAGCGGCATGCGCCGAAGCCATTCATCGACGCGGCGACGCAGCCGGTCGGCGCCGGTTACTCAGCATCCATCATCGATTTCGCCGGTTCGCGAGCGATATTTTTCTCGATGCGTTCGTGCCCAGGCGTATCCGGCAAGGCCTCGCGGAAATTCTTGGCGTAGTCGGGCGGCATCCTTGGCGGCATCATCGGTTCGTAGGCATCGACCAGCGCTTCGATCACTACGGGCCCTTCAGTGGCGAAAGCTTCGTCGAGAACCGTCTCGATCTGGTCGACCCGGTCGATGTGCAAGCCCTTTGCGCCCATCGCTTCCGCCGCCTTGGCGAAGTCGATCGGCTGCAGCTCGCAACCGAATTGCGGATTGCCCAGAAACATCATCTGTTCCCAGGCGATCTGGTTGAGCATGTTGTTTTTGATGACCAGCAACTTCAGTGGAATCTTGTAGCGCACCGCCGTCGAGAATTCGCCGAGCTGCATGGCAAAGCCGCCATCGCCGACGATGGCGGCGATCGGTCGACCGGGAAATGCGATGCCGGCTGCGATTGCGTAGGCGAGGCCGCAGGCCATGGATGCCAGGGATCCTGACACTCCGAACGCCTGGCCGCCGCGAAGATCGACATGGCGGGCGGCAAGCTCGGTGTTCTGGCCGGAGTCGGTGGCCAACACCGTGTCGTCGGCCAATCTTTGTCCGAATGCACGGGCAATCAATTGCGGCTTCAGCGGATGCGCTCGCGCGTCTTCCGACTGCCTCATCATCTCACGCCACCGTCCCATGGTCTCCTGGGAGCGTCGCAGGAATTCATTGGAAGGCTTCTGTGTCAGCCGCCGGTTGAGGGCGCGTAAGGTTTCGGCCGCGTCGCCGACAAGGCCTGCCTCGACTGGAAAGCGCAGCCCGATCCGTTGCGCATCGCAGTCGATCTGAACCCCGCGTGCCTGTCCGGGTTTCGGGTAGTATTCGATGTAGGGAAAGGTGGAACCGACGATCAGAACCGCATCGCAGCTTTCCATCGCCTCTTGCGAAGCCAGGGTTCCGAGGATGCCGATGCCTCCGGTCGTGTGGGGATGGTCATCCGGCAGCACGGCCTTGCCGAGCAACGCCTTTGCGACAGGCGCCTGCAACAGGCGTGCCGTGTGTTCGAGTTCGGCAGCCGCGCCGAGCGCGCCGCGTCCAGCCAGGATCGTTACCCGCGAAGCCTCGTTGAGAATGGCGGCGGCTTTATCCAGTTCGACGTCCAGCGGCATGCTATGGCCGGCAAACATGTCCTGCGGCGTGTGGGCAGGGCGATTGCGCTTGGAGCGCCTCGAGGGCTCGTCCTCCTGCTCCTGGACATCGCTGGCGATCGAAAGGTGGGCCACGCCCTTGCGCGCCAGTGCGGTGCGGCACGCGAGGCTGGCGACGTTTTCCATATGCGCCGCATCCGAAACATGGGCGTTGTAGACGGAAACGTCGTTGAAAACGCGCGTCAGGTCGACGTCCTGTTGCGTGAACGTCTCGATCAGGTCGTGGAACTGCATGCCGGTGACCGCCAGCACCGGCGCCTGGTCGAGCTTGGCGTCGTAGAGGCCGGTCAGGAGATGCGTGCCGCCGGGGCCGGACGTCGCCAGGCACACGCCGAGCTTCCCCGTCCATTTCGCGTAGGCGCATGCCATGAATGCGGCGGACTCCTCATGCCGGACCTGCACGAACGAGATTTTATCGGACCGGGTGCGCAGCGCCTCCATCACGCCGTTTATGCCGTCCCCCGGCAAGCCGAACACCACCTCGACGTTCCAGGCGATGAGAGTGTCGACCAGAATTTCTGCTGCATTTGGCATGTCGGGAAACCTCCGGTGGATGGTGTCCGAACCGGCAAATCCTGAGTTGGTTCCCTTTGCGCGGAAAATCGTGACATGCCTTCGAAGGGCCAACGATAACGGCCTATTCGATCTGTTCGAACGTGCATTGCCGTGGCGCCTTGTCGGGCCGCCAGCGCAGCAGCTTGGTGCCATGGCGAAACCGCTTGCCGGTGACATGATCGAAGCGGACCTCGACCACCAGTTCGGGTTTCAGCGGTTCCCATTCTCCACTGCGTTCGGTGCTCCAGCGGCTTGGTCCGCCCGGCGCCTTGCCGGTGAACCCGGGCTCCGCCCGCAGGCCCTCCAGCCGTCGCGTGAGCGCTGCCCTGTCGGCGTTGGCGATGGTCGAGGTGAACCCGACATGATCGAGCTTGCCGCCATCATCGTAGAGGCCGAGGAGCAACGAGCCGACTTCGCGGCTGCCGGCGAGATAGCGGAAGCCACCGACGACGCAATCGGCTGAACGCAACCGCTTTACCTTGATCATCGCCCGCTCGCCGGGCAGGTAGTGGCCATCGAGCAACTTGGCGACGATACCGTCGGTCGACCCGTGGCCGGCGCCGCTCAGCCATCGCGCTGCCGTGGCAGCATCGTGTGTGCACTGCGACAGGCGAAGATCCGGGCTGTTCGAGGAAGTCACGAAGGCCTCGATCGCCCGCCGCCTTTCGACAAGCGGTTTGCCGGTGATGATCTCGCCGCCCGGTCTGGCGAGCATGTCGAAGAGCACCAATCCGGCAGGCGTCTGCGAACTCAGTTTGCGAATCCTGCTCTGCGCCGGATGCAGGCGCATCTGCAGCGCCTCGAAGGAAAACTCGCCGCCAACCTCGATCACGATCTCGCCGTCGATAACGAAGCGTTTGGCCTGAAGACTTCCCAGAACGGCTACGATTTCCGGAAAATATCGGCCGAGCGGCTTGCCGGATTTGGCACGCAGGTCGACCGCGTCGCCATTCTTGAAGGCCAGGCACCGAAATCCATCCCATTTAGGCTCGTATTGCCAAGAGCCGTCGTCCTCGGGGATCGCGTCGGCAATCCTGGCCTCCATCGGAGGGGTGTCGAGCGGCAGTGGAAAGGTGCTCATCGGCTCATGTCTTGGTCGATCTTTCGATGCCGATTGCCAGGTTTGCGATGCATCGGCTCTGGCGTTCAACTTTCGGGGCTGGCTGCGTGTTCCATTGCAGCTTCACCAATGTCGAACAGAGAAAAGCGCCGCCGAAAGCAGGCCATTCCCTACTGAAACGCAAGAACTGACAAACGCCACCTAAGCCTTTTGGAGCAATACTATTTTTCCCAATGAAAGACTAGGATAGCTAAAAGGGGAGTGCTGAGATGGCAACTGAAAGCACAGGGAACAACAAGCTGGTCTCGGAGGCCAAAGCGCGCCGTGACTTTCTGAAAAGGGCCGGCCGCTTCGCGGCCGTGACACCGCCGGCCATGACACTTCTGCTCGGCACGAGTTTGAACTCTGGGGCAATAGCCAAATCAGGCGGATCGCATCCCGGCAAAGGATCGGGCGACAACAACCACGTTCCCGTCGGCCCCCCCGTTAAAAGTGTCACGTTCAGGCGAAGTCAGTTCCACAGCCACGGCGGATCGGACAACGCCGGCGGCGGAGCCCACGGCGGCTCAAGGTCCGGCGACCCCAATTAATCGACGCTATGGCGCTTGAGATCCGCGCGGTCGACGTCGCCAGCGCTGACCTGGCTACCCGCAGATTCCTCGAAATGCTTCGACAATGGGACGCGGTGCATTCGCCACGGCGCGGCGATCTTGAGATCATTATAACGCACGTTCTTGAAAAGCGCCGAGTCAGGGCTTTTTAGATTGGCGGCTACTGCTTTTTCTGCCCGCCAGATGATTCAGAAGGGCACGCCTGCAAAGGCGTAATATGTCCAAGCGTTTGATCTTAATGGGAAAAAAGATGGCTGGGGAACCTGGATTCGAACCAGGACTAACGGAGTCAGAGTCCGTGGGTCTACCGTTAACCTATTCCCCAGCAGGCGCGGCCATGAACCGCGCGAGCCGAGCGGGCAAGCCGCTGTGAGCGCTGCCTTGTAGCCGCCAGCGGAAAATAGTCAAGCCTGCTCGGCGGTTCATTCGCAACGTTTTGTCGGCCGGTTCGGATGATGCGTTTCGAGCGCCGCGCGGGCCTGACGTCCAATCCTGCGTTTCAGCTCTGGTTGCGACCGAACTGCGAGCGTTCGAAGAACAGCACGATGCCCAGCCCGAGAATCAGCGGAATGATGAGATAAAACAGCCGGAACACCAGCAGCGCAGCCAGCACGCCGACCGGATCCATGTCCGAAAGCCCGGCCAGGAACACCACCTCGAACACGCCGAGCCCGCCAGGCGCATGCGAGATCTGCGCAATCGAGAAGGAGACGAGGAAGACGCCGAGAATGACGAAATAGCCGGGGTTGTGCGTTTCGGGCAGGGCGAAGAAGATGATCGCGGTGGCTGCCAGAAGTTCGATAGGGCCGATCAGCAACTGCCTGGCGACGATCGGCAGCGCCGGATAGTGCAACTGGAAACTTCCGATTTTCAGCGGGCGCAGATGCAACCAGCTGCCGAATATATAGGCAGCGACCAGGACCAGCATCGCGATGCCCGCGGCTTCCGACAGGCCATGATGGGCGATGCCGGAAAACCGGTCGAGAATCTCGGGCTCGAAGACCAGTACGAGGCCGGAGGCGAGGACCGTCGACAGCACGAAGGTGATCCAGCAGATGGCCACCAGCACACCGACATCCTGGCCGGTCAGGCCCCTGGTGCCGTAGGCGCGGTAGCGGATGACGGCGCCGGAGAAGACCGAGCCGCCGATATTGTGTGACAGCGCATAGGTGGTGAAGGAGCACAGGGTGACGAACAGCCACGAGACTTTCTTGCCGATGTGCATGAGCGCGATGTGGTCGTAACCGGCGAGCGATGCATAGGCGACGACCGAACTCAGCGCCGCCAGGATCCAGCCGCGGGTCGGAATGGCGGCGAGGCCGTCCCAGACATCGTCGAGCGAAATGCCGCGCAGTTCGTGCCAGAGCAGCAGCAGCGAGAATATCACCGCCGCGATGCCGACCACCGGCCAGAAATAGCGTCTCCAGTTCATCGCCAGATTGCCATGCGTTTGCGGCCCGTTCCTTTTCTGTCGGTGGCGGGAGACATCGGCGATTCCGATTTGGCGATTCCGATTTCTTCCCTGCATTTCAGAAATGCCTCATTGAAGCCGGCTATTCAACCGCGAAGGCTTTTACGCCGGCGGCTGGCGGAATCAGGAAGGTATTCCGCTACCGATCCCCGCTTGCCGAAACGTTACGCCGAATGGCCAGAGACGTCGCTTGCACGCCCAGCCGGCAAAATTCGGCACACGGCTCTTGGTGATCTGGCGCAGCACTGTTAGTCTGGCGGCAACTTAAAACACTGAAGCGCCTGCTGCGTCCGTCATCGGTTCGCGCGGCGCCGGAAGGAACGATAGTGGAAGACCGCGACACCGGCGCCCGGGCGCCGGAGGTGGGCGCGTCCAGCGCTTCCCCAGGGCCGTCAGGCTCGGGGACCGCCAGTTGGCAGCAACGCCGTCCGTCGGAGCTTCGCTCCGTGAACGGGGAGGCGGGCGACGCGACCCGTAACCAGAAGAGCAAGCCGAAGAAGCGGCGCAAGCGACGGCGCGGGCGCAAGGTTTTCGCGCGCGACGAAACGCGTCCGCAGGACAACAGATCGCCTACGCCAGGCAAAGCCGCCGACCCGGCGGTTGAGGCGAACCGGCCGCCGGATTCGGTCGTCTCGCTTCTCGTTCCAGCGCCGCGACCGGAGCAGGGCACCCGTCGGCCGCCGGCACGCGAATTGCCTGTCTTTGCGGCTCTGGACCTCGGCACCAACAATTGCCGGCTATTGGTCGCCGTTCCCACGCGCCATGGTCAGTTCCGGGTCATCGATGCCTTCTCGCGCATCGTGCGGCTGGGCGAGGGGCTTACCGCCAATGGGCGGCTCGGCCAGCCGGCGATGGACCGCGCGGTCGAGGCCCTGAAGGTTTGCGGCGACAAATTGCGCGGCCGCAAGATCAGGAAGGCAAGGCTGATCGCCACCGAAGCCTGCCGCTCGGCCGAGAACGGCGTCGAATTCCTGGAGCGCGTCGAGCGCGAGGCCGGTCTCAAGCTTGAAATCATCGATCGCCAGACCGAAGCGCGATTGGCGGTTTCGGGCTGCGGCTCGCTGGTCGAGCGCGACACGCAAGGCGTCGTCCTGTTCGATATCGGCGGCGGCTCGTCCGAGATCGCGCTGATCGATCTCACCGGCCGACGTTCGCCGCGGCTCGCGAACCATATCGTGTCGTGGACTTCGCTGCCGGTCGGCGTCGTTTCGCTGGCCGAGCGTTTCGGCGGCCGCACGGTGACGCGCGAAATCTTCGCCGCCATGGTTGACGATGTCGCCGGCCGGCTGGCCGCCTTCGACGGCCGCGACCGGCTGAGCCATCTCAAGGCCAGCCCGAATTTTCATCTCCTCGGCACTTCGGGTACGGTGACGACGCTGGCGGGCGTTCACCTCGACCTCGAACGCTACGATCGCCGCCGCGTCGACGGGCTGTGGATGGATCGCGACAGCGTCGATCGCATGGTCGAACGATTGGTCGGCTGGGATTTCCAGCAGCGCTGCGCCAATCCTTGCATCGGTGCGGATCGCGCCGATCTCGTACTTGCCGGTTGCGCCATACTGGAAGCGATCCGCGCGGTCTGGCCTTCGGAGCGGCTGCGCGTCGCCGACCGTGGCCTGCGCGAGGGCATATTGAGCGAGCTGATGGCGGATGACGGCGTCTGGCGCAATGATGGGCGTGGCAGAGCCTGATCTCGAAGGGCGCGAGGTCGCAGGCCCTGGCACCCTTCCTCTCCCTCCGGAGGGGGGAGAGGTGGCGCTGCGAAGCAGCGACGGAGTGGGGGAAGCCGTTCACGAAACGCGCAGCATCCGAAAAACCGCCACAACTCGGCAAACGAGAAAACTCAAACAAGAAATCAGACAATGACCAAGAAACCGGAAAAGCCAGGATCAGCCAGCATTCGCGTGCTGAAGACGCGGATCAAGAAGAAGAGCGGCCTGAAGGAATCGTCGCGCCGCTGGCTGCAGCGTCATATCAACGATCCCTACGTCCAGCGTTCAAAGGCTGACGGCTACCGTTCACGCGCGGCCTACAAGCTGATCGAGATCGATGACAAGCACCATTTGCTGAAACCCGGCATGAAGGTGATCGATCTGGGCGCCGCCCCGGGCGGCTGGTGCCAGGTCGCGGCCGCGCGCACCAAATCGACGGCCGAAAAGCCGCATGTCATCGGCATCGACTATCTGGAAATGGACGCCGTACCCGGCGCGCCGGTGCTGCTCATGGATTTCCTCGATCCGCAGGCGCCGCAAAAACTGGCGGAGGCACTGGGCGGCGAACCCGATGTCGTGCTGTCCGACATGGCCGCCCCCACCACAGGCCACAAGCGGACCGATCACATCCGCACCATGCATCTGTGCGAGGTGGCGGCCGATTTCGCGCTGTCCGTCCTGAAACCGGGCGGGCATTTCCTGGCCAAGACTTTTCAGGGCGGCGCCGAGAACGAGCTGCTCTCGATGCTCAAGCGCAACTTCCGTTCGGTCCATCACGTCAAGCCTCCGGCGTCGCGCGATGAATCGGTCGAACTCTATCTGTTGGCCAAGGACTTCAAGGGGCGAGAGTCCGGTCCGCCATCAGGCGGATCGGAACGTCCAGTGGACGTTAAGGACTCGAGCGCCCGGAGCCTTGGCGAAGGGCCGGGGGACGGCGAATAGCGCCTTGCCTTCTCCCACGAGGGGAGAAGGGAAAGGGCGCATCACTCTCCCGGCGATCTGACCGTTTCCAGTGTCTTGGGCGTTGTCAGCCGGCCGTGGCCGGAAACGGCATTGCCGGCATCCGGTGCCAGCCGCACGAACGACAGCGAAGCCGCCGCCGCTACCGCCGCGACGATAAAGAAGGCGAGGTGGAAATCGTCCAGCGTCAGCGGGCCGCCTTGGATCGATGTCGACACTTCCAGGATGCCGCCGGCCAGCGCCACGCCGAGCGCGATCGAAAGCTGCTGGAATACCGCGGCGATCGGCGTCGCCTTGCTGGTGTCGGCGGCCGATACCTCGGCATAGGCAAGCGCATTGACGCCGGTGAAGAACATCGACCTGATGAAGCCACCGGCCAGAAGCATGGCCAACATCAGCAGATAAGGTGTGTCCGGGGTGAACAGGCCGTTGATGGCGATGGAGGCCGCTGCGACCAGCGAGCCGACGACCAGCACGCGGCGGAATCCGGCGACGCGGAAGATCAGCGCGGTGACGAATTTCATGCCGATCGCGCCGATCGCCGAGACGAAGGTGATCATGCCGGACTGGAAGGGCGTCAGCCCGAAGCCGATCTGGAACATCAACGGCAACAGGAACGGTACCGCGCCGATGCCGATGCGGAAAAGCCCGCCGCCCAGCACCGACGAGCGGAATACCTGGTTGCGGAACAGGTCGAGCGCCAGCAGCGGATTTTTGGCGCGGCGCGCGTGCAGCAAATAGAGCCCGCCCGACACCAGCCCGACCGCCACCGTGATGACGCCGGCCATCGGCGGCAGATAGGGCAGGCTGACCACCGACAGGCCGAACACCACGCCGGATGCCGCCAGCCCGCTCAGCACGAAGCCGATGAAATCAAGCGGCGGGTTCTCCATCGGTTCGGTCTGCGGCAGGAAACGCGTCGCCAGCCAGATGCCGATCAGGCCGATCGGAACGTTGATCAGGAAGATCCAGTGCCAGGTGAAATAAGTGGTGATGAAGCCGCCCACGGGCGGCCCGACCAATGGCCCGACCAGCGCCGGTACGGTCAGCCATGACATGGCGGCGACGAGTTCGCTTTTCGGCGTCGCGCGCACCAGCACCAGTCGCCCGACCGGCGTCATCATGGCGCCGCCGATGCCTTGCAGAAAACGCGAAACCACGAAAGCCGGCAGAGAACCGGAGAGAGCACAAGCGATAGAGCCGACGATGAAGACCGCGATCGCGCTGCGAAAGACATTCTTGGCGCCAAAACGGTCGGCCATCCAGCCGCTGATCGGAATGAAGATCGCCAGAGATACCAGATAGGCGGTCAGCGCCAGCTTGAGCGCGATCGGGCTGGTGTGGATGTCGACGGCAATCGCCGGCAGCGATGTGGCGATGACGGTCGAATCCATGTTTTCCATGAAAAGTGCGACCGCCAGGATGAGCGGAATGGTGCGGTTCACAAAACGCGTCCGGACTTGATTCTGTGTGTCGCCGACATTGCAGATCGGGGCAAGCCGGCACGCTGGGCGGTTATCACGGCTCGGCGCCGATGTCGTGTTAAATTGCTTTCACTTTCGTGCGACCGCAACCAGGGGTGGCGCCGCAAGCCGCTCGATGCTGTTGCTTTGCAATGCAACGATCGGCTTTTCATCCGCGGCGGGACGTGTTACGAGCCAGCGCCAATCCTGAAAGGGAAGAAGACGAGTCGGCGCTGTCCATTCCGGTCAAGCGCTTTTTCTGTATTCCGAGGACTGGCCATGGCAAAAATCATCGAAACGTCCACCGGCGCACTGGCGCTGACCTTTGACGACGTGCTGCTGCAGCCCGGTCATTCCGAGGTCATGCCCGGCGAAACCGATGTGCGCACCCGCATCGCGGGCGACATCGACCTCAACGTTCCGATCCTGTCGGCGGCGATGGACACCGTCACCGAGGCGCGCCTTGCCATCGCCATGGCCCAGGCCGGCGGCATCGGCGTCATCCACCGCAATTTCTCCCCTGCCGAACAGGCCGAGCAGGTACGGCAGGTCAAGAAATTCGAATCCGGCATGGTGGTCAACCCGGTCACCATCGGTCCCGACGCCACGCTTGCCGATGCACTTTCGCTGATGCGCACCTACTCGATCTCGGGCATTCCGGTGGTCGAGAATGGCGGCAGCGGCGGCCACAAGACGGGGCGGCTGGTCGGCATCCTGACCAACCGCGATGTCCGCTTTGCGTCCGACCCGGCGCAGAAAGTCTACGAACTGATGACCCGTGAGAACCTGATCACGGTCAAGGAAAATGTCGACCAGGATGAGGCCAAGCGGCTTCTCCACCAGCACCGCATCGAGAAGCTTGTCGTCGTCGACAAGCAAGGCAATTGCGTCGGGCTGATCACCGTCAAGGACATCGAGAAGTCGCAGCTCAACCCGCACGCCACCAAGGATGCGCAGGGCCGCTTGCGCGCGGCAGCCGCCACCAGCGTCGGCGATGACGGCTATGAGCGCGCCGAACGCCTGATCGAGGCCGGCGTCGACCTCCTGGTGATCGACACAGCGCATGGCCACTCGCAGCGCGTTCTAGACGCGGTGACCCGCGCCAAGAAGCTCTCGAATTCGGTGCGTATCCTGGCCGGCAACGTCGCCACCGCCGAAGGCACGCAGGCACTGATCGATGCCGGTGCCGATGCGGTCAAGGTCGGCATCGGCCCAGGCTCCATCTGCACCACCCGCATCGTTGCCGGCGTCGGCGTGCCGCAGCTCTCGGCGATCATGTCGGCGGTGGAAACCGCGTATAAATCAGGCGTGTCGGTGATTGCCGATGGCGGCATCAAATATTCCGGCGATCTCGCCAAGGCGCTCGCCGCCGGCGCCAGTGCGGCCATGATCGGCTCGCTGCTGGCCGGCACCGACGAGAGCCCGGGCGAGGTCTATCTGCACCAGGGTCGCTCCTTCAAGGCTTACCGCGGCATGGGCTCGGTTGGCGCCATGGCGCGCGGCTCCGCCGATCGCTACTTCCAGGCCGAGGTGCGCGACACGCTGAAACTGGTGCCGGAGGGCATTGAAGGGCAGGTCCCCTACAAAGGACCTGTGTCTGGCGTGCTGCACCAGCTTGCGGGCGGCCTGAAAGCCGCTATGGGTTATGTTGGTGGCCGTGATCTTGCCGATTTCCGCGAGCGCGCCACTTTTGTGCGCATATCCAACGCCGGACTTCGTGAAAGCCACGCCCATGACGTCACGATCACCCGCGAAAGCCCGAACTATCCCGGTGGAGCCTGACCAATACGGGCTCGGGCGGAGCCTGACGGCGGCGATCCTGCGGCTGTCCCGTCACGCCGCCCCGTTCTGCTTCCTGACAGCGGCGGTTTTCATCGCCATGACAGCGTTGGAATTCTTCTACTTCCGCCAGTTGAGCGGCGGCTTGCCGTCACTCGACATGCGCATTCTCGGTTTCACTCCGGACGAAGGCATGGCTTGGCTGACGGCACTCGGCCGGCGCGGCGGCGAGATCATTCTCGTCTGGCATTACCTGACCTTCGATCTGCTGTTCCCGGCGCTGTTGTCGGTGACGCTGGTCAGCCTGATCCTGGCCACTGGCCGGCGATTGAAGAGTTTTCGCGCCATGCCGGCGCAGCTCCAGTCCATTTTCGCGCTGGTGCTGGTGCTGCCTTACACGATCGCCGACTATGCCCAGAACATGGCGGTGGCGCGGCTTTTGTCCGATTTCCTGTATGCCAACCCGGATTCGCTGTCGTTCGCCTCGGCGCTGATCGTGACCAAATTCGCGCTTCTCGCCATCCCGGTGGTCGTCATGGCGGCTTTCACCCTGGTTGACCAGAGACGACGCCAGGATTGATTGGCGCATGTGTTGCGCCAACTCCCTTTCGCCAACAAGGGGAGATGAGATGCGCGGCCGACGCTACAGGTCGAATACCGCGATCTTGCGCTTGTCGAACTTGATGCCGATTTCGCCGCGCACCAGCTTGAGCGCCGCCTCGCCGAACACGGCACGCCGCCAGCCTTGCAAAGCCGGCACGTCGGCATCCTCGCCTTCCGCCGCGATGCGGTCTATGTCGTCGCTGGAGGCCAGCACTTTCGAGGCCACGCCCTGTTTTTCGGCGACGATCCTCAGCAGCACCTTCAACAACTCCGCCGCAGCGCTCGACCCTTCGGGCGGCTGGAAGTTCTTCGGCAGCTTCGGCATCTGCTCCTTGGGCAGGGCAAGCGCGGTATTGACCGCGCCAAGCAAAGCCGTGGCCGTCGAGGAACGCTCCCAGCCTTTCGGCGTCGTGCGCAGCTTGGCCAAGGCCGCCATGTCGCGCGGCCCCTGCTGCGCCACCTCGTAGATCGCGTCGTCCTTGAGCACGCGGCCGCGCGGTACGTCGCGCTCGCGCGCCTCGCGCTCGCGCCATGCGGCCACGGCCTGCACGATCGCCAGTTCCTGCGGCTTGCGCAGCCGCATCTTCAGCCGCTTCCAGGCGTCTTCCGGATGCGGATCGTAGGTTTCGCGCGAGGTCAGGACGTCCATTTCCTCGTTGAGCCAATGGGCGCGGTTCTCCCGCACCAGTTCGGCGCTGAGATGCCTATAGACCTCGATCAGATGGGTGACGTCGGCCAGTGCATATTCGAGTTGCTTCTCGGAAAGCGGACGGTGGCGCCAGTCGGTGAAGCGCGACGACTTGTCGAGCCGCGCGCCGGTGATGCGCTGTACCAGCTGATCGTAGGAAACGCTGTCGCCGAAGCCGCAGACCATCGCCGCCACCTGCGTGTCGAACACCGGGTGCGGAACGAGATCGCCGAGATGGACGATGATTTCGATGTCCTGCCGCGCAGCGTGGAAGACTTTGACCACCGCTTCGTTGGCCATCAGCCTGAAGAACGGCTTCAGGTCGATGTCTGGTGACAGCGGATCGATCAGCGCGGTCACCCCGGGTGCGGCCATCTGGATCAGGCACAGGATCGGCCAGAAGGTCGTTTCCCGGATGAATTCGGTGTCGACGGTGACGAAATCCGACTTTTCGAAAGCGGCGAGAACGGTCTCGAGCTCTTGCTGGGTGGTGATGACGTGCATCAAATCGCTTTTGGCAGGAGTAAGGTCTTCCTAGATTTCAGCCGGCAGGGCTTTCGTCAAGCCGTGGCGCCATCGTCACGGTTTCGGCGGGCCGTCGGCATCGCCGCTTTTTCTGGCCAGCCGAGCGAAAATCGTCGAGGTGCGCAACAGCGCGGTAAAGCGGCTGCGCTTGCCCGCCGGCACGCCGGACCGGGCCTGCATGCGCAAGAGAATGACCGCGATGAAGATCGCATAGACGACGGCGCTGAACACGAACAGCGCGCTCGGCCCGAAATACTGCATCGCCGTCGAGGCGGCAAACGGACCGCCAATGGCGCCGAAGGAGTAGAACAGCATCAGCGCCGCGTTGATCAGAACGAACTCCCCCGTGTCGGCGCGGTCGTTGGAATGCGCCGCCGACAGTGAATAGAGCGGCATTGCAAAACAGCCGAAGACGAAGATGGTGACGAAGTTGAGCAATGGATTGCTGCCGGCGATGAACACCAGCGCCAGTGCCGAAAACATCGCGCAGCAGGTCGTCATCAACAACACCCGGCGCCGGTCCCAGCGGTCGGAGAGATAGCCGAGCGGATACTGGATGATGGCGCCGCCGAAGATTCCGACGCTGACGAAGGTGACGACATCGGCGACCGACATGCCGATCTGTTCGGCATAGACCGGTGACAATGTGCGAAAGGCACTGTTGGTGACACCGACGGCGATGCAGCCGAAGCAGCCCAGCGGCGAGATCCGCCAGACGCGCGCCAGGTCGAGCTTGACCTCTTCCGGCGGCGTCGGGTTGGAACGGTCGCCGAGCGACACCGGCACGAGCGACAGCGTGATCATCATCGACATGATGGCGAAGATGGCGAAACCGCCGGCGCCGAAAACGGGAATCAGGAACTGGGCGCCGGTCACCGAGCCAATATCGACCATCCGGTAGATCGCCAGCACGCGCGCGCGATCATGATTGCTGACGCCGGAATTCAGCCAGCTTTCGACGATCGTGAACAGCCCCGCGAAGCAGAACCCGCCGACAAAGCGCACCGCGCACCACATCACCGGATCGAGAACCAGCACCAGGAGCAAGGTGCCGACCGAGGCGATCGCCGCCAGCGCCGAAAACGCCCTGACATGGCCGACGGCTTTCATGATGCGCGTGATGGCCAGGCAGCCGAGCAGGAAACCGGCGAAGTAGAATGTGCCCATCAGGCCGATGTAGGAAGCCGAAAACCCCTCCTGCGCGCCGCGCAGCGCGATCAGTGTGCTTTGCAGCCCGTTGCCGCCAAGCAGGATGCCTGCGGCGAGAAGGAGCGGTATCAGCGGGCGGATGGAGGACATGAAGAGGCAATCACGTATCGGTGATCTCTTTTGGACCATCGCTTCCGCCAACGCCAGCGGCAATTCCAAGCAGGCATTGGGGCGGCAAGACATCTTCCGCGTCCATGCCCGGTTCCGCCGCGAACAAGGCCATTGGCTTGTCGCCCCGAAGCATCATTTCCAACTCGCGGCCATTATGTGGCCCAATGCCCGGTGGGACAGTGCGTTTTGGCACGAAGCATCTCCAGATCGCTTGATAATTGCGCGGTCGTAGGAAGCACTTCTAGTGGCAATGCACCAAGACAGGCAAAGACTTAAACCCTGAAGGTCATGTCATGAGACAACCCGAAGTCCGCTTGCCTTGACAAATCCAGCCTCCCATGCGCTTTTCGCGCAAATTTTCAGGCCGGGCTTTGATGCTTCGGCCCGCAACCCAGCACCCCGGACTTTAGCAATGACAATGCACCGTTACCGCAGCCACACCTGTGCCCAGTTGAGAAAGAGCGACGTCGGCTCGACCGTTCGCCTGTCGGGCTGGGTGCACCGCGTGCGCGACCATGGTGGCCTGCTGTTCATCGACATGCGCGACCACTACGGCCTGACGCAGATCGTCGCCGATCCGGATTCGCCGGCCTTCAAAGTCGCCGAGACCGTGCGTGGCGAATGGGTCATCCGCGTCGACGGCGAGGTCAAGGCGCGCTTGCCCGAGACTACCAACGCCAATTTGCCGACCGGCGAGATCGAGATTTTCGCCCGCGAGATCGAAGTGCTGTCGGCGGCCAAGGAATTGCCGCTACCGGTGTTCGGCGAGCCGGACTATCCCGAAGACATCCGGCTGAAATACCGCTTCCTCGATCTGCGCCGCGATACACTGCACAAGAACATCCTTGCGCGGACAAAAATCATCGCCGAGATGCGCAAGCGCATGGGCGATGTCGGCTTCACGGAATTCTCGACGCCGATCCTGACCGCCTCGTCACCGGAAGGCGCGCGGGACTTCCTGGTGCCGTCGCGCATCCACCCCGGCACATTCTACGCGCTGCCGCAGGCACCGCAGCAATACAAGCAGCTGATCATGGTGTCGGGCTTCGACCGTTATTTCCAGATCGCGCCCTGCTTCCGTGATGAGGATCCGCGCGCCGACCGGCTGCCGGGCGAATTCTACCAGCTCGACCTGGAAATGAGCTTCGTCGAGCAGGACGACGTGCTGTCGACCATGGAACCGGTGATGCGCGGCGTGTTCGAGACCTTCGCCAACGGCAAGCCGGTGACGCAGAACTTCCAGCGCATTCCCTACGACGTCGCCATGCGCAAATACGGCACCGACAAGCCCGACCTGCGCAACCCGATCGAGATGCAGGCCGTCTCCGACCATTTTCGCGACTCCGGCTTCAAGGTGTTTGCCAACATTTTGGCCAACGACCCGAAGGCAGAGGTGTGGGGCATTCCGGCAAAGACCGGCGGCAGCCGCGCCTTCTGCGATCGCATGAACTCCTGGGCGCAAGGCGAGGGACAGCCGGGGCTGGGCTACATCTTTTGGCGCAAGGAGGGCGAGAAGCTCGAAGGCGCCGGTCCGCTGGCCAAGAACATCGGCGAGGAACGCACCGAGGCGATCCGGCAGCAGCTCGGCCTTGCCGATGGCGACGCCGCCTTCTTCGTCGCCGGCGACCCGAAGAAATTCGTCTCGTTTGCAGGTGCCGCGCGCACCCGCGCCGGCGAGGAGTTGAATCTAGTCGATCGCGAACGCTTCGAGCTTTGCTGGATCGTGGACTTCCCGTTCTTCGAATGGAACGAGGAGGAGAAGAAGATCGACTTCGCCCATAACCCGTTCTCGATGCCGCAGGGCGGTATCGATGCGCTCAATGGCGACGATCTGCTCGGCATCAAGGCGTTCCAGTACGACATGGTCTGCAATGGCTTCGAGATCGCTTCCGGCGGTATCCGCAACCATCTGCCCGAAACCATGGTCAAGGCGTTCGAAACGGTCGGGCTGGATCGCGCCACGGTCGAGGAGCGCTTTGGCGGCCTCTACCGCGCCTTCCAGTACGGCGCGCCGCCGCATGGCGGCATGGCGGCTGGCATCGATCGCGTCGTCATGCTTCTGGTTGGGGCCAAGAATCTGCGCGAGGTGACCATGTTCCCGATGAACCAGCAGGCCTACGACCTCTTGATGAGTGCGCCGTCGGAAGCAAGCCCGCAGCAACTTCGCGAACTGGCACTGCGCGTCGCGACGCCCAAGAAGGACTGACGGCAGCGTTGCAACTGCCCTTTCTCCCCGTCTCTATACGGGGAGAAATGTCCGGTCCACCCTCCGCAGCTGCAGCGCAGCTGCTGCGGAGGACGGGCAGGACAATGAGGGGCAGCGCCGCTGCATGTAATTGGCGAACGGCCGTAGCAAACTGACACCTGCTGTCAGGAGCAAACTGACACCTGCTGTCAGGCAATCGGTTCGGCATTGAATTGCAATTTGCAGGCGTCGGCGCTGCCCCTCATCCGCCTGCCGGCACCTTCTCCCCGTCTATAGTGACGGGGAGAAGGGAGCTAACTTCGATCAGTCTTCGTTGGCCTTGACGCTGACGCCGAGCGTCTTCGGCAGGTCGAGCGGATTGGACATGGCGCCCGCCATGATCAGCGCGAACGGCACCGATGCCGGCGGCTCGGCCGAGATTTCGAGGCTCTTCGGATCGTCCAGATATTTGCCGACGGCGGCGGTCACTTGCGCGGTCAGTTCCGGATTGTTGAGCTGCGCCATCCCGAACGGCACGATCGCCTTGGCCTGGTTGGCGATGTCCTTGCCGGACATGCCTTGCTGCTTGCCGACATAGTCCAGCACCTTGTTGGTCAGCGAATCGTCGTCGAAGCGGATCGAGGCGCTGTTGAACGAAAGCTGCTGCAAAATGCCGAGCATGGCCATGCCTTGCGCCGAATTGTCGGCGCCCTCGGGCTGCGCCGCCATCTTCTTCTGCATCTCCTGCAAAGACTTGATGAAGTCGATCGTGTAGCCGCCGAGGTCGAAAGTCATGCCGAGCGTGCCGGCATTCTCGACCGAGATGTCGTATTTGGACAGCTCCATCTTGCCGTCCGAGGGCTGCCAAGTGCCGGCCATCTCGAGATTGCCCGAGATGTTCTGGTAGCCGAGCGCATTGATGACTTCCTTCGACTTGGGATCATCGACCAGCGTCAGGTCGGCGTCGAATTTTTCCGTGGTGCCGGTGAATTCCATCGCCTTGCCGTCTGCCGGCGGTGTGATCTCGATGGCAAGCCCGTCCATCGAGAACGCGGTCTTGTCGGCGACCTTGACCGTCATGTTCGAGAGTTCGGCGGACTTGTACATCATCAACGAGCCCAGCGGGCCGGTGGCGCCATCGGCCGGAACCGTCATGTCGTGGATGACGAAGGGGCTGAGATTGAGGGTGACGCCGTCCTTGCTGTGTTGGAAGGCCGATGTCGACACGGTGGCGATATCATAGCCGCCGTTTGCCTCGGTCACCCCCTCGAGCTTGACGTCGCCGATTGGGAGCGCCTCCTTTTCCGCGGCCGGTTTGACCGACACGCCCTGCAGCACCATGGCGGTATCGTCGCCGGTTACACCGGTCCAGGAGATGTCGACGCCCTGGGCGGCAAGCGCCGCCTTCAGCCGGTCGGCAACTGCGGTGTCCTGGGCCAGGGCCGCGTTCAGCGGCAGCGTAAGCAAAAAGGTCGAAAAAGCGAATTTCCTGAGAGTTGAGCGTTTGATTGTCATCGCAAATTCCCTGAGAGCCTGAAATTGTTTTTGAATTCTTTGCGCCATCACCATGCCGCGACGAACTGGACGGGAAAATGGCGCATCCCGCCACATTGGTCAAAAATCCCGGCGAAAGGCAAATCCGATCCGGACGTCATCGGGCAAAGCGGTGAATTTGGAATGAAGACCCGACCGATGAGTGCCATCGCGCTTTGCAATAGATGCGGCATGTAACAGGTTGATGTTGGCCGGCAAGTTCGACCTTGCGGTTTCATGTTGCAGAAACCGCGCGCGCAACTCCACCGGCTCCGCATGCGCTCTTGCCGCGAATCACCCGCTCGGCTAGGTCGAGCCCATGGGAAAAAGGCTTTTGCCGCCTGAAAATGGCGGCGGCGATCATATCGAACCGGTGGATCTGAAGAAGGCGCTGGAAGAGCGCTATCTTGCCTATGCGCTGTCGACCATCATGCACCGGGCGCTGCCCGATGTCCGCGACGGGCTGAAGCCGGTCCACCGCCGCATCATGCACGCCATGCGCCTGCTGCGCCTCAATCCTGACCAGGGGTTCGCCAAATGCGCCCGCATCGTCGGCGAGGTGATGGGCAAGTTCCACCCGCACGGCGACCAGTCGATCTATGATGCGCTGGTGCGGTTGGCGCAGAATTTTTCGATGCGCTATCCCCTGGTCGATGGGCAAGGCAATTTCGGCAATATCGACGGCGATAACGCCGCCGCCATGCGTTACACCGAAGCGCGCATGACCGACGTGGCGACCGAGCTGTTGTCCGGCATCACCGAGGACGCCGTCGATTATCGGCCGACCTACAATGAAGAGGACGAGGAGCCGGTTGTGCTCCCCGGCGCCTTCCCGAACCTTTTGGCCAATGGCTCGTCCGGCATCGCCGTGGGCATGGCGACCTCGATCCCGCCGCACAACGCGGCCGAACTCTGCGATGCCGCGCTGCACCTGATAGAGCATCGCGACGCGCCGGTGGCGAAGCTGATGGACTTCGTTCAGGGTCCGGATTTTCCGACCGGCGGCATCATCGTCGACAGCCGCGCCTCGATCCTCGAAGCCTATGAGACCGGCCGCGGCGGCTTTCGCGTGCGCTCGAAATGGAACCAGGAAGATCAGGGCAGGGGCACCTGGAGCATCGTCGTCACAGAAATCCCTTACGGCGTGCAGAAGGCGCGGCTGATCGAGAAGATCGCCGAGCTGTTGATGGCGCGCAAGCTGCCGCTGCTCGAGGATGTCAGGGATGAGAGCGCCGAGGATATCCGCGTCGTCCTGGTGCCGAAGAGCCGGTCGGTCGATCCCGGCATCCTGATGGAATCGCTATTCAAGCTCACCGAGCTCGAAAGCCGTTTTCCGCTCAACATGAATGTGTTGTCGCGCGGCAAGGTGCCCAACGTGCTGTCGCTGAAGGGCGTGCTGCAGGAATGGCTCGATCATCGCCGCGACGTTCTGATCCGGCGCTCGAAACATCGGCTGGGCGAGATCGAAAGACGGCTGGAGATCCTTGCCGGCTACCTGATCGCCTACCTCAACATCGACGAGGTGATCAGGATCATCCGCGAGGAGGACGAGCCCAAGCAGGTGATGATGGCCCGCTGGTCACTCACCGATACCCAGGCCGAAGCCATCCTCAACATGCGCCTGCGCGCCCTGCGCAAGCTCGAAGAATTCGAGATCCGCAAGGAATTCGATGGTCTCAGCGCCGAGAAAAAGCAGATCGAGGCACTGCTTGCCTCGAACGACAAACAATGGGCGACGATCAAGTGGGAAGTCGCCAACATCCGCGACAAGTTCGGTCCGGAGACCGAGATCGGCAAGCGTCGCACCCAATTCGCGGACGCGCCCGAGCACGATTTGACCGACATCGCGCACGCCATGATCGAGCGCGAGCCGGTCACCGTCGTGGTTTCCGAAAAGGGTTGGCTGCGGGCGATGAAGGGGCATCTGGCCGATCTCTCGACGCTGACCTTCAAGGAGGGCGACAGCCTCAAGCTCGCCTTCCATGCACAGACCACCGACAAGGTGCTGGTCTTCACCACCGGCGGCAAGTTCTACACCATCGGCGCCGACAGGTTGCCGGGCGGCCGCGGCCATGGCGAGCCGATCCGCATCATCGTCGACATGGACAATGACCAGGACATCGTCACCGCCTTCGTCCACGATCCGAAGCGCAAGCTTCTGTTGGTCTCACATGACGCCAACGGCTTCATCGTTCCGGAGGAGGAGGTGATCGCCAACACCCGCAAGGGCAAGCAGGTGATGAACGTCAAGGCGCCGGACGAGGCCAAGCGCTGCATACCGGTCACCGGCGATCATCTCGCCATCGTCGGCGAGAACCGCAAGATGCTGGTGTTCGCGCTCTCCGATATCCCGGAGATGGGCCGCGGCAAGGGCGTGCGGCTGCAGAAGTACAAGGATGGCGGCCTTCTCGACCTCAAGCCGTTTACGCTGGAAAGCGGCCTTTCCTGGCAGGATTCGGCCGACCGCACGTTCACAAGGTCGCGCGAGGAACTGGCCGAATGGATCGGCGCCCGGGCATCGGCAGGGCGCATGGTGCCGAAGGGATTTCCGAGGACGGGCAAGTTTGGTTGAAGCTGCGATCTCCCCCCTCGAGGGGGAGATGGCCGGCAGGCCAGAGGGGGTCGCCGCGCGTAAAGCGCCAGCACTCTCTATTCGCAAGGCAGTAGGCCGCGCCCAGTCGAACCGACCCCCTCTGTCGCCTTCGGCGACATCTCCCCCTCGAGGGGGGAGATCACAACCATTTGGACTATCGTCACGATTACTGCACTATATCAGGGCATAAACGGGAAGGTGTCGGGAGAAACGAGCGTTTGAAGGAAGCAAGAATCCAGAAACCGGAACGGCAGCAGCGCCTGTTCGGACTGTCGACGCCGCTGCGGGCGGCCGTCATTCCGCCGCTGTCGGCGGCGCGCTGGCTCTTGGTGCTGATCGTCGCCGCCGGCGTCTATTTCTTCCACGGCTTCCTGTTTCCGGTGCTCGCCGCGCTTGTCATCGCTTTCGCCAGCTGGCCGCTCTACCGGCGGCTGCTGACCGGCGTCGGCGGCAACCGTACCATCGCCGCGACCCTTGCCATCCTCTTCATCCTTGCTTTCTTGGTGATCCCGATCGCGCTTGCCGGCACATACGCCATCAACGAGGTGCGCGAATGGGTCGGGTGGGCCATCGAGACCAACCGGCATGGCGCGGTGACGCCACACTGGATCGCGACGCTGCCGATCGTGGGTGAGTGGCTGAACGAGCAGTGGACAACCAATCTTGGTCATCCCGGCGGCATCGGCGAATTGATCCAGCTGGTCAGCGGCGCCAATATCGGCAGCATCTACCGTGGTGTGCTGGCCGCCGGCGGCAGTGCCTTCGGGCTGCTGTTGACGCTGCTGTTCATGATGATCGCGCTGTTCTTCGCCTATCGCGACGGCGAGCACTTCGCGGGCCAGGTCGACCGCCTCGGCGAGCGCATCCTGCCGACAAGATGGGAACGGATCTCCCGGGTCGTGCCGGCGACCATCTCTTCGACAGTGACCGGCATGACCGTGATTGCCATTGGCGAGGGGCTGGTGCTGGGCATCGCCTACTGGCTGGCTGGCGTCCCGTCGCCGGTTACGCTCGGCGCCCTGACCGGCGTCATGGCGCTCATCCCCGGCGGCGCGCCGCTGTCCTTCACCTTGGTCTCGATCTACCTGGCGGCCAGCGGCTCACCGATGGCAGGGCTGGCGCTGTTCATCTGGGGCGCGGTCGAACTGTTCATCGTCGACAAGACACTGCGTCCGAAGCTGGTCGGCGGGCCGATCAAGCTGCCCTTCCTGCCGACCTTCTTCGGCCTGATCGGCGGCGTCAAGACCATGGGCTTCCTGGGCCTGTTCATCGGTCCGGTGCTGATGGCACTGCTGGTCGCGATCTGGCGCGAATGGCTGCGCGAGGTGGAGTTGGCCGATGAGATGGCCTCAGGCTCGGCCGCCGAAATCGAGGCCGGTCCACAGATCGAGATTCTGCCGGAGCCAGGCGCGGCGAAGAAAGCCAGCGCCTGACGTAGGAAATTGCCGTTTGCAGCCGGCATTGCGCGGGTATCAGGCCGGATGATGCACCGCAAAGTCGCTGCGGCGCTTGCGTCCCTGATGCAGCTGCCAAAGCGAGTGGGCGACAAGCGTGACAATCAGGATCGCGCCGCCGATCATGCTGTTACGGCTCGGTGTCTCGGCAAAGACTATCCACACCCAGATCGGCGCCAGTACGGTTTCGAGCAGGTAGAACATCGCCACTTCCGGTCCTGAAATGTACTTCGGCCCGGCGGCGAGGCAGAAGAACGAGATCGGCATGATGACAGCGCCGTTGAAGATGATCCACCACGGCGCGTTCACCTGGATGCCGGTCTTCGAAACCATCAATGCGGCGACGGCGAAGGGCAGGGCGACGCCGACCAGCGCCGTAAAGCCCATATCCTTGCCGCTCGCACGCGAAATGGTGATGGCGCATGCGATGCACAGCGCGGAGCACAGTGCCATGATATCGCCGAACAGATGCCCGGTGCCGATGGAATCGCCGACGATGATCGCGATTCCCAGGATCATCAGCGCCAGCGCGGCCAGCGTGAGCGGCCGTGGCCGCTCCTTCAGGAACAGCCAGGACAGCAGCGCCGAGAACATGGTGGTGAAGGCGAGGATGAAGACGAGATTGGCCGTCGAGGTGTGGAAAACGCCGGTGATGAAAGCAATCGAACCGAGTCCGTAGAGTGCGGCAACCACCAGTCCTGCCTTGCCGGGAATGAGTTGCGGCGCATCCTTGCTCAGGGCACGCCAGACCGCCCAGATGATCAGCGACGCGATCAGGGTCGTGCCGGCGCGCAGCAGAAGGATCGTCCAAGCCTCCCCGTCGGCGAGGCGGATCAAGGGAATGTCGACGGTCAGGGTCAGGCCGCCGATGGCGGTTATCAGCAGGCCCTTCCGGTGATCGTTGTGGGAAGACATGCGGCAGCTCTCGCAATGAAATGCAGGTGTGACCGGTGCGATGGCGCACTCTCCAACCAAGCGGCGGAAAGACCAGCATTCCCTGCCTTGAAACAGTTAAGCGTGGACCGTGGGAAAACTCAGCGTGAAACCGCTTCGTTGGTGTAGCGCTCCCAGCCTTTCGGGCCGAGATGCTCCTGCGGCATGAAGCGCATCTTATAGTTCATCTTGCGCGAGCCGTTGACCCAGTAGCCGAGATAGACATGGGGCAAGCCCATCGCCCGTGCGCGGGCGATGTGATCGAGGATCATGAACGTGCCGAGCGAACGTTCCTCGTAATCGGGATTGAAATAGGAATAGACCATGGACAGGCCGTCGGCCATCTTGTCGGTCAGCGCCACCGCGATCAGTTCGCCCTGGCTCTTGCCGGTAATGAATGTGTCGGGGCCGCGCCGCCGGTATTCGATGACCTTGGTCTCGACATGGGTGTCCTCGACCATCATGGCGTAGTCGAGCACCGTCATGTCGGACATGCCGCCACGGCGATGGCGGGCATCGAGGTAGCTGCGGAACAGCGAATATTGTTCGGTCGAGGGCTCGGCATTGTGCATGGCGCCGACCAGATCGGAATTGTTGTGCAGCACGCGCTTCATATTGCGGCTGGCAACGAATTCCTGGGCGAGGATGCGCACGGAAACACAGGCGCGGCAGGTCTCGCAGGCCGGCCTGTAGGCGATGTTCTGCGACCGCCGGAAGCCACCTTGCGTCAAGAGATCGTTCATCTCCGAAGCCTTGTCGCCGACCAGATGCGTGAACACCTTGCGCTCGAACTGGCCGTCGAGATAGGGACACGGCGATGGCGCGGTCAGGAAGAACTGCGGCGACTGGGTCGGATGCTGCGTCATCGAGTCTAGGATACGCTCCTTCGAGTCGCTCTACCTTTGGCGCGGAAAGCGAAAAATTCAACAGGATTATGAAGGCGCGGCTGGGTGAACGCCTTCACATTTGCGCTGACGCGCCGGTAGCGCTTCCCGGAAATGCCGTCAATGGCCGGTGCGGCTGACCACCGTGCCGAGCAGAAGATCGTGCAGCGTGCGCTTGCGGTCGGCAAACAGGGTCACCAGCAGGACCAGCGGCGAGAGAATGACGTTGCCGGCCCAGAACAGCACGGAATGGACGACCGCGGTCAGGCCGTCGATCGGCCTGCCGTCGAGCCGGTCGAGGCGGATGCCCATCATTTTCATGCCCGTGGTGGCCTGGTCGGCGCTGCCCAGCGTGTTCCAGATGTAGAGGATCGCAACGGCCGGAACGAGGATGCCAAACAGCATCCAGCCAAGGCCGAGCGTCAAAAGTCCGAGGAAAAACACCAGTATGGCGAACGGAATGGTGAGCAAGGCGACGATGATGTAGTCGAGCACGAAGGCCAGGATGCGCCTTGTGCGCACGCCTTCATAGGCCCTGACATCGTCGAGCCGGGTGTTGATGATTTCGCCGTCGAGAACGCGAGCGTTCATGTCATTTCCTCGTAACAAGGCCCGACATAGGGTGTGGGCCGCTCAGCAATGAAATGGTGAAGACACGCGGCGGAATCAAGGTTGAGCTTCCCCAGCGCACGCAAGGCCCGAAAGGGGTGAGGTACAATCTGGACCGGTTGAATTTGCCGCACGGATGGCATTAGCTTGCTGCGGCGCAACAGAGCGTTCTGGGGCAAAGGGGACGGGGCAATATGGATTACGACATGCTGGTCATCGGCAGCGGCCCTTCCGGGCGCCGCGCCGCCGTGCAGTCGGCCAAGCTCGGCAAGTCGGTGCTGGTGGTCGACCGAGGCCGGCGCCTCGGCGGCGTCTCCGTCCATACCGGCACCATTCCGTCGAAAACGTTGCGCGAGACGGTGCTCAACCTCTCGGGCTGGCGCGAACGTGGCTTCTATGGCCGCGGCTACCGCGTCAAGCAGGATATTTCGGTCGGCGATCTGATCGAGCGCCTGCACAAGACACTCGATCACGAGGTCGAGGTGCTGCAGCACCAGTTCATGCGCAATACGGTCAAGAGCGCGCGTGCGTCGGTGAAGTTTCTTGGCCCCAACAAGGTCAGCCTGACATCAGATAATGGCGACTACAGCGAAGTCGGTTTTTCCAACGCGCTGATCGCGGTCGGCACAAGGCCGCACCGGCCGGGCGACGTGCCTTTCGACAAAAGCCGCGTCTTCGACAGCGACGAGATGCTCGAACTCGACCGCCTGCCGCGCACGCTGACCGTCATCGGCGCCGGCGTGATCGGTGTCGAATACGCCACGATCTTCTCGGCGCTCGACGTGCCGGTGACGCTGGTCGAGCCGCGCAATTCCATGCTCGATTTCGTCGATCGCGAGATCGTCGACGATTTCATTCACCAGATGCGCGATCGCGGCATGACGATAAGGCTGGGCAGCGCGGTGAAGGAAATCCGCTCCAAGCCTGAAGCAGCCGAAGTAGAACTGGCCGATGGCCGCACCATCCGTTCGGAGGTCGTGCTCTATGCCGCCGGCCGCACCGGCAATGTCGGCAGCCTGGGGCTGGACGTCGTCGGCATCGATGCCGATCCCAGAGGCCGTATCAAGGTCGATCCGCAGACTTTCCAGACGAGCGTGCCCAACATCTATGCTGCCGGCGACGTGATCGGCTTTCCGAGCCTCGCCTCGACCTCGATGGAGCAGGGCAGGGTGGCCGCCTGCCATGCCTTCGGTGTTTCGTTGCCGCCGCCGCCGGAAACCTTCCCTTATGGCATCTACGCGGTGCCGGAGATCTCCACCGTCGGCCAATCCGAGGAGCAGGTGCGCGAGAGCGGTGCTGCCTACGAGGTTGGCGTGGCACGCTTCCGCGAGACCTCGCGCGGCCATATCATGGGCGTCAACACCGGTTTCCTGAAGCTGTTGTTTTCGATCGAGACGCGCCGGCTGCTCGGCGCGCATATTGTCGGCGAAGGGGCAACCGAACTCATTCACATCGGCCAGGCTGTCATCAATCTCGGCGGCACCGTCGACTTCTTCGTCAACAATACCTTCAACTATCCGACGCTCGCCGAAGCCTACAAGATCGCTGGTCTCGACGCCTGGAACAGGATGGGGCGGGGGTAGGGCCCACCCAGAGACCATCTGAGAGAGACGGATCTCATTTTCTCCGCGCCTCGATCGCTTCGTGCGGCCGGTCAGCTTGCCTGCGCCAGCGCCGCCGATCCTGCCAACCATTGCCTGACGATCGCAGCGTCTGGATCACCGACTTCATGGCCTGAGGAAATAATGCGGGCGTCGACCTCGGCGCCGTGCTCGCTGAGCAGCCTCACCAGCGCCGGTGCGAAGGGCCCGTAGGTCTCGTCGGCGGCGCCGGCGACGATCAGCGTCCGCGTCCCCCGGAGATCCGTTGCCGGCGCCTGGTCAAGCACAAGCATTGGCCTGAGCAGCGCCGCCGCCCTGACCATGCCTGGATGGAGCAGCATCAGGCTGGAAACCAGATTGGCGCCGTTCGAATAGCCGAGGAAGACGGCGCCTGCGGGATCGATCCCGTGCCGATCCCCGACCTTGGCGACGAACTGCCCGAAAGCAGCCGTCTCGGCAAGGACGCTTGTCTGGTCGAAACGCGTCGGGGTGATCCGCTCGAACCAGCGGAAGCCATCCTCCTGGGGGACGCGTCCGCGTACCGCCACCAATACGGCTCCGGGCGCTATCCGTTTCGCCAGTGGCAACAGGCTTGTCTCGTCGGCGCCCGATCCATGCAGCAGGAAGAGGCATGCGCGGCTGGTTCCGCCGGCTGCGTCAAGACGATAGGGAAAGGCCAGATCCAGCAGCAGCTTGCCGTTTTCGACGTTCTCGTCGGTCATTCCGCATCCCTTTGATTACATTTCGTTTCGCTCAATTTGCCGGCTTCAAAACGCAATATTTTCATGCTCTGCGAAAGTTGATTGAACCGGGCGCACTCCAGCCCGTTTTCGGGCCGATACATTTCCTGCGGGAGGAATCGAAGCGGTGCGCCGGCATCGCATTGCCCCTATGAACGACCAGCTTTGAGGCCTTTTCTCGATGACCACCCCTGCTTCGCCGGAACGCGATACGCGTATCGATGTGGTGCGCGCGCTCGCGTTGCTGACCATTTTCATCGACCATGTGCCGGGTACGGCCTTCGAGGCCTTGACCTACAAGAATTTCGGCTTTTCGGACGCCGCCGAGGCGTTCGTGCTCATCTCCGGCATCTCCGTCGCGCTTGCCTATGGCACGAAGTTCCGGCCGGGCGGCCGTCTTCTCGCGACATTGAAGATGTGGCGGCGGGCGTGTGTGCTTTATATCGCCCATATCGTGACGACAATGGTGGTGATGGGCTTGTTCTGCGCCGTGGCGGTGTTCGCCAAAAAGCCGGAGCTCTTGAAGCTGATCAACATCGAGCCGCTGATGAAGAACACGCCCGAAGTGCTGGTCGGTATTGTCACGCTCGGCCATCAGCTCGGCTACAACAACATCCTGCCGGTCTATGCCGCGCTGCTTTTGATGGCGCCGGTCTTTGTCCTGTTCATCGGCCACAGGCCGCTTGCTGGGCTGACCGTGTCGGGCTTGCTGTGGCTTTTCGCCGGCATCTGGCAGATCGCTCCGCCGAACTATCCCGAGCCTGGTTTCTGGTTCCTCAATCCTCTGTCCTGGCAGTTCCTGTTCAACATCGGCATTGCCGCCATGCTGCATATCAGGCGCGGCGGTGTCATTCCGGTCAACCGCTGGCTGGTCGGCGCGGCCGCCGCCTATGTGCTGACGGCGGCGGTATGGGTGCACAGCCCGCTCTGGGGACACGTAACGTGGTTCAACCTGCCCGTGGTGCTCGGCGGTTTCGACAAGACCTTCCTGTCGCTGCCGCGGCTGTTGCATATCCTCGCGGTCAGCTACCTGTTCGTGGCTCTGCCGGCGTTCTCCAACCTGTTCCGCACCAGCCCCGATCATCCGCTGGCGATACTCGGCAAGCGTTCGCTGCCGGTCTTCATCGCCGGCACGGTGATCGCCATGGTCGCCCAGGTGATGAAACTGATCAATCCGGGTGGCCTTGCCTATGACGGCCTGCTGATATCGGCCGGCATCGCCATGCAGTTCGCGCTTGCCTTCTATCTCGAATGGCTGTCGGCCATCGGCGGCTCGGGCAAGGCCCGGACGACCCAACCCGTCCGTGCGTCTTTCGGCATCTCGGCCGTGGCGGCGAGAGCCAATCGATGAGCCGCCTGGAGCTGTTTTCCCGGAATTGCTTCGGTCGGTTCAGCCGGCTGGGGGAGCCGACGAACCCCGCACGATCAGTTCGACAGGCAGTTGCTGCCGGCGAACCTGGCCATCGCTTTCCAGGATCGCCTTGACGGCCAGGCGCCCCATCTCCGCGATCGGCTGGGCGACCGTGGTCAATGGCGGCTCCGATACCGCTCCTTCCGGAACACCATCGAAGCCAACGACGGAAACGTCGCCGGGGACGCTCAGGTTGCGCGCACTCAGCCATTCGAGCGTTGCCAGGGCCATTCTGTCCGACATCGCCAGGATGGCCGTGGGTGGCTCGCCGGAAGCAAAGATCGTTTCCAGCCCGGCCTTTGTGCTGGCGGCATCGTTGGCGGTTTCGTAGACGGGCACTGTGGACGTGTCGATGCCAACCCGCGAAAGCTCCCGGAAATATCCGGTGAGGCGATCGCGTGTCCCGGCATAGGCCGCGGCGCGAAGCTCCTCGGGCGAAATAAGGCCTGTCCTGCCATCGGCGAAAGGCAGCGCCAGCACGGCAAAGCGGCGATGCCCGAGATCCGTCAGATGACGCGCCGCCAGGCCGGCCCCGGCGATGTTGTCGACACCGATCGCCGCGACCGACCCGTCCTCGGAATCCAGGTCGAGCGCCACAAAGGGAAGCTTGCGCTCTCGTGCCAGCTCGACCAGCCGCGAGCCGCCTTCGATACAGAAGACGATGAAGCCGTCGACCAGGGCGCTCTGGATGTTCCAGGCAAGCTGTTCGCTGTTGGCGGCTGAAACAAGGGAGATACCAGCCCCTGTTGCGTCGCAAGCTTGGGAGATGCCAGCCATCATGACGCGCGCAAAGGGATCGTCGAAGAAGTAGGAGAGGGGCTCTGCCGTCGCCACGCCGATGGCGTTGACCTTGCCGGCCCGCAGCAGCCGGCCCTTGGGATCCGGGCCGCCATAGCCCATCGCCTCGGCCGCCGCCTTGACCCGTTCACGGACTTCCTCGCGCACGATCTCGGGGCGGCTGAAAACATTGGATGCGGTGCCGTGCGAAACACCGGCGGCCTTGGCGATGTCGGCCAGCCGGACGGGTCGTCGATTGCCTGCGGTAAGTGGCGCCATTCTGCGTGCCTCCTAGCCTGCATTTAGCACGTTCTTGAGTTGCATCTAGTATTTTCGTTGGATCGATTCAATTTATTGCTTGACCAGCGCTGGCCGAGGACCTATGTTTGAATCGATCCAAAGTGGCACATTCGCCTGCCCGATTGCCGAAGAGGAGGAGCATCATGCACCCCGTCAACTATCTGTTCGAAGACATCTATCGCAACGACTGGAATATTGGGTCGACCACCGCCAGGCGTAAGCCGCGCGACGGTGCCGGCCCGTGGGTTCGCGACCTGCGTTTTCTCGTGAGGCGCAAGCGGATCTGACCGGCGGCATTTTTTTGCCCATCGATTGGATCGATTCAAGCACAGGGAGACAGACCATGCATCCCATCAATCATCTGTTCGCAGACATTTACCGCAATTACTGGGGCATCTCGCCGGCTGCCGAGCGGCCGGAGGCGCGGCGCCTGGCAAAGCCCGCCACGCGCAACCGTGACTTCTGGGGCCGGCCAGGACGCCGTCGGGACTGAGCCTCGCCGAATGCTCAGGGACGTGGACGCACCAGGGCGGAGACCGCGATCGCCAGCCACCCGGCGATGAGCAGGCTGCCTCCGATTGGCGCCGACATCGGAAACAATCTCGCGCCGAACAAATCGCGCGCGACAAGGTCGCCAGCAAAAAGCAGGAGCCCGGTCAAAAGCACCAGGCTGGCGATCCGCAGGAAGCGGTTTGCGCCAATGAGGCCAACGGCCAGAAAGACCGGGGCGTGCATCAGCAGGAAGGACGCGGCCGTGCCGGTGAAGGCGCCGCCACCATGCGCCGCCGCCGCCGACAGCGCCACCCCCGCCGCGCCGACGAGACCGCCGGCAAACACAAGGACACGGCTGCCGTTTGGATCGGCGAGGTTCATGTTGGAGCGCTCCCTTGTGCGGTTGGTCCGGCCGGGCAAACCCTCAGGGCTCGCCCGCCTCAAGCATCATATGCCGCGTTCGCCGCGACTGAACAATCCAGTTGTAGACCGCTCCTCCCGCCATCAGCACCGATGTGCCGAGAAACACCGCCGGCATGCCGAAACGGCCGCCCACGAAGCCGCCGGCCAGCGGCCCTGCGACCTGTCCGACATACTGCGCCGAGATCGACAAGCCCAGCACATTGCCGCCGACGCCGTCCGGCACATTGTGCCTGATAACGCTGGTGATGCATGGCAGCAGGCCGCCAAGCGCTAGGCCCATCAGGAGACGTAGGGCGATCAGTTGCCAGCTATTGGTGACGAAGGCCTGCGGGATGAGCAGCAGGGCCGAGACGGCCAGCGCCCCGACGACGACGTTCCAGTGGCCAACGCGATCGGCAAGCTTGCCGAGCCATGAGGCGGAGACAATCGCGCCGAGCGCTGTCGCCGACATCACGACGCCGGCGACTAGCGTCACCCGGCTCTGATCCTCGATGAGCTGCTGCACGTAGACCGTGATGATCGGCTCGATCGACATGGTGGCGAAGGCGAGCAGCATGCCAGTGGTCAGCATGGCGACGACCGGCCGCTTGTCGGGAACCTGCGACCAGCCGCTTTTCGGATTCGCCGCCGATGCGGCTTTTGCCGCCTCGGCTCGCGTGTTCTCCTTGATCAGGAACGTCGTTGCCAGGAAGGCAAGAAAGATGACGCCGCCGGACAACAGGAAGGTCGCGCGAATGCCGATCAGTGGCGGCAGCGCGCCACCCAGCAGGGGGCCGACCAGCGAGCCTGCCGTGATCCCCGCCGACAACACGCCCAGGGCCCAGCCGGAGCGGTCTTTCGGCGTCTGCATGGCCACCAATATGGTCGAACCCGAGGAATAGCCGCCGGCAAAACCGATCAGCAGGCGCAGCAGCACCAGTTGCCAGACGGTCTCGACCATGCCCGTCAGCGACATGCAGAGCGCCATGCCGAAACTGGCCCGCACCAGCATCAGCTTGCGGCCGTAGCGGTCGCCAAGACGTCCCCACAGCGGCGCGACCATCGCCGCGGCGAAGAAGGTCGCCCCATAGGCGATGCCCGACCACTGCACGATCGCCACATGGCCCTCGGCGCCCAGCTGTTCGACGTAGAGCGGCAGGAAAGGCAACAGCAGGGTCATGGCAATGAGCGTGCTGAACGAGCCGGCGAAGCAGACGGCGAGATTGCGCCGCCAGTGGATGTTGTAGCCCTGCTGTTGCGTATTGTCCTGTGCCATTGCCTTGCCTGCCGAATGTCGGGGGGATTGTAGCGGATACCAATTTGGGATACCAATCTGGTATCCGTCATGGACCTCAGCCTCGCCGCTGTCAATGCGGCCTCGAAAGGGAAACGCGATGTCGCAAATGCAGAACGTCGAGCGGCAGCTTCGCGAGATGATCCTGGGGTTGGAGATCGGGCCCGGCGAGCGCCTGACCGAGCGTTGGATCGAAGGCCGCTTCGGCGCCTCGCGCACCCCGGTCAGGGCGGCGCTGCTGCGGCTGGAGACCGAGGGGCTGGTCGGCAGGGACGGGCGCGGCTGGACGGTTTCACCCATCAATCTGGCCGAACTCGAGCAGATCGCGGTCTATCGCGAGGCGGTCGAGATCGCGGCTGTGCGGCTGACGAGCGCCCAAGCCGACAGAAGCGCCGTCGATGTGATCGAGGCAATGCTCGATTCCTGCGACAACGAAACGCCGCGCGAGGAATGGCATCGTATCGGCATGGATTTTCACATCGAGTTGGCGCGCCTGTCAGGCAACGAATTCCTGTTCCGGGCCGTTCGCGATGCCATGACACGGCTGTCGCGGGCTCGCTGGCTGGAGGTTCGCGATCAAGCTGCGCTTGTTCGCGCCTGGGCCGAGCATCGCGCCATTCTGGCGGCGACACGCCTTGGCGACGGCGATGGAGCCGCGCGCTTGCTTTCGGCCCATATCATCGGCAGCCGCGACCGGCTGGTCACGTCGCTCGCCAACGATCGACGCGGTCTTCGCGCCAGGGGATTTGCCGTCGTCGCTGCCTAGCTGGGGCAGGGCCATGCGAAAAGTTTCCGGCCGAACGTGAAGCGCACTTTCGGCCTCGCTTCACGGGCGCCGATGGCGTAAGAGCGGCGATGGAAAACAACCGATTTGAAACACCCGTGACCGTCAAGTCCGTCACGGCGGGAAGCACTCAGGTCCTGCGCTCGGCAAGGGAGGCTTCCGATTACCTTCTCAACAGCTGGCCCGGAAAGCGCAGCCCTAAGCATCGCGCGGCGCTGCAGGCCTGCCACGACGCGCTGGCCGGGGACAAGCCGGCCATGAACGCCAGGCGCGCCTTTATCGCGGCGGCGCGTGAAGTGGACGTTTTCGTCAGCGACAAGGCTCCTGCCTGATTACAGGACGACAATGGAGATTGAGGCACGGCCCGCATTCGCGGGCCGCATGCCGTCATTCTTCCGTTTCGGTCTCAGTCTCGCCTTCGCCCTCGGGTTTCGAACGTTCCCGCGCCGCGACCTTGGCCGCCTGCTTCTCGGCCTTCTTGGCCGCTTTCTGGCGGTCGCGTTCCTTGCGTTCCTGATCGTAGTTTGGTGCTCGCGCCATACCGGCTCCTTTTTTGATTGGCCCTGGGGCTCTGACCCTGCCTAGGAGCATTGGCTGCCAAACACAACAGCCGGAGCGAAACTATCCGGACGTCACAACGATCTGTTCGGGGACTTGCAAGATGCGCGGCACAATGGTGTAGGAAGTGCCGGGGCGCCGACCTATTGAGAGCTGCCTGTTTATCTTGATCAAGTGAGCTATGGCCACAATTGCGCGAACGACCGCAAGGGTTTTCTACTATGCGCGCAACTTTGCGCGCGATGCCGTCCCGCAGGCATTGTTCCGCCGCAGATTGGGCGCTCACCTGGAGATGGCGAGGCTTTCGGGCGAAGCGGCGCGCCGGCGCCTGAATTACTACAACAAGCTGCAGGATGGCTTCGTGCCCAGCCCCGATGCCGTGCGCATCAACAGGCTGCCCTTCACGCCGACCATGTACTATTACGACCTGAAGGAATTTGCCCGCTACTTCGATCCCGGATTGCTGATCGACCTGGAGTTCGGCGACGTGATCGACGTGCCGAAGGTGCCGTCGATCGTCAAGGATAGGCCGATCCGCGCCGACGACAAGAACGCGGTCATCATGAAGCTCGACAAGTTCCGTCACTTCCAGATGCCGGCCGATGCAACCGCATTCGCCGACAAGCTCCCGGCCGTGGTCTGGCGCGGCGATCTCAACAATCCGATCCGGACAAGATTTCTGGATGCGGTGTGTGACCTGCGGTTCTGCGACGCCGGCTCGCACAAGCCGAACGCACCGGCCGAGTACAGCAAACCCTATCTCAGCATCAGCCAGCACCAGCGTTATCGCTACATTGTTTCGCTCGAAGGCAATGACGTGGCGACCAATCTCAAATGGATCCTGAATTCCAACTCGCTTTGCTTGATGCCGCCGCCGACATACGAGACATGGTTTGCCGAAAAGCAACTCGAACCCGATGTCCATTATGTGCCGCTCGAATCGGACTTCGCCGATCTCGCGGAACGCGTGGCTTATTTCGAGCGGCACCCCGAACGGGCCGAACGCATCATCGCCGCCGCGAACGCCTATTGCCGGACATTCGCCGACGAGCGGACCGAGCAGGCGATCTCCCTGCTCGTGCTCTATAAATACTTTGTGCTCAGCGGCCAGGTCAAACCGGACGCAGAGGTCTGGCGCTTCATTTCGGGTTAGCCGCCGGCGGGTATCGCCCGCCACATGATCGAAAATCGCGGGTCAGACGCCGCATCGGTCAATCACGAGGTCGGCGGCGCCAAAACGGTCTTTTGCCGTCAGTTGCTGGTGCCAGTAGGGGTAGAGCAGGGGCGGCCTGCTGACCGTGTCGAGGCGCCCGCGTTCGTCGTCCGAGAGCGCAAGGCTTGCGGCTGCGATATTGTCCTTGAGCTGCGTTTCGCTGCGCGCGCCGATCACCAGCGAACTGATGGCAGGCCGGCCGAGCAGCCAGGCGAGGGCCACCTGCGCGGCCGACACGCCGCGCTGAGTACCGATCTCAACGAGGATATCGACGATCCGCCACAGCCGGTCCTCATCGCGGATCGGCGGTTCCGACCAGCCGGCGAGTTGGCGGGCGGTCGGGCTGTCGCGGCGGTATTTGCCGGAAAGCAATCCGCCGGCGAGCGGGCTCCACACCAGCACGCCCAGCCCCTGGTCGACCGAAATCGGCAGCAGCTCGTATTCGGCCTCGCGCGCCTCCAGCGTGTAGTGGATCTGCTGGGTGACGAAGCGCGGCTGGTGGTGGCTGTCGCTGATGGAGAGCGCCTTCATCACCTGCCAGCCTGAATAGTTGGAACAGCCGACATAGCGAACCTTGCCTTGGGTAACCAGCGTGTCGAGCGCGGCAATGGTTTCCTCCAGCGGGGTTGCACCGTCCCATTCGTGCAGGAAGTAAATGTCGATGACATCGGTCTTCAGGCGCTTGAGGCTCTTCTCGCATTCGCGGATCAGATGATAGCGCGACAGGCCTTCATCGTTGGGACCATTGCCGATCCGCATCCGCGCCTTGGAGGCTATCAGCACGTCGCCCTTGCGCTTGCCGCCGAGCGCTTCGCCGATGATCTCCTCGGAAATGCCGTTCGAATAGACATTGGCGGTGTCGATCAGGTTGATGCCGGCATCGATGCAGATGTCGATCATCCGGCGTGCCTCGTCGAGGTCGGTCTTGCCGACAGCCGAAAACGCGCCGGCGCCGCCGAAGGTCATGGTTCCCATGGTCAGTGTCGAAACTTTCAAGCCGGAACGGCCGAGGGTGCGGTATTCCATGTCGGTCCTCGCGATTGCATTGGGAAAAGGAGGGGAAGGGTAGCCCCGATGTAGCAGGTATTTGTAGGACAATTTGGATCGTTTGTCGCCATGCCACGACGACGGATCGATCATGCCTCGCGGATTTGTAGCGGCGGCGGCGGTCAAGACCAGGCTGCAATAAAACCGTCATTGCCGGCCTATACTGAAGTCGGCTCAGGTGTTGCCATTCCCGGACGCAGGTCAGGAGCTTGGAGCGCCTGACGTGACCGACAGGGCTTGCAAGCGGAGCAGCGAAAATGACCGAGGAAAAACAGAATTCTCCCGCCAAGGACTGGCTCGAAGCAGAACTCGCCGACACGCTCGACGAAGACTATGAGCTCGAATTATCGGAGCCGGCGCTGTCGATGGAGATCGCCAAGATCTACAAGAACTCGCATCCGCCCTCGATCGATCGCATGCAGTATTTTCGCGACTTGATCGCCTTGCAGTCGGAATTGATCAAGCTGCAGTCCTGGGTCGCCCATCACAAGAAGAAGCTGGTGGTGATTTTCGAGGGCCGCGATTCCGCCGGCAAGGGCGGCGTCATCAAGCGCATCACCCAGCGGCTCAATCCGCGCATCTGCCGCGTCGTGGCGCTGCCGGCGCCGACCGAGCGCGAGAAGTCACAATGGTATTTCCAGCGCTATGTCCCGCATCTGCCGGCGGGCGGTGAGATCGTGCTCTTCGACCGCTCCTGGTACAACCGCTCCGGCGTCGAGCGGGTGATGGGGTTCGCCGGGCCGGACCAGGTGGAAGAGTTCTTCCACGACGTGCCGGAGTTCGAGCGCATGCTGGTGCGCTCCGGCATCACGCTGGTCAAATACTGGTTCTCGATCACCGACGAGGAGCAGCAGATGCGTTTCCTCATGCGCATCCACGATCCGATGAAGCAGTGGAAGCTGTCGCCGATGGATCTGGAGTCGCGCGTGCGCTGGGAGCAATACACCAAGGCCAAGGAAGAGACGTTCGCCCGCACCAACATTCCCGAGGCGCCATGGTTCATCGTCGAGGGCAACGATAAGAAGCGGGCGCGGCTGAACTGCATCGACCATCTGCTGCAGCAGGTTCCCTACGAGGAAGTGCCGCACGAGGAGATATCGCTGCCGGAGCGCGTCTTCAACCCGGAATACGAGCGCCAGGTGCTGCCCGGCGAGCTTTACGTGCCGGAGAAGTATTGATGGACTACTCCCTTCTTCCCGTCACTATACGGGAAGAAGGTGCCGGTCCACCCTCCGAAGCTGCTGCGGAGGACCGGCAGGCGGATGAGGGGCGGCGCCGACGTCGATGGTTGAATCCTCACAAATCGCTGCGTAGGCTCAATTTATTCTGCTACCATATTGCCATCAGTGATATTCCCGGCGACGCAATATTCAACCTGTTTGCGCTGCCCCTCATTGCCCTGCCGGGCATTTCTCCCCGTATAGTGACGGGGAGAAAGAGGCTGGCGCGAGGATTTCGCTAATCACCAGAGTTTCATCAAGCGCCTACACGCGCTTGATGACCACATGCGTGGCAAGATCCGTTGCCACCTGCTCGCTGCAATGGTAGCCCAACTCCAGCATATCCAGGCCGGCAAAAAGGTTCTCGCCCTTGCCAAGCAACACCGGCGAGATTGCCAGATGCATCTCGTTGATCAATCTCTCCTGAAGATATTGCCGGATGGTGGCGACGCCGCCGCCAACCCGCACATCCTTGCCACCCGCCGCCGCCTTCGCCTGCTCGAGCGCCGAATGGATGCCGTCGGTCACAAAATAGAAGGTCGTGCCTCTTTCCATCGTGATGGGTGCCCGTTCGTGGTGCGTCAACACGAAGACCGGCACATGGTAGGGAGGGTTGTCGCCCCACCAGCCTTTCCAGCTGTCGTCAGGCCATTCGCCGCGGATCGGCCCGAACATGTTGCGGCCGAGGATCCATGCGCCGACATTCTCGAAACTGCGCGCCGCGAAATCCTCATCGGCGCCGGTCGTCGCGCCGCCCTCTTCGCCGAACATTTTCCGAAAGGTGCGGGTGCTGAAGGCCCATTTGTGCACGGCTGGGCCGCCGACGCCGAGCGGATTTTGCAGATCCTGGTCCGGACCGGCACCATAGCCGTCAAGCGACAGACTGAATGCATTGACGCGAAGCTTGGACATGAAAGGTCTCCTCGATAACCGATTGTGTTTTGCAAGTAGTTTCCTTGTAGCAAACTGATTGCGATTTGCAAGCGGTTTTTTTCGACGACGCCCGACCAAGCCGACGTACGAAATGCTTCATCGTCAGGAGAGGGGTTGTATACACGAGAGCGACATCGCACTTGCACAGTGGGCGAAACAGGGTGCGCCGCAGCTCGTGCTGGAAGTCAGAATTATCGGGGCTTCGACGCTTCGAGCATACGTTCGACGGCAAGACGTAGGGGGAGTAGGTTATCCGTCACCACGGCCCACACTATCGCACCGGAAGTCTTGTGGTATTCGTGACGCAAAACGTTGCCTATTCCACGAACTTGTTTCCATGGAATCTCAGGAGCAAGAGCTGTCAGATCCTCCGGAATATGTCGCGCAGCTTCGGAAACGATTTCGATCCCGCGTTCGGTGCCATGTCGAAGCAGCCAGTCGCTGTTGAAGTCATCCAGAGTCTTACCGGTTGTGGCAGCGATAATACCATCCAAAGCCTCTATTATTTCGGCTAGAATCGGTTCGATCCGACGCGCTGCCATCAAAATATGCGCACAGCCGATCGTTCGATATCGGCCTTCAACATTGGGTTAAGGCTGTCGCGGGTGGTGATATCAATCTCTGCTGACATCGTCTCTTCGAGAAATTGCTTGATGCCGACCAGGTCGATCAGCGAGAAACGCCTCGCAGGATCATAATCGATGAACAGATCGAGGTCACTGTCCGGCCGCGCGTCGTCCCGCGCCATCGATCCGAACAGATAAAGCGAAGTCGCGCCCATGCCTTTGATAGCATCCGCGTTTCTCTGCAACTGCCGAATGACGTCATTCCTGCTCATAAGTTCATTCTAGCGGATTGTTGCCAAAATTCCAAAACGACCGGACTGCTATCCCTTCAGCAGCTCCGCCACTTCGGGCGCAAAATAGGTCAGGATCCCGTCGCAGCCGGCGCGCTTGAAGGCGAGCAGCGATTCCAGCATCGCCTTCTCGCCATCGATCCAGCCATTGGCGGCAGCCGCCTTGATCATCGAATATTCGCCCGACACCTGGTAGGCAAAGGTCGGCATCTGGAATTCGTCCTTCAACCTCCGGATGATGTCCAGATAGGGCAAGCCAGGCTTGACCATCAGCATGTCGGCGCCTTCGGCGAGGTCCTGTTCGGCCTCGCGCACCGCCTCATCGGAATTGGCGTGATCGATGTAATAGGTCTTCTTGTCGCCCTTGAGCAGGCCGGCGGTGCCCACCGCTTCGCGGTAGGGGCCGTAGAAGGCCGAGGCGAATTTGGTCGCGTAGGACATGATCGCCACGTCCTGGAAGCCGTTGGCGTCGAGCGCCTCGCGGATGGCGCCGATCCGGCCGTCCATCATGTCCGACGGTGCGATGATGTCGGCGCCGGCGGCCGCCTGGATCACTGCCGCCGCCGCGACCTGTTCGACCGTTTCGTCGTTGACGACGATGCCGTCGCGCAGGATGCCGTCATGGCCGTGGCTGGTGAAGGGGTCGAGCGCGGCATCGGTAATGATGCCGATCTGCGGCACCGCGTCCTTTATCGCCCGCGTGGCGCGGTTGATGACGTTTTCCGGGTCGAGGATGTGCGAGCCCGTCTGGTCGCGCAACGAGATGTCGACATTGGGGAAGGTGGCAAGCGCGGGAATGCCAAGTTTTGCCGCGCGTTCAGCCTCCTTGATGGCAAGGTCGATCGACATGCGGAACACGCCGGGCATGGCGGCGATCGGCTCTCGCACATTTTTGCCATCGACGACGAAGATCGGCCAGATCAGGTCGTCGACCGTAAGCCGGTTCTCCTGCACCAGACGGCGCGACCAGTCGGCCTTGCGCATGCGGCGCAAACGCCGGCTGCCGGTGATGTCGTCGACGCTGCGCGCGCCGGCTGGCTTTGTCGGGGTGAATTTGTTCATTTGCCTAAACTCCGGATCGGCGGGTTTTTACCACGGCCCCTTGCCGCTGACCAATGCGACACGTTTGTGCCAGCGATCCGGCCGCGTTCTATTCCGGTTGCCCATTGCCCGACAGGATCTGCGCCGCGCCACGCAGGGCGACGCGAAAGGCGTCGTCGAAGGAAACCCCGCGCACCTGCCAGCGATAGGTATTCCCGGCCGTCGCCAGGCGCCAGTCGGCGATCCAGCCCAGTTCCTTATCGCTCCACACGATACTGCCGGCCAGCGCTTGGTCGGCGCCGGCTTTCTTGGCCACAGCGTCCAGCATCGTCACCTCGGCGTCGCGCAGGTTCCTGTCGTCCAACGCTGCCTGCGACAGCTGCGCTGCCGTGGGAAACGCCACCTGCATGGCGAGCGGCGCGGCGGCATTGCTGAACGATTCGCGCATCAGCAGGCCGCGCTCATCGTCGGCATCGAGCGCGAAACGCCTGGCGCCGCGCTCGGTCGCCAAAAATACCGCCAGCCGTGGCCGCTCCATCAGCCACGGCTTGCTGCCGAGCGATGCCAGCAGCGGGTCGATCACCGCCGGCGTGTACTGGCAATAGAGGTTGTGCGGCCGATCGTACGTGCCTTGATCGTCATGGTTGGGAATGCCTTCCATGCGGTCGCGGTAGCTGAAGCCGGCGACGAAGCTGCCGGCCTTCTCGCGCAGGACTGACATCTCCGGTTTGGCCGGCAGGCGCTGATCGCCGGAAACCCGGACCAGAACCGCGTCGAGACAGCGCTTGAAACCGGACTGGCGGTTTTTCTCGTACTTGCCGTTGACGATGGTCTGCGATCGGTAAAGTTCGGCGAGGTTTGTCGCCAAGGCTGGATGGACAGCCAGGCAGATGCCGATCAGCGCCATCGACACCAGTGCTCGGCGCAAAAATCGAGTCATGGACACACCCCCCGTTCAAAGACCCGCCAGCGCCGCGTTGCAGCACGCATGCCGCCCGGTTTCTCATCGTTGCCGGCATTACGGTTCGATTTTTAGCACCGGCCCCCGACGCGAGCCAAGCGGTTGCGGTGGCACGGCAACGAAACCCGGTTCAACGGGTTCCTCTGGAGCGTTCGCCGACGCTCCACTGGAGCGTTCGCCGGCGCGTTGGTTGAGAAGCATCAAACGAAAAACCCGCCTGTGCGGCGGGTCATTGGCGCAAATCTGCACCATAGGTAAATATCTACCATAGCTGCACTCACCCTGTCAAGAAAAAATTCCTATCGTGAAAAGCTGCCGGCATAAAAAGCGCCGGCACCGCCGGTGTTAGCCGCCTTTTGCCAACGTTCGGAGCCGTGCGGTGCGTCCCGGCATTGACGCATCCATGCGCCACGCTTTAGCACTTCAGTCCCGGCGGCGCGGGAAGGGATTCTTTCACGATGGATTTTGGCGGAGGCGACGAGATCCGCTTCGAGCATCTGGGCCGGGCCGGCATCGTCACGCTGACGCGGCCGCACGCGCTCAATGCGGTGACGCATCGCATGGTCAACGCCCTGGCAAAGGCTTTGCGCGCCTGGGAGCGGGATCCGGGCATCGACGTCGTCGTCGTCAAGGCCGAGGGCAGGGCGTTTTCGGCCGGAGGCGATATCCTGCACATCTACGAGGCCGGACGGGCCGGAAAGCCGCCGGTCGAATTCTTCGCCGACGAATATCGGCTCAATGCCCGCATCAACAGCTTCAAGAAGCCTTACGTCGCTCTGATCGATGGCATCGTCATGGGCGGCGGTGTCGGCATTTCCTTCCACGGTTCGCACCGGGTGATGACCGAGAATGCCCAGTTCGCCATGCCGGAAGTCGGCATCGGCTTTTTCCCGGATGTCGGCGCCAGCCATTTGCTGCCCGATCTCGGCGGCTCCTTCGGCATGTATCTGGCCCTGACTGGCAACCGCATCCGCTATGGCGACCCGCTGTGGTCGGGGTTGGCTACCCACACCATCAAGGCCGAGGACCAGTCGGGCTTCCTCGACCGGCTGGCCCTGACCGGCGATCCGGAATCGGTGCTGCGTGGTTTCTTCGTCCAGGCGAGGCGGGAGACCGACAGGCCGACGCTGGAGGCGATCTCCAGCCATTTCGCCCAACCGTCGCTGCAGGACGCCATCGGTAGTCTGGAGCGCGCCGCGGGCGCCGACGATTTCGCCGCAAGAACGCTGGCGACGATCCGCACGCGCTCGCCGACCAGCCTTCGCGTCGCCTGGCGCCAGATCAGCGCCGGGTCGACCCTGTCCATGGACGATTGCATGAAGATGGAGTTCCGCATTCTCAACCGCATGCTTGCCGGCCATGATTTCTACGAGGGCATCCGCGCCGCCATCATCGACAAGGGATCGAAGCCGCAATGGCGGCCGGCAACCCTGGACGCGGTCGGCGAGGCGGATGTCGACGCCTATTTCGCCCCGCTCGGCGAACGGGAGCTTCGGCTATGAGCGAGGTGACCTCCAGACGCGTCGTACTTCAGCCTTCAGGCGTGGAAGTTATCTTCGCCTGGTTCCAGCGCGTCGTATCGGGCTACTGCCTGCTGTTCGGCGTTCTCTACTGGATCAAGCTGATTGGCTTCTATCCAGGCCCCCTGTGGCGCTTCGACCTGATGCCGGTGCACTGGCAAGTGGCGGCGGTCGTGCTCGCCGTGTTCTTTCCCTTTGCCGCCGCCGGCTTGTGGATGCTGGCCTCCTGGGGCCCGGTGATCTGGTTCATCTGCGCGGTGACCGAGACGGTCATGTACGCCGGCTTCCCCGAGCTCTTCGGCCACCGTCCGCTCATTGTCGTCTCGCATGCCGCGGTGACGCTGCTCTATATCGTTTTTCGCATCGTCATCTACATGCAGAAGCGGCCGAGGCGGGGGTAAGCCGTTGAGCGGATTGGCGACCTGGCGATATCCCGGATTCCGCCCTCGGAACATTGCCTAAATCTTTAGGTTAATCATCCTTGCTCGGGTGACCGTTCGTTAAGCCTCTTTCGAAACCTGTTACCGGTAAGCTCTTGTTAGCCCTAGCGTTTAAGTCGAATTTTATGAGTATTCGATAGTGTCGCGATCAAGGTGAAAAACAAAAAATCACCAGGGCGACAAACGAGAGGCAAAGACAATGATCAATTCGCGTCCGGCGGCGAAGACCGCCAACGTTTCCGACGACCGCCGCGAGGCAATCCGTTCGCTGTACATGGAATCGCTCCAGCTTGTAGAGCGGCTGCACCGCCGTCTGCTTGACGTGATCAAGGACGAATTCGACCGCAACGGCCGTTCCGACATCAATGCCATACAGGCGCTGCTTTTGTTCAACATCGGCAATTCCGAGCTGACGGCCGGCGAACTGCGCTCGCGTGGCTATTATCTCGGCTCGAACGTCTCCTACAATCTGAAGAAGCTGGTCGATCTCGGCTTCATCAATCACCAGCGCTCGCGCATCGACCGCCGTTCGGTCCGTATCTCGCTGACGCCGAAGGGCAACGAGGTGGCGGAAGTGGTTGCCGGTCTCTACGAGCGCCATGTCGGCTCGATCGAGCAGGTCGGCGGCATCAACACCGACGAGTTCAAGCAGATGAACCGCGCCCTGCAGCGGCTCGACCGCTTCTGGAACGACACCATCGCCTACCGGATGTAATTGACGTCCGCCGCATCGGATCTGGCCCGCGCCACAGAAGCGCGGCCGAAACAGCGACCTTCAGTCAGGGCCGGTGCCGAAAAGCACCGGTCTTTTCTTTTCGGAGCGCTGCCTGGCCCGATTTGGAGACGAGGCCACGTTGCCGCCATAATCCAATGGAACCGAGGATGGCAGTGATGCTGTGGTCAAGACCAAGCGTTCACCCGCAAACCGCGTCGCGCCGGCACCCGTTCGCGCTCGACGATGCGGACCATGGTTGGCTAATTGTTAAGATTGCCAATTTTAGAGTGCGGGCGAGATCGCCCGATGATCAACGCAGCAAGTGAACGAACTGCTACAAATGTCTGGAACGTCCATGAGAACCAGCCGCCGTTTTTTCCTCTCCGGAGCCTCAGCGCTCGCTGCCGCCATGGTGGCGGGCCACGCGAGTGCTCAGGATGTGATCGGGGATATCCTGAAATCCTCGGCCCGCGGCAATTGGGACGACCAGTTCGACGCCCGCGCCAGCGAAGGCGGCAAAGTGGCCTCGACGCTGCCGATTTTCAGCCTGCAGACCGTCGCTTTCACCGAACAGGCTGTCGCCCAGTATCAGAACATCGTCGGGCAGGGCGGCTGGGTAGAGGTTCCCGCGACCAAGAAGTTGCAGCTCGGCGTCGATGATCCCGATGTCGTGCCGTTGCGCAAGCGGTTGATGGTTTCCGGCGACCTGGCGCAAGGCGCTGGAGTTTCGACCGCCTTCGATTCTTATGTCGATTCAGCGGTCAAGCGCTTCCAGACCCGTCATGGCCTGCCTGCTGACGGCGCTTTGGGCAAGTACACCTATGCGGCAATGAACGTATCGGCACAGATTCGGCTTGGCCAGTTGCAGACAAATCTGCAGCGCCTGCGCGAAAAGGCCGGCACGCTCGGCAGCCGCTATGTGCTGGTCGACATTCCGGCGGCGCAGATCGAGGCTGTCGAGAACGATCGTGTCGTGCTTCGCCACACCGCGATCGTCGGCAAGATCGATCGCCAGACCCCGATCGTCAATTCCAAGATCAACGAGATCATCGTCAATCCGTACTGGAACGCGCCGGTTTCGATCGTGCGCAAGGATATCATTCCATTGATGCGGAAGAATCCTGACTACCTGAAGGACAGCCATATCCGCTTGTTCGCGCCGGACGGCAGCGAGGTCGATCCGCTCAATGTCGACTGGTCGACTGACGATGCGGCCAAATATCGCTTCCGCCAGGATCCGGGTGCGGGCAACGCGATGGCCTCGGTCAAGATCAACTTCCCGAGCCCCGACGGCGTCTATATGCACGACACGCCGCAGCAGAGCCTGTTCGGCAAGATGATGCGCTTCGATTCCTCGGGCTGCGTGCGCGTGCAGAACGTGCGCGATCTCGTCACCTGGATCCTGCGCGACACGCCTGGCTGGGACCGCCAGCATTTCGAGGCAGCGATCAAGACCGGCGAAAACACGCCGATCCAGGTCACCAACCCGGTGCCGGTGCATTTCCTCTACCTTTCGGCATGGTCGACAGGACCGGGCGTCGTCCAGTTCCGCGACGACGTCTACGCGCTCGACGGTGCCAACGAGCTGCAGATCACGTCTTCGCTCTGAGCAGCCTCTCTGTATCGCAAAAGGCCGCCTTCCGGGCGGCCTTTTCTTTGTGTGCCGAGCATGATCGACAGCTCGGAGGTGTAAGTCCTCTACCCAGCCTGATGGCGGCGAAGGGTTAGCGAAGCGCAAGGGCGTCGTCGTGAGGCGGGG